>JAFGHX010000465.1 GCA_016929905.1 Kiritimatiellia bacterium
CACGCGATAATGGTGGACGATGGGGCGATCTGCACTCGTCAACCGTTCTCGTCGCCGTTATCGTACACCGATCCCCGCTGTTCGCACTTTTCACAAGACTCTTGACAGTACCTGTCACTGAACCAACTCAATAAACCCCGCATGGCCGACATCCCATGACGGGCCGACGCGGCACCACATGACCCATTGCTTTGTGGCCGTCTTGAGGACCGTCAGATTGAAGGCGAACGTGCGATGCTTGGCCGGGTCGATCCCGAGCGAATCCCACGGAATCCGCCATTCGGCGTTCCAGTGCGTGGCGTCCGCGACACGCGCGGCGTATTGCACGCCGTTCGCGGCGCGTTGTACGGTGGCCGGCAGCGCGCCGGCCTCGTCGCTGCTCTCGAAATGGCCGGATGGGTACCCGCGCAGGACGAGGATCGGCGCGTGCTTGCTCTGCGCCGTGTTGCGAATCGCGACTTCGACTGCGTCGTTGCCGCCCCACTTGTCGCCCATCCGGATCGGGGCTTTGTCCGAGACTTCGTTTTCGACGGCGACATAGAGCGCCAGCTCGTCGTAGCGGAACCAGGCCTGGCTCTTGGGTTCGCCTCCCGCCTCGCCAGGCGCCCAGAGGGGCATGGCATTGCACTCGAACGCCGGGTACCATTCGCCGCTGGTCACCTCGCCGTCCACCCTGATGGAGCGATGCGCACGGAGCACCTTGTAGACGTCTGCCTCCCGCTTCTTCGTTTCGCTCGGCAGCGGGAGAATCGGGTGTTCGACCGGCCAGGAGGCGCGGTTCGGCGATGGGTACAGCCCGATCTTCTCGAACGGGATACGCTTGAACCCCATGCGCCAGGCGGGCGAATCGCGTCTCAGCCGGAAGTCCATCTTCGCCGCATCCACGAACAGCGGGTCCTGGTCCAGCAGGTTGTTTTCGAGCTGGAGATAGGGCTGCGCATGCTTCGAGATTTCCGACCATTTGCTGCCCCAGCAGATATTGTGGGTGATGATGTTCCCCTCGGGCAGCCAGGGGTTCTGCTGCTCGGGAAGCGGGACGAGCTTCGGATAGCGTTCGCTCCAAGGCGGTTTCTTGTAGGGCATCGCCATGAGCCGGTCCCAGAGCTCGTTCGGCTTGTCCGGCGGCAGCAACTTCCGGTTCCGGAACCCGCGGTCGTCAACATGCAGGGCCGGTTCGCACTCGACGAAGATGTTGTTCTGCACGATGTTGTCGCGCCCGCCGCCGATGAAGGCCGCGCGGGTCACCTTGTAGAACACGTTGCCGAAAACCGAGAACCCGCTCGCCTCGTCGTCCAGGTAGACCCCGTTGCTGCCGTAGCGGCCGGGCCCCTCGATGTGATGGAAGAAGTTGTAGCGAATGACCGTGCCGCGCGCGGTCCAGTCGCGGCCGGAATAGAACGCGCCGCAATCCCCGGTCTGGTGGCAGACGTTGTGGACTTCGTTGAATTCGAACAGGTGCTCGTTGTCCTGGTACTGATAGACGGCGGAGTGCGGCGCATCGTGGATCAGGTTGTGGCGCGCCCGGCAGCCGACCCCCGTCATGTAGATCGCCGGCGCGCCCGCCAGCTGCCGGCGGGCGTACCGATAGATGTGGTTGTTCTCGGCGTAGTTGCCGCAGGGCTCGAGCGTCTTGCGGTTCCCGCCCTCGAGCCGTATCCCCATCTTGCCGGTCTCATACACGTCGCAGCCGATGACGCCGTGTTCTTCGCCGCCCCAGACGCGGATGCCGTGATTGCCCGTGTTCCGGATCGTGCAGCCGACGACGAGACCATGGTTCCCATAGCGGATCAGGACGGCCATCCCGCGCGTGGCTTCCAGCGTCAGATGGTCGAGCACCACGTACTCCGTGTGCAGCATGTGTATGAGATCGGACAGGGTGGACACCAGCGCCTCGCCCGCCTCGAGCGGGGAGGGCGGCCAGAAATAGAGCAGGCCGGCCTGCCGGTCGACATAGTATTCGCCCGGCCTGTCCAGTTCCGGCAGCAGATTGAGCGCGTAGTAGCGTTGGCCCCGGCTGCAGCCCCGTTCCCGCGTCTCCTCGAGCGTCAGGGTCCGGTTCTGCGGATCGACCGTTTCCAGCCTCTTGTAGCTGGGCGCCCAATCCGCGTTCCAGAAGCCGCACAGCCACACGTCCTGCTCAGGGATCCAGCGTTCGGGCCGCGTGCCGTCGTAATGCCAGGTGTCGGACCGTTTGCCGTTGGACGTCTCGCCGATGATGGCGTACCCGTCGTTGGGCCAGCGGGCCAGGGTCATCGGCTTCAAATTGAAGAACAACTCCACGGGCGCGACGCCGTGAGGCGGCCAACCGGTATTCGGCGTGTTGGTTCCGAGGACGGGCCCGAAGTCCGTGATGCCCTGCGCGCCGAGATCGAGTTGCAGGACGTGCCCTTTCGCCTCCGGCGCCAGCCGGGCCAGCACGGCCGGGTCCCTCACCGGGCCGAAGCCGGCCAAGCGTTTAGCGCCTACGAGCCGGACGGTTTCGTCTTGGTACCTGCGGTAGACGACCGGCCCGCGTTCGGTGCCGGAGTCCTGTTTCTCGAGCACAAACGTCTGCGCGCGGAAATAGGTGCCGCCTCTGATCTCGACGGCCACCCCGCCGGCGGGGAACCGGTTCGCCTGCTTGGCCTTCCGGATCTCGTCCCGCGCGCGCTCCAGCGTGGCGAACGGGCCGTCGGTGTTGGCGGCGTTCGGGGCCGGGCGCGTGCCGGACCATGCGTCGTTGCCGTCGGTGGCGACGTAGAGCCGGGCGTTCGCGTATGCGGGGAGGGACAGCGCGCCGGTGCCTCCGAGCAGGGCGCAGAAGATAAAGACGGCCAGCTCCCGTTGGTGGGTCATGCCTCCATCCTTCTGTTCGTTAATGCGCTGTGAGTGCTCTATTGCCCTCTTGAGAGGGTCCCTCGTTGATTGGCCACGCAGAGGCTTGCGGCGCGATAGTGTGTCTGAACCTCGCAGGTGGCCGCGAGCAGGATGAGTTGCAGGACCACAATATCCTGATTTATCGTCCGAATGAATGGCGCATATCCTTACGAATAAGCGACGGACATTACATTATATTACAGCGCAAACGGGTTGGCGTCAAGGGGTTGGAATTACTTGTTTTGCAGGCATAATTCGGCTCTAAATATAGTCCTCGGGAAACATAGAGACGCTGGGCTCGTACGCGAAGAACATGAAGACATGAATGGCGGTGTGATCGACACGCCGACGTTTTCGATGCCGACATAGAGCGCGTGTTCGTCATGCCGGAACCAGGCCTGACTTTCGGGTTCGAGCGCCTTGCCGTTCGGGCTGTACCCGATGTGCATGGGGTTGCCCGAGAACGCCTCGTCCCATTCCAGGCTGCCGACGCGGCCGTCCTCTTCAATATGCCGCTGCGCCTCAAGGACCGCGTAGACCGGCAGTTGCGGCCAGCCGCTGCATGCGCGATAGACGACGGGCCCCCGCTCGGTTCCGGAATCCTCCTTCTCCAACTCAAGTGTCTGCTTCAGGAAATACGTGCCGCCTCTGATCTCTACGGCCACGCCGCCGGCCGGGAACCTGTTCGCCTGCTTCAGATCGCAGATTCCGTCCCGCGCCCGTTCCAGCGTGGCGAAGGGACTGTCGGTCTTGGCGGAATTCGGCTCCGAATGTGTGCCCGACCAATCATCGTTTCCGGTTGGAGCCACGTACAGACGCGCCTGCGCGTGTGTGGGGTGGGGAAGAGCCCAGAGCCAGAAGAACACCGTCAGAATCGCGAGAACGGCAGGTCGGCGTGCTTGGGCCATGGGGGTAGTCCTGTGTCCGTAGCCTGCAGTCGGAAGCATCAACCATCCAAATCCGCGCATGCTACCAGGAATCTGGGTCTGCAGGCCCTCTTGAATATGACATTACATTATGTTACAGTATGAGTGGTGATCCATCAAGGGGTGTGATCCACTTGCCGGACCCGAGACGATTGATCTGGAAATCGTCAACCGTAATCGTCGCCCGTAATCGTGAACCGAATCTCTGGCGCGACCGTGACCGTGGGGCGAAATCGGACGACGATTACGGACGACGATCACGGGCGACGATTCAGAGTGAGGTGCAGATGAAGCGTTACGGGATGGTCATAAGACTGAACGGGGAGAATCTCGAGCAGTACAAGGCGTTGCATGCGGCCGTTTGGCCGGGTGTGTTGAAGATGATCGAGGCCTGCAACATTCGCAACTACTCGATATGACTGAGATGAGCCATGTCGAGCGGTTCCGTGCCACGGTCGACCGGAAGCCGGTCGACAGGCCCTGCACATGGCTGGGCATTCCCGATCCCGGCGCGCACCGGCGGTTGTTCGAGCATTTCGGTGTGGCGAGTCTGCCGGAGCTGATCGAGGCGCTTGACGACGATATCGTTCCGATCGATCTGCCGTACCACTCGCCAACCGCGGATGCGGTATACGCGGCATTCGATTTTGCCCAGAAAGGGCGCGTGCCGCGCGAGCATCGGACGCTGAATTCGCCGGGCTTCTTCGAAGATCGGACCGATCCGAACGATGCGGACCTGTTCGACTGGCCGGACCCGGCCAACTACATATCGCCGGACGAGTGCGAACGGCTGGTCGGCCGGGCGTCGGCGGAGCGGGTCCGGCTCGGCGTGATCTGGTCCGCGCATTTTCAGGATGCCTGCGCGGCGTTCGGGATGGAAAACGCGCTGATCACGCTGCACACGGCGCCGGAGATGTTTCGCGCCGTGATCGACAGGATCGTCGAGTTCTATCTGCAGGCCAACGCGATCTTCTATGCGGCGACGGAGGGGCAACTGCACGCCGTCCTGATCGGGAACGATTTCGGGGGGCAGCAGGGCTTGTTGCTCTCGCCGGAGATGATACGGGAGTTCGCGCTGCCGGGTACGCGCCGGCTGGTTGAGCAGGCGAAAGGGCGCGGATTGACTGTCATCCACCACTCCTGCGGCTCGATTTGCGAGATCATCCCGGACCTCATCGAGATTGGGGTCGACGTGATCCATCCCATCCAGGCGCTGGCGAAGGGAATGGAGCCTTCCGTCCTGCGCCGGGATTTCGGGGATCGCGTGGCGTTCTGCGGCGGGGTGGATGCACAGAACTTGCTGGTGCGCGGCAGCCCGGAACAGGTGGAAGAGGCGGTGCGCGGACTGCGGCTGATCTTCCCGACCGGGCTGATCATCTCGCCGAGTCACGAAGCGATTCTGCCCGATACGCCGCCCCGCAACGTCGCGGCCCTGTTCAAGGCGGCGCGAGCCAAACCCGCGCTCTGAAGCAGGCGGGCGCGCCCGTCGGGTGATGAGTGTACAGAAGCGGCGCGCCGGTGGCCACGACGTTTTCGTAACCGGGCACGGGCAACCAGAGCGTGTCGGGACCGAACCCGTTGCGCATTTCCAGCGCGTAACGGCGTTCGACGCCGTCATAGCCGGGCCCGGCCGCCACACGGGTCTGGAGCACGACCTCGATTCGGCTGTTGTGCAGCCGTGTTTCGAGGACGAAGCCGGCATCGGCGTCGGTGGGGTCGGTGCCGGCGATGTACTCCGCCAGATTGCTGAGCCCGTCAGCGTCCGCGTCGGCGGCGTCGGACCGGTCGGCCGTGTTGGGCAGCGGGGCCAGCCAGGTGGTTTCCCAGGTGTCCGGCATCCCGTCATCGTCGGCATCCGGCTCGACTGGCGGCGGGAAGGTGGTCGTGCTCAGGGCCAGGTCGAAGACCAGATCGCTGCTCGTCTTGAGGTAGTTGAACACCTGGACGGCTACGACGTTCGTGTGCCGCAGGTCGGGAAGCTGGCCGCCGCTGAGCGCAAGCGACCACGCACGCGGTTCGATTGCGCCCAGCGGCGCGTCCCCGGCCGTGCAAGGCACTGCGGAGCCGGGCGTTCCGCTCATGTTGGGCCGGGCGATTTCGCTGCCGTTGATCCAGACGATGAACCCGTCGTCGTAGACGGCGTCCAGCAGCAGCCGGCCGACCTGCTGCGGGTGCTCAAGCAGGAAAGTCTTCCGCAGGAACACGCTGGTGTAGCGGTCTTCCATGTCGTCCAGGTCCGTGGCGAACGGCCCTTCGGCGGGGTCGCGGCTGTAACCGATCGGCAGGCGGCCGGCGGGCCAGGCGCCGGCGTCGAAATCGAGCACGCGCCATGCCGTGGCGGGCGTTGACGCCTCGGCGGTTCCCGCGCGGAATCGCCAGTGGGCGCCGCGGCTGACGGGCACCTGCTCGCGCGGACCCCGCGCCGGCAGCAGGACCAGTTCCAGATCCATGACGAGGTCGCTCGAGTTGGCCGCCTGCTGGTGGATCTCGACGGCCAGGACGTTCTCGCCGGCAGCGAGCCGGTCGGCGTGCGCAGTCAGGTCGACCTGTTCAAAGGCGTCCGCGGCGTGGCTGTACGCCGCCGTCGTGTAAGCGACCGGTCCGGCGGGCATGGACCGCCGCGCGACTTCGGTTCCGTTCAGGTAGGCGACGAACCCGTCATCGTACCGCACGCGCAGGATGAGCGGTGTGCCGGCGGCAGGCGGTTCGGCGAGGAAGAAATGCCTGCGGAAATAGGCGGTCATGGGCTTGCGCGCCGGGTCGGCGCCGTAGGGGACGGCGGTCTCGACGGTGGCGTTGCCGTAGCCGAGCGGCCCTTTGCCTTCCGACCAGTGCGAGTCGGGGTAGGAGCCGCTGCGCCACGCGGTGCCCAGATCGGTGCCGGACGCCTCGTATTTCCATGCGGTGCGTCGTGCGACGGCGAGCTGTGTGCCGGCCGGATCCGCGGCGCGGAGCCGCACGGCATTGAGGTAGAAGGTGGGATTGGAGCCGGCCGCGTCGCCCTCAACCGTGACGGCGAAACGGCCGTCGGCGCCGGGCTCGATATCCGAGAAGCGCGCCACGTACCCGTTGCGCGTGTTGTCGCCGTTGACGATCACGACCGACGGATCGTCGCCCCCGGCGAACGCGCTGCCCGCGGAGCTGGTGTTGCGGAACGTGTCCGCCCCGCCGATCGTGAAGCGGGTGCGCCGATCGGTGTAGCTCGATACGGCCCGATTCCCGAACAGCACGACGTCATAGGTCAGGCCCGCGTCGAGCGCGTCGAACGTCAGCGTCAGGCTGCGCGAGCCGTAGCTGATCAGGCCGCGGCAGTCGACGATGCCGCCGAACACCGAATCGGCATCGGTGCCCGGTTCCGCGGGGGCGCCCTGGTCCGGAAAGGGCCCGGCGCCGCCGTCATTCAGGGCGAGTGTGGCGCGCAGGCATTCCCAACTCGAGACGTCGCGCAGCGCACCGGCCTGGGCTCGGGTCCAGGCGGTGAGGTCGGCACGGGTCTGGCCCGTGCTCCAGGCCAGGTCGTTGAAGGCTTCGAACCGGCGCAATTCGTAATAGACGCTGAGCAAAGGGGCGGCGCCGGGATTGGCGGCCGTAAAAGCGCCCGCCGTGCGCGCCCCCGTGCCCGATACGATGAACGCGAGGGCCTGCCCCGTCCGCCACTCGGGCCGGTCCACGACTTCCTGGATGAGCGCGGAGAGGTCGGGACTGGACTGAACGTCGCCCACTTGGCTCCACGGGCCGGGCCGCCAGCGCGCAAACGCGAGCGTTTGCCGGCGGGCGCTGATATCACCGGTGCCGGCCCGGAACGGCGCGGCATTGTCCGCCGCTTCCCCGCGGATCACCAGATCCGTCGGCTCCGAATCCGTTTCGTCGGTCCTGAATTCGAGCCACGCGCGCCGGATGACGGCGCCCGGCGGGATGTTCACGCCGGCGAACCGCACGCCCACGAGCTGGTCCGCGCCGTCGCGCACCAATTCCAGGTCGGAGCTGTCGAGGACAACCTCGCCGGTGTTGAGCCGTTCCTCCGCGTCGTCCTCGGCCGCGCGCACCCGCACGCGCTGATAGCCGGGCGCATCCCAGGTCATGGGCACCTGCGCGCCCGGAAAGGCCAGCGCGTCAAACGCATTGTCGTGCCGTTCGCCGAAAAAGTACTGGTCGGCAAAGTCGAAGAGCGCGTCCCAATCGGTAGCGTTCTGCGCATGGCCGCCGCTCCGCGTGTGCCAGCCGACGCGGCCGGGCACGCGCATCCAGTCGTACACCACCTGCGCGGCGCGGTGGCACAGCTCCGTCCCGTACGGATTCGCCCAGTAGTCGCCCAGGCCGTAGGTGTTCACGTAGCCGCGCGGCGCGACAAGGCTCTTAAGCACGTGGGCGTCGAACGGCAGCTTGTTCTCCTTGCCGGCAAACCACTGGAACCGGGATACCCACCAGTGCGGGAAGTCCGAGGTGATGTCCGCGATCGTCTCGGAATGGCGGCCTGTCTGAAAGTAGCGCAGGCTGCCCGTGCCGCCGCAGCCCGAGGCATTGGGCGCGGCCAGGGTGATGCGCTCGTCGTAGATGGCGGCGCACAGCGCCGCCTTGCCCCCGCGCGAATGGCCGGTGGCGGCGATCTTGCCGGTGTCGACGAATTCATAGCCCGCTAGCGCATCGAGCACGGGCTGATAGCCCCACGCCCAGGCGGCGATGGTGCCCCAGTCCTGTTCGGGATAGAGCGGGAAGATGCCGCTGCCCCTGTTGTCCGGCGAATCCTTGGCCAGGTCGTCACGCCTGAACTTGCAGAAGATGTAGCCGCGCTGCACGGCCATCTTCGCGCCGACCGTCTCGTCGCCCTGGTCCCGGGCGGGCTCGATCAACTCCCAGTGGTTCTTGATGACGACCGGGAACGGGCCCGCCCCGTTCGGTTTGATCAACCCGACGCGCAGGGAGCACGATTTCCCGTTCCGGCTCATGGCGATGCGCAGGCGAATGTCTTCGGCCGTGTTGTCGAAAGCCGGTGCGCGCGACGTTTCGGTGATCGTCAGGTTGGCGGGTTTCGGCGGCATCCGCCCGTAGAGATAGTGCGCGAGCATGGCCTTCAGATAGGCGCGCTGCTCGGGCCACTCGTCGGGTGCCTTCACAAGCGTGCCGTCCGGCTTGCGGAAGGGGTTGGCCAAACCCTCCTGCACGGGCAGCTCGTCGGGAGGCGCAAAGGTGTAGGAGTCCGCGTCGGCCCGGGCCCCGTTGCCCAGCGCCGCCACGGCACAAGCCGCGAGTAGTATGAGTGGGCGCCTCATGACGTTTCGTTTGACGCCTTCCGTCATAATGTAGTGTCGTTGGATTCAAAAAGCATACAGTCTTTCGGCTATGGGAGAGCGACCCGAGACCGAAAGCCATGACAGCGCGGCCGGGATACATATACTTCGACGACGTGTCGCTGAGCGTCAGGGCCGTCTCGCCGCGGTAGGAACGGGGACGGGCCACGTGCTCTACGATCTGCTCATCTTCTCCGGCATGATATGACGGGCTGGAATGCGCGGTTGACGGCGATCGTCGACACGCCGCTGCGCCGCATCGCCGCCAGGTTCAGTGCGCGGCGCCGGCCCATTTGCCGGTAGGACCCACATAGGGCGCGCGATCTTGAAGACGGGGCGCTCATCGACATCAACCCGATCGATAAGCGGATCCACGCGCTCACGCCGTGGATTGGCGTGGCGCTTCGGTTCGGTGTCTATTCCGAGGGGATGGGCGCTGAAGGTGTGAGTTGCTTCAGGAACTCATGAACCGGCAAGCACAGGATATCGTTCATTCTCAGACGCTCCTGCCCCCGGTAGAGCAGGCATGCCGACGCTTCGGGATAGTCAGTCAGGAATGCTTTGAGCCCTGACACGTCGCGTCTATGCGCGTTGCGGGAGTTCTTGACTTCTACGGCGCAGAACGTGTTCGTCCCGTAGATGATGAAATCCACCTCCACCCCGGACTTGGTGCGCCAATAGTGCAGTTCCTCATTCGCCCGGCGGTAGGCAATCCATGCGCGCAAGTGTTGCGCCACCAGCCCCTCGAGCACAGCGCCCGAGAGCGCGGTGGCTGCGTCGAGAGGACCGGTTGGGCGGAGGGAGCGGTACACGCCCGCATCGAAGTAGTAGAACTTCGGATGCTGAACCAGGAGCCGTCGGGCCCGGCGCGTGAACACAGGGACGCGAAACCCGAGCAGGAGATCTTCGAGAATCTCCAGGAATCCTTCGACAGTTGCTCTTGGGACTTGGCACTCCCTGGATACCGCGGACAAGTTGAGTTGGCACGCGTGGGAAAAGGCCATGGCCTCGAGGAAGCGCGTGAACGAACCGACGTTGCGCACCATGGCTTCGGACTTGACCTCCTGTTCGACATACAGCCCAACATAGTCCCGCAACGTCTGTTCCGGAGCAGGTGCCGATACCACGACGGGCAGAAGCCCCTGTAGCAGCGCTTGATCCAAATCGAAGTCGGCTTTCAGCTCCGCGGCCATGAACCCGTGCATGGTCGTGTTCAAAGCGCGCCCGCCCAGAAGATTCACTCCCGTCTGGCGGAGTTTGCGTGCACTCGAACCCGTCAGGACGAACCGTCTTGATCTGTCCTTGGTCAAACTCTCGTGAACAACGTCCAGCAGTTGAGGTACACGTTGCACCTCGTCCACCACGATCCGACAACCGGGCGCCGCGGCGGCAATGACGTCGCGCAATCGCTCAGGGCGAGCGGAGTATAGGCGATAGGTCTCACGCGCCAATAGGTCCACCCAGGCAGCAGCGGGATATTGCTCCCGGAGCCAGGTGGACTTGCCTGTCCCGCGTGGGCCGAATAGAAAGAAAGAATCGTTCGGAGCCTGGAAAAATCTTGGCACTATCATGATATATCCTTCTTTTTTTACGGAATAGGTATAATTTTAGAATATTTTTGGCTGGGGTCAAGTCAATAATCCGAATTGCGCTGAAAGACACCATCAAAGGCCAGGCCGGGGTGGAACCCGCCCCTCCAAACCACACGATGTGGCGCACTGGAGGGCGCGGTTCCCCCCGCGCCGAGGCTTTTCAGCGCAATCCTAATCCTGGTGTAGTGCGTCCAACAGATCTTGACATTGGTGGGAGCGCCATTTGGGCCATCACAAGGCGCGTCTCCGGGCCAATCACCGCCTCCGGTCCTGAGCGAAGTCGAAGGGCAGCGGGCTTGGCCCGGAGACGGAACGCCGTGAGGGCATGAATGCCGCCCCATCCCGCAGGGTCAGGGCGATTCTGCCTATCCTTTCCTCATGATCGCGTTGACGCGATGATGCACGCGCCGGCTGGCGACACGCCTTACGGCGTTGACTACAAGACGGCCTGTGGGGCAAACTTGGGGTCCGTTTGTCGTGAGGCTCGGAATAAGAAACCTCTGTGTGTCGCATCGGCCACGCGCTTCACTCCGCCATTTTTCATTCTTCATTTTTCATTTCTGCAAGACCCACACCGGCCACAAATGCGGGTTCATGTAGGGCTCCGTGCCGGCCGGGGTCAGGGTGAGGCCCTGTTTGCGGTCGTCGTTGTCCTTGTCGTTTACGAGGATGGCGAACCCGAAGGAGGTGCCGGGCTCCATGTCGATCGGCACAATCTCGCGTTTCGGGAAGAACACCTCATAGACCGTGCGGGTTCCGTTGCGTTTGACCGCTGTCTGTACGGTGTCGGGCTTGCCGACTTTCAGGAACGCGATCTGCCATTCGGGCACGGTGTCGCGCAGGGCGGCGGGCCCGGCGTCGGTCAGGGCGAACTGGTAGGCATAGTCGTTGTTGTCGTAGCCGCGGTCCTCGCGGAACCGGGCGTCGGCCCACGTGTCGAAGTAGACCTGCAGGCTGTCGCGCATGAACCAGGCATCCTTGTCCTTCTCCCGTCGCGGCTTGAGGTCCAGTACGTCGTCGGCGACTTCGACGGCCAGGTACAGGCCCGTGTCGTCCCAGGCGGTTCGGAGTGACGCCGACAGGTCGGCGTCGCCGCGCCAGACGTCGCCGTTCTTGCCCTTGCCGAACAGCTTCAGATGGTCCTTCCCCAGCGGCACGGCCGGGATGCCGGCCCAGTCGGCGAGCGCGCCGTCGATCGCGATCGGCCCGCGGCGGCGCGGGCAGACCCCGAGCCGGAAGCTGCCGTCGATCTCCGTCTGTTTCCCGGCCGTATCCGTGAAGCGGACGGACAGCGGCACGTCGTTGAGCGCGCCGGGCCGCATGTAGTCCGCGAGTTGGACGGCAACCCGGCTTTCGCCCTTGCCCTGGATCTCGAGCGCGCCGGACGAAACGGTCGCCGCGCCAATCCGCGCGGCATAGGCGCCTTTGACCCCGCGCGAGAGCAGGCTCGTGAACGTGATCTGCGCCTCGGCCCCCTTTACCCGCGTGGCGACGCTGAACGGTTTCTGGTCCGCACCCTTGATGGCCGTCTTCTCCAGCGTGTGGACGAATTCGGGCAGCGCGCCCGGCGCGCCGACCAGGAACAGGGGGTAGGGGGTGACGGGCAACTCGAGGGTGGGACCGGTTGCCGGGATCTCGTTCATCATGAAGTCGACCGCGCGCACGGCGCCCGGCGCAAACGCGAACGCCGCGTTCGGGGCCGGCTTCTCGAACCGCTCCACCTTCGGATGAAAGTTCCACATGACGGCGACCGGCTCGCGCCGCTCGTTCTCGAACACGTAGGTCCGAACCCCGGCGCCCAGGTCGACGTCCTGCCGGTAGACGGCGTTGCCGAGCATGTTGCCCAGCGCGTTCTGGGCGAAGAGGGTGGCGTTCGGCGTCTCGTCGAAATCGATCTGGTGATAGCGCGTGCCCCAGTCGACGTTCATCCCGATGCGCGCGTGGTACTTGAAGCCGACCAGGTAGCTGCGCGCGTTGCGCGAGGCGGCGATCTTCTCGCTTCGGCCCGAATCATAACCGAACGCGCCGCACCGATAGTGGTCCGTGATGGTCTGGTAGGGATCGAGCCCGATCTCCGGAATGTTGTAGGGCGCGTAGTAGATGCCTTCCGTCCACCAGACGGGGCCCTTGTAGCCGAGCCCGTCGAGCAGATCGAACAGGCGCTTCGCATCCGCGTCCATGTCCGGGTCTTCGGGGCAGGGCCGATAAATATGGATCGCGACCACGTCGCAGGCCTCGAGCCCGCCCGCCCGAATGTACCGCTCCAGCCAGCGCCGGCCGCGTTCGTACATGTTGCACGGGTCCGGACTGATCACGAGCGCGCGTGGGTTCCCGCGCTTGATGCCGCGGTAGGCCGCCTTCAGCGCCTGGACCAGATCCTCCATCGACACGCCGTCCAGCCGGTCCGGAAACCCGGTCGCCTCCGGCTCGTTGATCAGCTTCCAGTAGGCCAGGTACGGCATGCTCTTCGCCCGCTCGTAGCAGGCCTGCTCGATCCGAGCGTGGCCCTCGAGCGTGTAGGCCTCCGGCTTCGTGAGGCGCAGGTTGCCGGCCGTCACGTGTTTCTCGAAGATGCTGGACAGCGGCTTGATCCGGTACTTCGCCAGAATTCCGTAGTGCGCTTCGGAGGGGAACGTTCCGAAATAGGCGCCCCCGCCGCCGATCCCCGAGCCGATCCCTGTCCGCATCAGGAACTCCGCTCGCTTCTCGAGCCGGTACGGATTCCTGAAATGAATGCCGCACAGGTCCTTGTTGCGGTGCGTGTTGGACAGGCTCCGGATCACACTGACCCGGAAATAGTCCGTCTCGGCGAATGCGCCGTCCGACAGCTCGGCCGCCAGCACGTAGGCGCCGGTCCCCAGCACCTGCGTCAGAGCCAGACGGCGCGCGGCAGAGCCGCCCGCGGGCACGGCGACGCTGAACTGTTCGCGATGCCGTTTGCGGTCGAAGAAATCCTTCACCGTCAGGGTGACAGCCACCTCGCGCGGGGCGGCGGTCAGGTTCCGGACGACGACATCCATCTCCCTCGGCTCCCGCGCGTCGAAGGTGTGCCCGTACTGGCCCGTGACCAGCTCCGCAATGATCGGCTTTTCCGCGTAGTCGGTCAGCTCGCCCGCCTCCAGTTGCACGCAGTCGAACCAGATCCGGGCCCCGTCGAGCTGGCCGCTGTTCTCGCGGTTGTCCCACCAGCGCTCGCCGAGCCCGATGTGAAGGACGCGCTTCGGAGCCGTGACCGGGAAGGTGTAGCGTTGCCAGTCGGTGGTCAGCTCCATGCGCTTGCTGATCGGGAAATTGCCCCAGGAATCCGTGATGGCCAGCACGCTGGTCTTGACCTTCGGCCGGTCGGCCTTGGCGTAGAAGGAGAACGTGTAGGCCTTGCCCGGAACGACCGGCACGGCGAAGTGCGCCGTCAGCGGCGGGGCTTCCCCGGCCCGGACCGTATGGCGCAGGCTGCGGCGGCCGCGATAGGCGACTGTGTCGTCGATCGCCGCAAAATCGTCGAACCCGCACGCCGTGCCGGGATAACACTGCACCGGCCCCCAGTAGCGGAACCCGGCTTCGAAACTCGGATTCTGCACCAGGTTCCGGCACAACGAGTAGTCGGGTACGTGGATTCGGTCGCGCTTGAAGAAGTTGATGCCCGCATGCTCCTTGCCGATCGGTTCGCCCGGCGATTCGGATTCCGGCAACCGGACCAGAAACTCGGTGACGCCGTCCTGCGGCACGATCCGCAGTTCGACGTAAGCGTTCCGGGTCGCGAGCCGGTAGTCGATCAGCTGCGCGCGGCCGACGACGGACTTGACGCCGAAACTCCGCGCCGGGTCGTCGGGAAAGAACGTCAACCACGTGTCGCGCCGGTCGAAGAGGCGGGCCACGGCGTTGCTTTCGGGGGTATACCACTCGGCGAAGGTCTTCACCTCGTCGCCCGCCTGGAATGTCTCGCCGGCCATCTTCGAGGCGTTCACCGTGAACTGATAGAACCCGCCGTCGCCGGCGAGCGACCGGTCGCCCGCTTCATCGAAGGTCAGCTCCGTTCGCACGTGGATGAGCCCGTCCTCCGTCAGGCGGGTCGTCTGCGAAAAGCCGGCCGTCTTCCCTTCCTTCGTCAGCGGAATGCGCGCGCGATAGCGAAGCGTGCCGCCCGCCGCGTCCGTCTCCGTCTTGCCCGAGAGGAAGTACTTGGGCTTCATCCACTTGCGGACCGGCGTACTCACCATCCACGCGCCGGAAAGCCGCTCGGCGCCGGCGGTCTTTATCGTGACGTGGCCGCCCGCCGAGACGACCTTGTCGCCCGCGCGGAAAGCGCGGGTGGTCGGGTCGAATTCGGCGGCGTGGGCGAAGAGGGGGGCGGAGAGGAGGAGCAGAGCGAGGGGGAGCAGGCGTTTGAACGCGCTCGTCGGACCCCGGCGCCCTTCGGGCAAGGGGCCACTTGCCCCGGGCGCACCGCGCCTCGGGGCGACGTGACAAGTCGGACGCAAGGGACGGGATGCTGATTCAGTCATTGGCGATTCCTCCGATGGGATGCTCATCGGCGCGGATTAGCGGCGGCGGCACGCCGTGCGCTCCACGCACCCTGTTTCGCTCTTCGTCGTCCGCTATCGTCAACCGATCTTGCGAGCGCGGGGCGAGACTTCGGACGACGAGAACGGCGACGATAACGGTTGACGATTCCGGATCATCGGTTCTGTTGCCGAACGTAATGACAAGCCGGCGGACGGTTCGTGAACGGACTGCACGCTCAATTTATCTTGCGGACCGAGTCGCGTTCGATGATCGCAGGTTCGAGCAGAACTCGGAACGGTTTGCCCGTGTCGCGCTGCTCCAGAATCTGTTGCACACAGGTGCGCCCCAACTGGTCCAGCGGCTGCCGGGCGATCGTCAGCCCTCGCGGGGCGGAGACGCCGGGCATCTCGTCGAAGCCCACGATGGAAACGTCGTCCGGGACTCGCAGGCCCAGGTTGTCCAGGGCGTCCAGGGCGGGCTGATAGAAGAACCCGGTGGAGATGAAGAACGCCGTGGGCCGCGGGCTCTCCCGCATCAACGCCTCGACTTCCTTGCGACACGTCGGCGGGCTGAAGTGCTTGCCCAGAATCATGTTCGGGTCCGGCTCGACATCGTGTTCGCGGTGCGCGTCGAGAAAGCCCTTGTGTCGCTCGAGGAAGAAATCCGTGTTGCGGACCAGCCCGATGAAGGCAATCCGGCGGTGCCCGTTCGAAAGGAGCAGGTTCGCCAGGGTCCGGCAAGCGACGGTGCCGTCGCAGTGTACGTAGCTGATCGCCGCGTTGTTGATCCGGCGATTCACCGAGGCCACACAGTGGCCGTCGTGGGCAAGCGCTTCCATCACCGGCAGCTCGTCGTGATAGGGTGAAATCCAGATCGAACTGTGCGCGTGCAGCCGGTCGAGCTTCGCGCCGACATCGATGTCGGGCGAGAACGGAATGATGCCCAGATCCGTGTCCCCGTCGCGACTTGCCGCGAAAACACCGTTCACGATCCTCGATAGGTAATAGTGCGAGTCCTCCAGCCGCCAGTGGCCGGGATAGAAAAGGGCCAGACCGCGCGCTTCGGCCGGGGCTGCGCTGCGGCCCGCCTCCCGAACGAACGTGCCCTTGCCCGGCTTGCGAATGATCAGACCCTGCTCAACCAGATACTCCAGCGCCTTGCGTACCGTCGGTCGGCTCACCCCGTACTGCTCGCACAACTCCTTCTCCGACGGCAGCTTCTCGCCACCTCTTCCCGAAATATCCTGTATCAGCCGCTCCCGGATCTGGAGGTAGAACGGCTTGACCGACTGCTCGACTTGCGGCGCATCCGATCCCATCGCTGTATCCTTTACATTACATTACATTAATAACGCGCGGGGAGCGGTTTGTCAAGGGGGGCTCAGGACTTCGGAGCACGATAACGACGAGAACGGCTGACGATTCTCCGATCCGTCAGGTCTTGATCACGGCAGCCCAATGCCTGTCGGGCACGGGCGGGATAAGGGCGCGGACGCCCTTGCCGCTCACTTCGTAGGCTTTGGCCCATTCGCCGGCTTCGATGTCCAGCCAGCGAACGGTGAAGGGGCCTTCAGCGGCCTTGAGGTCGATGTTGGCCGCTTCGCCGTGCGGGAAGTAGACCGCATAGTCGTGGCCAGGCCGCGCGGCGGCGTAGGCCCCGTTCTCCTTGCGGCCGGGCAACAGATCGTTGTGCGGTTCGCATCTGAAGATGTCGATTTCGTCCAGCACCGTGCGCATGCTCCGGATGTGGCGCTGGGCTACGGGAGAGAGTCCCAATCCGCTCGGCGGCCGGTGGAAGCGGGTGCCCGCAAGGCCGCCGAAGATATTGCGCCAGAACCGTTCGATGCCGTCGCGGGCCTGCCCGTACAGGCCCTTGACGCCCAGCCGCGCGTTCGGATCGGCCCGGGCGTAGGGTTCGTCGGACCCGTAGATCTTCACCGTGTTCACCGGGCGGGTAGGGGCGATGTAGTCGCGCAGCCACATCAGGTTCCGCCAGTGCGTCTCGCCGCGGTTGTGATTGTTCTGGGAGACGTCGCAGAAGGAGTATGTCTCCGGGTGGTCGAACGTGCGCGCGTGGTGCTCGTCGCTCAGGTCGTAGGCGTCCCACATCTCCGTCGTGTGCACGTGCACGTTCCGGGCCCGGGCCTTGGCCTGGATGTGGCGGGCCCAGTAACGGCCCCAGGCCTCCGAGGCCGCCGTCTCGTTGTCCATGCAGTAGAGCAGGTGCGGGTACTTCAGCGCATGCGAAAGAAACGTGTCCACAAATTGGATCTGGTACTTGAGTACGAGCTGGTTGTTGTCCTCGGTCGGCACCGTCCACAGGAAACGGATGTGTTGCTCCTGGTGGCCCGGCGTGTCGATCACCGCCGGCAGGCCGCTCTCCTCTTCGGTGTAGTTCGTGTTGTTCTTCGGGTTGAACGGGTTGGCGTCCCAGTTCCGGCCCGCGAAGTCGAACCGGTCCCACACTTCGAACTGAACGATGATGTCCAGGTCGTGCGTGAGCGCGAGGAAGTTGTCGAACCGGCGCCAGTACTCGGCCGAGGGCTTGTTGAGGTCGTACGACTCGCCCTCCTTCTCGAACGGCCACACGTTGCCCGGATCGCGTGAGGACAGGGTGCAGCGCACGTAGTTGCCGCCGACCGAATGCAGGAGCTTCAGGTGCTCCTCCAGTCCGTCGATCTGGAACAGGTTGTCCTCAACGCTCCCGCCCAGCAGCACGGTCGGCTTGCCCTTATACTCCCAGTACGCCGGATATTCCCGGCTCGGCTGAATGCGCTTCTTGTTCATGCTCGTCTCCGGGCGACCCGCCGCGGCGTTTCGGCGGGTGTTCGCTCTCCGTATTGTGCAACATATCGGGTGCTTGGAGGGCGAGCGTCTCGCGAGCCGTTTCCTTCGACAGGCTCAACACCCGCCCCGAGGTGCCCAGTCCGAACAGTGGCAAGGGTGCGTGCCGTGCAGGGGAATGTCAAGCCTCAGGTTGCGCCACACGCCGTACGGCGTTGACGGAAGACGGCGAATCTACCAGTTTTCCATTGAAATTCCAGGCTTGATGCTTCTACTGATAAGTAGAAGTTGTGGAGGGTGTTACAGATGAGGAATACGTTGCTCGCCGGGTTGGTCTTATGGACGGCAAATGCCGGTAGCGAGCCGCACGCGCCGAAAACGGGGCGGCCTTGCGGGGCACTCACATCCGCCCCGCCCTCGCTCACCCAGGTCGGGTGGACGAGTCCGGATGAGGCGCCTGACTGGCCGGCGCTGAGGAGGGCCGCGGGCCGTATCGTGGGCGTCACAACGAAGGAAGCCCTTTCAAACGCGCTTGCCCAGGCACAGCCGGGCGACTACATCTGCATTCGCGATTCGGTCCGTACGGTCGATTGGTCGGGCTTCCGCACCACTGTCGACGGCACCGCCGAAAGGCCCATTGTGATAGGACCGGAGACGGAGCGTGCGGTTACGTTCACGGCGGAGAGGCCTTTCCTCTGGATACGTGTGACGAATGACCGGTACGTTGTCGGCGGATTTCGGTTCCACAATTTCGGCCACGGGGTGTTTCATGTTCGGAACGGCGCCGATTGCCGGTTCACGCGGCTGGACATGCGCAACGTGGGCCGGTCGGATCCGCACGCATGGGCATGGGAGGTCTCCAGCGGATCGGCGCGGACGCGGATCGATCACTGCTACATGACGGAACTTGTGAAGACGGGGCGTTTCAATGTCAAGGATCCTGCGCAAGAACCGCTGTCGACCGGGTGCCGCTTCGACCACAATACGATGGAAGGGCTGATGAAGGGCGGCAGCACCTTCTGCCAACTGGGTCAGGGTGACTTCCTTACCAACAACCGGGCCGACCCGAGCGACAACGGCGGGCAGTGGAATCTGGGCGTTCTGTTCGAGTACAACTACATCAACTCGATCAAGGGCCGTTACGGCGAACAGCCTTCCGTCAAGTCGTCGGGTCACGTCATTCGCTACAACTACTGGCGCGGCGGACGCGGCGTTCCGAAACTGCGCCAGTGTCACCGCACGCGAGTATACGGCAACTTCTTCGAAAGCCTGGAGAAGGACACCGTAACACCTTTGTCGATGAATGGCTCGAATCTTCACGTCTACGGCAACATTATCGACATGACGCACGGAAAGGCTGACTGCGGCATTCGCACGCTGATGGGCGGGTTCCTGCGCAACACGGCTTACCCCCAGTGCCGAAACGTCATCATCGAGCACAACACGATCGTCAATCCGAACGGGCATTTCAAGCATGCGTCGGTCGTGGCGAACTTCTCCCAGGCGCTCACTCGGAACCATGCCGGGTGCGAGAACGAGATCTGGCGCAACAATCTCATCGTCGCCGACACCGGAGCCTATGCAGCGCCGGTGTCCGTGGTGGTGACGTCGCCCGTGCCGCCCGTGTCGTTGTCGGCTCTGAACAATCTCGTCTGTGGCTCCGCTGCGCCAGGCGGACTGTTGACCGTCTACGGCACGAACACCGTGACGGGCGATCCCCGGCTGGACCACGCGTACAGGCCGGCGCCGGGAAGCCCGGCGATCAAGGCCGGCGCGTCGATCGGCACGGAGATCCAGGACTACTACGGCCGACCGATCAGGGGGCGACCGGATATCGGCGCGGTGCAGACGTTCTGAGGCTTGATCGAGAAAGCCGATCAGCCTCCGGCTGAAGTCGGGAACTTGCCCGAGAACCCGATTTTGCCCAAGGCTTTCGCGACGAGCGAATCATAGTAGGACGGGCTTTCCATCCTGTCCCGCACAACCATGGACCGACGGGAAACGGGGACGGGCTGGAAAGCCCGTCCCACGGCGAGGTGACAAGGCTTACGACAGAGTCTCGTATTGGTCATATCCGGCGCGCAACTCCCTTCGCGCCTCACGGCCCGCTGTCCGTCAGCCAGACGCGCGCCCGGTAGAGGGCGGCCCCGCCTGTGCCCGGGTCCGTCAGGCGCACGGTTTGCCCGGTCCCGAGGATGTCCTCATAACCCGGTACGGCCCGCCACAGGCCCGTTGCACTTCCGGGATCGCACTGCTCCAGCGCGTAGTGCCGCGCCAGGTCCGCGTAGCCGGCGCCGGCCGCGGCGGCGGTGGCAAACGAGACCTGGATCCGCCCGCTCTGGATCGCGACGTTCACGCTGAAGAAGCGGCTGCCGTCCGCCGGGTTGGTGCCGGCGATGTATTCTTCACGGTTCGACAGGCCGTCGCCGTCCGGGTCGTCATCGGCATCCCACGAGCCCGTCGTTCCGAACGCGGCCTTTTCCCAGTCGTCGCGTAAGCCGTCTCCTTCCGCATCTTCGGACTGGGCGAGCGGTGCGCCGACCAGCGTGAGAGCCAGATCGATATACAGGTCGCTGCTGCCGAGTGTGCCGTTCAGGACCTGAACGGCGGCGACGTTGGCGCCGCGGACCAGTTGCGGCATGGCGCCGCCGCTCAGCGTTGCGGACCAGTCGCGCGGCTCCAGCGAAGAGGCGGCCAGCGCATCGAACGGCAGCTCGCCCTCGGGCGCATTGACGCGCGCCGCCTCCTGCCCGTTGATCCAGAGGATGAACCCGTCGTCGTATCGGCCGTCGAGCTGGATGGCGCTGACGGCGCACGGATCCGCCACTTCGAACGTGCGCCGCAGGAAGAGGCACGGATAGCGGCCCGTCATGTCGTCGAGCCGCGTGCCGAACGGGCCCTCCTCCGCTTCCTCGCCGGGCGATGGGTATCCGAACGGGGCAGGGCCCTGCGGCCAGCCTGCAGCGTCGAAACGGGGCAGCCGCCACCCGTCGGGCGGAGGCGCCGTTCCCTTGCGGTATTTCCACACCGTGCCGCGCGGGACGGTGGCGGCGTTGTCCTGCATCTCGAGTTCGGTGAGCGCCAACGCGTTGAGATAGGCGACGTTGCCGCCCGCGATTTCCACGCGAACCACCAGCCGGCCGCCGGCGCTTCGGATCTCGGCGAACCGCACGACATCGCCCGCCTGCGTATTCTCGCCGGTACAGACCGTGGCGGACGGGTCGTCGGGGCCCGCGTATTCGGTGCCCGCCGAACTGCGGTTCACGAAGGTGTCCACCTCCGCGATCGTCATCCGCGTGAGCCGGTCCGTGTACCCGCCGGCGCGGTTGCCGAACAGGACCAGCTCGTACGCGCGGGCCGGGTCCAGCCCGGTGAAGGTGAGCTTGATGCGGCTCTCCGCGGTGGTAATGTAGCCGTTACAGTCGAGCACGCCGTGGAACGCGTCGTAGGCCGGGGTGCCTTCGGCCGGATTCGAGCTGCCGTAGTTGGCCACGCCGCTGCCGTTGTCGATGGCCAGGCTGATCCCCGCCGGCTTGCCCGTCTGATAGTCGAGCAGGACCGCCGAACCCTGGCTGTTCGTCGTGAGGTTCGCGCTCGGCTGGCCGCTGAGCCAGCCGAGATCGTGGACCATCCGCCGCGTCGGGACCAGGTGCGGCCCGTCATCGTCCCGGATCGTGTACGGATAGGCGGCGATCGCGCCGAGCCGCGCGTTGACGGGCGCCGCAAGCGTGATCAGCACCGTCTCGTCGGCTTCGCGCAGCCCGTCGTCCACGATCCGGAGCGGCAGGTTCCGGACCGTCTCGCCAGGCGCGAACGTGAGTGTGCCGGCGCTCAGCGTGTAGTCGGCCCCGGCCGTGGCCGTGCCGGCCAGGGTGTAGCCGACGGTCGCGGCAAGCGCGCTCGGCGCGCTGAGCCGTACCGGCAGCGCAGGCGCCGCCAGGCTCTCCAGTTCGATGGCGCCGGTCCGGTCGAACCCGACGAGCGGGGTCGCATCCGTGAAATGCGCCGTGGCGACGGCGCTCGGCGCGTAGCCCGCCGCGTAGGCGCGCGCGCGCACCGCGCAGGTCGCGCTGAGGGTGAACCGCCCCGTGTAGCGCGCCGATTCCGGCGTTGGCGTGCGCCCGTCGGTCGTGTAATGGACCGTGCTGCCGGCGGTCGGCGCCGTGATCGTCACGCGGATCGACCCCACGAATTCGGCCTCCGCCGGACTGATCGCCGGGCGCGCCGCGGGGGACAGGCCGGAGGCGGCCGCGGTCAGGCTCATGTCCATGACGAGGTCGCTGCTGCCCGCGTCGGTCTGATGCACCTCGACGGCCAGCACGTTGGCGCCCCGCACCAGCTTGGCTGCCTGGCCGCTGATGTCGATCTCCTCGTACGCGCTGCCTTCGTGGCTGGCGGCAAGCGTCTGATACGTGACCGTGCCGGCCGGCATCGCCCGGCGCAGCAGCTCCTGGCCGTTCAGGTACGCGACGAACCCGTCGTCGTAGCGCGCGCTGAGCGTGAGCGTGCTGAGAGTGACCGGCTCAACAGCCACGTCAAACCGCTTGCGGAAATAGGTCGTGATGTGCTTGTTCGCGGGATCCAACCCATAGCTGAGCGTCGTGTTCAGATACGTTTCGCCGTAGCCGAGCGGGCCCGGACCCTGTTTCCAGCCGGAATCGTTGAACGAGGCCGGGCGCCAGCCGGTGCCCAGATTCGTGCCGCTGTCGTTGTAGCGCCACGTGCCCGCCTTGCCGATCAGAACCGCCGCGTCGACCGCAAAGGCCAGTTCGCGGTTGCCCGCCGGTACCGACACGCGGACCGCGCCCGGCTCCGTCCGGAGCGGCGCGGCTGCCGCGCCGTCGATCCGCACGCCCGTCAGCCCCGGCGCGTAGAAGGTGACTTCGGTGCCCGGCGAGACGATCCGGCCGTCGGTCTCGCACACGTACAGGCTGACGTCGCCGTCGGCGCAGAATCCGAACAGGGCGGCCGCTCCGTCGTCGAACAGACGGCCGCCGCCCACGAAATAGCGCGTCACGCGCGTGCCCTCCCGGCGGTGGAAGCAGGCACGCCCGCGGAAACAGACCCCGTCGTGCTCGGCGACCGTCACCCCGTCGCTTTCCAGCGCGGTGTCGATCGCGCCCGCGGCGTGCGCGAGCCGGGCGCCCGTGCAGCCGGGCCCGGCGATCCGTGTGAACTCCGGCTTCGGATGCGCCGCGTTGTGCGGGTAGACGACCGTCACCATCCGGCGCGGAACATCGGGCTCGAGCGTGTAGTTCGCGCGCGCGCAGCGGCCCTTGATCGCGTTGTAGTGGTCGAGCCCCAGATCGCTCGTCACAATCTCGACGGAGTCCGGCGGCGTCCCGTAGAACAGCGTCGCGTACTCCCCGCTCTGACCGTAGATGGCGAACCGGTACTCGCGCGCCGCCGCCACCACCGTTTCCGCCGTGCTGCGCGGATGCAGCAGTACGTTCGCTTCCGCGCCGCGCAGGCCCGTCTCAACTTCGTCGAACAGCAGGACGTAGCCGTCCGCGCCGCCGGAGGGGTGCACCATGCACAGCGCGCGGGTGTGCGCGCCGTTCGGGAGCGCACCGCCGGAACCGGCCCGTGCGTAGTCCAGGTCCAGCCCCGTCAACCCTTCCTCGATCCCGGCACCGTACTTCTGCACGTGGTCGACTCCGTTTATCAGAACCGTGTTGCACGAACGCGCGTCTTCGTTCAGGTAGCCCCAGTTCGCGTCCCCGTCGCGGTTGTCACCCGAGTTCTGGATCACGTTATGCCCGTACGCGCAGAACTGGAACGCGTTCACCTCCTTGTGCGTGTGCGAGGTCATGTTGACCTTCTTGCTCACGCAGAAGAGGGCCGCCATCAACGACGCGGGCTGCGGGGGCCGCTCCCAGAAGAAGGCCGCTTGCTCGAAACACCGGCTGGCGGGCGGCTCCGGCTCGTGCTCGTCGTAGCCCGGTTCCAGCAGTAGATAGTCCAGCAACTGTGGCTCGTGGTTGAGGTGCCCGAATTGCCAGAGGCAATGCCGGGCAGCCTTGGCCGAGAAACGCTGAATCGCATAGCTGGGGAACTTGCCCGGCCCGGCGTCCGCGCCCGTATCGCCGAACGTGAGGTACGTGTGGAACGGCGTCTGGCCGTACGCGTACAGCCATTCGTAAAACGCGATCAGCCCCGGGTTGTTGTAGTAGCTGCGGTCCACGCCCGTGAACTCGAGCACGTCCATGAAATGCATCTTGCCGTCGCGATTCGGGTCCAGCCCGCCAAAACGACCATGACCGTAGCCCATGCCTTCCTTGTAGATGCCGTCCGGAGCGGCGAAATCCTCAAAGTGGTCGTGGTACGCTTGGATCGCTTCGTTCAAACGCGACGGGTTCGCGCCGGTATACAGGTCCCAGGTGCCCACGGCTCCAATATAGCTCGGAAACCAGCCGCCGTGCTCCCAGAGGAAGTCGGCTCCCACGCGCAGGGCCGCTTCGATACGCGTCCGCTCCGCTGAAGTCAGATCGTCACGGATGATGTCCAGCGCCAGAACCGAGTTGATCAGGCACGACGACAACGGAACCTTGTCGCCCCAGTCGCCGTCCGGCTTGAGGTTGCGGTTGATGACCTCCCAGTTGTTCAGCCGCTTCACAAGCGCGTCCTTGTACTTCGCGCGGTTCGGTGGGTCCAGAATGTACGCCAGCGCGCCCGCACTGACCTGAATCCGAATGTGTTGGACGTTTGACGGGACCGTCGAGCTGCTGATCCACTTCATCGCCGTGCTCTTCATTTCCTTCCACGGCGACTTCGCGGCGCGCGCTTGCAGCTCCGCGTAGTTCGATTCCTTCACGATCAGAAACGGATGCTCCGCAACGGCCGGCTCAAGCAGGAACCGACCAAGTAGAAGCATGCCGATAAGCACGAGACAGTGCCCGGCACCCTCGCGCCGGGCCGGATGCCTTGACGGGTAACGATCCGACGAGGTCGTAGGACTTCTCATTTCTCTTCTCCTGTTCTATCCCCCCGCGCTCGAATTAACAGAGCCGGCCGAACGCGCCGTGCGCGACTCGGCAGCCGATTGGGTGGCTGTCTGCTTCCTCCTCCTTTCTTGACGGTTTTCGGCCTGGTTCGCAGCCAGTCCCTTACGTTTCAGACTGATCTATCAGACGTTCATAAAAATTATACTTATACCTATAAGCTGAAATATACGATACATCATATTGTGGTTAATTTGTCTGCATGTTGTGTGTGTTATGAAAGTGTCAAGCAGCGGTCTACGCCCCCGCGCGTCGCATGGAAAGCCTGGCGTGCGCGGGCGCGTCCTGGGTGTGGGCCGTCTTCCTGTTCGTCCCCAAGCAGCCGCGCCGTTCCCGGCGCCGACGCGTTCTCATGTGCTGTTGCGACGCCGGCGAAGGCCAGGACGGTGTGTGTTTGGAGTCTTTCCACCGTTACGGCCGTGGTGCCGTTCTCATGGGTCACATGGACCCGGCCCGAGGTCGTCGGCGAGGTTACCTTCAGGCCTGCGCCGGGGACACGGACCCGAATGGGCCCTGTCGGCACCACGTCTTCGACGCTGATCTGGCTGCTGAACCCTGCCATACGGCAGAGGGTCGCCGGCTGGTTGAGCAGGTGCAGGACCAATCGTCCGGGTTGTTGCCATGCGGTGACGACTACGTTCGGAGGTGCGTCGGTCGTGAACGGGAGCGGGACGTCGGCGATGAGCCGGCGGACGAGTTCACGGCTTCGCCGGTTCGGGTTCTGGGCGTAATCGGACCCGATAGCCGGGGCGATGAACACGGCGCGGCCCTTGCCGACCGCGCGTTGACACACGGCGACGTCGCACGGTTCGGCGCCGGCCCGCGGTGCCGGGGATCTGTCCCTGCGCCCCGGCGGCGTGCGTTCGGCTCTGGCCAAAACGCAGACATCCTGCTCGACCGCGACCAGACGCGCCTTGCCGGAGACCATGTAGCGGGCGGGCAGGGGGGGAGACATGCCGGTCCGGCGCAGCAGGGGCATCGCAAGCGGTTCCAGGATGGCGTGTGTGAGGGCGTGGCTGCGTGCCCGAATGCCCAGCAGGCCGTCGAGCAGGCCGGCCTCGCGTTCGGTGCCGTCCGGGTTCTTGATGCCGGTCTCGCCGGTGACGAGCAGGAGTCCGCCGTCGTTCACGTACCGGCGCAGGACATCGAGCGCCTCATCCTGCATGCACGGCACATCGGGCAGGATCAGAACGGGATATTGGCGCAGCGTTTCGTCGAATTGGTTATCCAGCACGATTTCGAACGGGATGTGTAGGGCGTTGAGCAGGAAGCCCATGCCGTAGACGGTGTCCACCGCGGGTTTGTGTTTGGCCGCGTGCGTGCGAGCGCCGTCCGTAGCCGGCCAGGCGAAATCCTTGGTGGCGCCGGAAAAGACGAGCCCGCAGACCCGTACCGGCTCGCCGCCGACGAAGCCGGCGAGCGGCCGGAGCGCGGCGGATATCTCGGCGAGCGTCTCCGCGCATTCGCGCGGATGCAGCGCGATGCCGAAGCTGGCGTACCCGCCGGCCGTGGCGGCGGCCTGCGCGTAGAAGATGTTGCCGGCCGGGTCGGGATTCGGCCGTGACGGGTAGCCGAGCTTGGCGCCGTCGAGCAGATGAACCCAGACCTCCGGCGGGTAGCGGCCGTTCAGCGCCCGCAAGACCTTGGTCTGCATCTGGACGGTGAGCGCGGTACCCTCGCCGGCGATCATCTGGTCGATCGCGCGATGTCGCAGCGGGCTGCCGCCGACCGCGCCCATGTAGTAGCGGTTGAAGAAGTTGAAGGCCAGCAGCTTCTTCGGGCACCGGTCCCGCACGTGGGCGCCGAGCGCGGCCCAGTAGTCTTCAAAGAAATCGTAGCGCCACAGCACAAAGCGCCGGAAGACCGGGTCGGCCCAGTCGATCCGCTTCGGGATCGGCTCGCCGGTCGCATCGCGGAAGGCGCGCGCGCAGCGCTCGCAGCAGCAGGTCCAGCGGTACCCGTCGGCCGCGCCGGTATAGAGGCGCGAGCCGTCGAACCAGATGGCGTCGAACCCGAGGTCGTTCAACACCTCGACACAGTATTCTTTCAGCATCTCGCCGTAGGGCGACAGGAGGCAGGGCATCGTGGCCGGGCCGGGTTCGTCGGCCAGGCGTTCGGGCCCGCGCAGGAATTCGACCTGCCAGTCGGGGTGTTCGGCCACGAGCAGCGGGGCGGTGCTGAGGTATTCCCAGCTCACCATCACGATCCCGCGCCGGTGCCCTTCCTCGACCAGCCACGGGTACAGATCGGTCGCGACGTCCTTCCGGTAGGGCAGCACCTTGCTGGGGAACAGGGGGTAGGAGCCCTTGGCCGCGACGCTGTACCACCACGCGTCCACGCCGCAGGCCTGCAGGATGTCGAGGATTTCGAGCAGTTCATCCTTCGTATGCGGGCGCACGCGCGGGCGATATTCCACGCGCAGCAGCGTTTCCGTGTATCCCCCGCCAATCGCGTCCGGTCGATAGGCCATATTCTTGACTCCTCGCTTGTCCGGGCGCTCATCGCCGTTCCACGGCGCCGATGTCAGGCCTGGCATCGCGCTGGCGCCCGTAGAAGTCCGTCCCGACACCTGTGCCGGGCGATCCGGCGTTGAGCGCCGGGCTGCCGGGGTTCGGGCAGAAGCGCGCATCGAGCGCCGGCGCGCCAAGCACCGCACCCTCGCCGCACAGCCCGATCGCCGCCTCTCCGGAAACATGGAACAGATTGTTCCGGATGATCGTGTTCTCGTGCGCGCCCGCTTCCTTGATCAGGGTCCCGCGCGTGGCGACGAAGATGTTGTTGATGAACCGGTTGTCGCACGGCGGGTTGCGCACGTCGCCCTGGGCGCCCCAGACCCGGCCGATCTCGATCACGTCGCCTTGCGGATCGACGAACGTGTTGTGGGCGACCAGGTTGTTGGTGTTCGGGAAGTAGAGAACATACCCGCCACCCTCCTTCATGCGGCCCCAGGCGTGCAGGAGCATGGTGCCGGAGACCCGGTTGAAGATGTTGTTGACCACCACATGATTGGCGCCGCGCAGCAAGAGCCCTTTCGAATTCTCGAAATAGTTCCCTTCGTACACGCAGCCGTCGCCCGACCGCTGGGAGATCGCCCCCCGGCAGTCCATCAGCCGGTTGAACCGGAAGACGGTGCCGTTCGCCTTCTGATTCACGATCTGGTTGGAGACCCGCACGAATTCGTTGTGTTCGACGAACGTGTGCAGGTTCACCTCCGTCGCGCGCGGCACCGCGACTTTCTGCGTCGTGCTGTTCCAGGTCTGGCCGAGTTGCAGGGCGTCGTTCCCGTTCTTGCCCCCGATGAGTCGGGCGTCGGTGAACAGATTGTGGTCGATCCGGTTGTAGCCGCTGGTCTTGCCGGGGGCCGGCTCCGGGTCGCGCTCGCTGATCACGATCCGGATGGCCTTGGCCTGGAAGTCGCGGAAGGTGCAGTGATCGATCCGGTTGCTGATCGAGCCGGTAGGGGTGACGCCGCTGTTCATGTCGATGATGGCGTTGACCGGGCTCTTCGGGTCGCCGCAGGACTCGAACACGCAGTCCGTGAGCCGGTTCCGGCATGTGCCGTAGAACGTAACGGCCGCCGTCCCGATCTTCTCGAACCGGAACCCGCCGATGACGTTCCCATTGCCCGTCACGGTGAGCTTCGTGCCGAACCCGGTGAAACACACGCCGTCCGGCGTCTCCGCGGTAATGACCGCGCCGTGGCAGGGAACCTTCATCTTCCAGTTGCGGTACGTGCCGTTCCGGACCGGGATCACCTCGCCCGGCCGGGCGGCGGCCACGCGCGCGTTGAACTCCTCCGCCAAACGGATCACGCCATCCGCCGGGCGCCGCGCGCCCGGCCCGGCAACCGACCCCCAGTCGATCCTGTCCCCGGCCGCCGGGCCGGCGTCCGGGGCTGCGCCCGAGGCTGCGAAGGCATGAGCGCGTGCGCCGTGGAGTGCGGCCAGCACGAGCAGTGCGCGCAGCCAGCCCGCCTTCGCCGAGATGGCTACGTCGGGCTGGCTGCGCGACTTGCCTGTCTCATCAACGTGCGCGGTCGTCAATGTTTGCTCCTGGATTTCGAGACAAGTTCCCGAGTAAGTTCTCGAGCAAGTTCGTTTCAGATCACACACAGCGTTCATCATTCTTGAGTCCACTCCAGGAACCCGGCTCGCGAGGACGCTCGCCCTCCATCACCACTGCCTGTGGCGCCAATGGAGGGCGAGCGTCCTCGCGAGCCGCCTTTTTGGAGTGGGCTCATTCTTCATTTCTGCAGCACCCAGACCGGGAACAGGTGCGGGTTCATATACGGCTCGGTCCCGGCCGGGGTCAGGGTCAGGCCCTGTTTGCGATAGTCGTTGTCCTTGTCGTTGACAAGGATGGCGAACCCGAACGACGTGCCGGGCTTGAAGTCGACGGGCACGAGTTCCTGTTTCGGAATGAAGACCTCGTAGACGGTATGGTTGCCCGTGCGCGCGACGGCGGTTTGCACCTTGTCGGGCTTGCCCGTCTTGAGGAACGCGATCTGCCATTCAGGCACGAACCGGCGGTAAGCTTGCGCGCCGGCTTCGGTGAGCGCGAATTCGTAGGAGTAGTCGTTGTTGTCGAACCCGCGTTCGGTCCGGAACCGCGCGTCGGCCCACGTGTCGAAGTAGGTCTGGACGCTGTCGCGCTCGTACCAATCCTGATTCTTGCCGCGCGCGACCAGGTCGAGCGTATCGTCGGCGACGTCGACGCACATGTAAAAGCCTTGCTCGTCCCAGGCCGTCTTGAGCACGGCGGACAGGTCGCCATCGCCGCGCCAGCTCTCTTGGCCGGCTCGGAAGAATTTGAGGTGGTCCCTGCCGAGCGGGATGCCGGGCAGTGGGGCCCAGTCCGTTGCACGGCCGTCGACGGTGATGGGGGCCGTACGCCTCGGACAGAGTGCGGCGCGGAACGCGCCGTCGATCGTGCGCGGCGCGCCGTCGCCGTTGGTGAACCGCACGGCAAGCGGGACGTCCGTGATCCGGCCCGGCATCAAGTACGCGGCGAGATCGACCGATACCTTCTGTTCGCTCTTGCCCTTGACGTCAATGGCGGCGCGGCCGGCGGTTGCGTCGCCGAGCAGGATTTCGCAGGTGCCTTTGACCCCGCGCGAGAGCAGGCTTTGCAACGTGATCTCGGCTCGAGAGCCTTCCATGTGGGCGGCGACCAGGAACGGCGTGAGTTCGGCGCCCTGAATGACGGCCTTCTCGAGCGCCGCGGCGAACGCGGGAAACGTGCCCGGTTTGCCCATCACGAACACGGGGCAGGGCGTAACGGGCAGTTCGAAGGACTGGCCGTCGGGCAGTTTCAGCCGTTCCATCATGAAATCGAGTACGGTGACCTCGCCGCTAGAGAACGGGAACAGCCCGGTCGGCGGTGCCGTCTCGAACTTGTTGACCTTGATGTCGTGGTTCCAGATGGCGGCGACGGGCCGGCGTTGTTCGTCCTCGAAGAGGTAGCAGCGGATGCCGGCCCCGAGATCGACGTCCTGGCGGTAGACGGCGTTGCCGAGGATGTTGCCCAGCGTATTGGCGGCGAACAGGACCGGCCGCATCGTCATGTCCATGTCCAGGAAATAGTGGCCCCCGCTGCTCCAGTCGACGTTCATGTCGACGCGGCTGTGATACTTGAGGCCGACCAGGAAGCTGCGCGCCGTCCACGCGGCGGCGAGCCGCTCGCTGCGCCCGATATCGTAGGACAGCGGCGCCCAGCGGTGCGTGTCGCTCGAACAGCCTTTGTAGGCGGTGATCCCGATCTCGGCGAGGGTATAGGGCGCGTAGTAGATGCCTTCCGTCCACCAGATCGGGCCCTTGAATTCCCAGCGGTCCGCCAGCTCGATGAACCGCCGCGCATCGGCGTCCATGTCCGGGTCTTCCGGGGTCGGCCGGTAGGGGTGCGTGGCCAGGATATCGAAGGTCTTGAGCCCGCCCGCGTTGAAGTAATTCTCCAGCCAGTTCCGGGCGCGCTTGTACATGTTGCACGGGTCCGGGCTGATCACCAGAGCAGAAGGGTTGCCGCGCTTGATGCCGCGGTAGGCAGCCGCGAACCCGGCCGCCATCTCTTCCCACGTGATCCCTTCCCACGGTAGGTGCTCGGGCTCGTTGCGCAGTTTCCAGTACGTCTCGCCGGGATGCTTCCGGACCGTGTTGTAAGCCTCCTCTTCCACCAGGCGCAGCCCGGCCGGTGTGTACGTCTCCTTCTTCTTCAGGTCCGCGCGGCCGATCCGGTCGCGCTGCGTGATGGAGGAGAGTGTCCGGATCCGGTTCTGCGCCATCAACTCGTACAGGGCCTGGCTCGGGAGCGGCGTCCAGTTGATCACCGACCCGATTCCCACGCGCTTGAGCAGGTCGAGCTTGCGCGGCAGCCACATCGCGCGCCCGATCGTGCCGTTCCCACTGAACAGGTTCTTGTTGCGGTGCGTATTGTCAAGCGGCCGGATGACGGCGAACCGGAAATAATCCGTGTCACGGAACGTGCCGTCGTCCAGATCGACGACGAGCTGGTAGTAGCCCGTGCCGGTGACCGTATCCAGCGCGAGCGTGCGCCGGTCGGCCGCCTGTGCCGGGAGAGACGCCTTGAACACCTCGCGATGCCGTTGCCGCCCGAAAAAGTCCTTCACCGTCACCGCGACGTTCACCTCGCGCGCGGTGCCGCTCGTGTTGTGCAGCGTCAGCTGCGGCCGGCGCGGTTCGTCCGCATGGTACGTGTTGCCGAACCTGCCGGTCGCGAGCCCGGCGAGGAGCGGCTTCTCGGTGTAGTCGGTCAGCGGGCCTTCTTCGAACTGGACGCAATCGATCCAGATCGTGGCGCCGTCGATCTGGTCGCCCGCCTCTTCGTCCCACCACCGCTCGCCCAGCCCGATGGACATCAGCCGGTTGGTGGCGGTCACCTCGAAACTGTACCGCTGCCAGTCTGTTGTGAGCGTGATCCGTTTGCTCAACGGGAATTGCGGCCAGAACTGCGTGACAGACAGCACGCTGGTTCGCACGTTCTCGCGGTCGGCCTTGGCGTAGAACGAGAAGGAGTAGGTCTTGCCCTTCTCCACGGGTATCGTGAACTGGCTGGGCATCGGCGGCGTCTCGCCTTTCCGGATCCGCATGCGCAGACTCCGCGTTCCCTTGAAGGCCGCCGTGTCGTCGATCGCGGCGAAATCGTCGAAATCCGGCCGGAACGTGCCGCCGACCTGGCCCGGCGCCCAGTAGTGGAAGCCGGCCTCGAAGCTCGGGTTCTGCACCAGGTTGCGGCAGAGCCGGTAGTTCGGCACCCGGAACCCGTCCCGCTTCGGGAAGTCGATCCCCGCCCACGCGTTGTCCGACGGCGGTTCCGGCTCGATGCCGCTCGGTGGCAGTTCGAAGACGAAATCGGTCTGGTCGTCTTCCGGCCGAATGCGCGTCTCGAGGGTCGCCCGCGACTCACCGGCGTACATGACCCGGTTGCCGCCCTTGCGCGTTCGGATCACGAAGCTCTTGGCCGGGTCCGTCGCATAGTACTCGAGCCGGGTCGGGCCGCCGTTGAAGATGATCCCGCCCTTCTCCGGCGCGTCGGCCGGGACCTCGAACGTGCGGGCCCCCATCCGGATCACTTCGCCGGCCAACGCGGCGCGGTCCATGCCGATCTGGATCTCCCCATTCTTGTATAACTTGCGGTCGGTGGCAGTGTCGAACGTGATCCGGGTCGTCATGCGCACCGTGCCGTCCTCTTGCAGCCACACCGCGCTCGAGAAGCCGGCCGTCCTGGTGCCTTCCTTGTCGAGCGGGATGCGCGCGGTGAACGTGGTGCGCTTGGCGGCGGGGTCATTTTCGGTCTGCTTCTTGCGCAGCTCCCGCTCGCGCATGTAGCTCTTGTATTGTGTGTTGAAGTAATAGCCGGCCGAACAGATCCGCTTGCCGCTCGCGACAATGTCGAACCCGGTCCGCCCCGCGTGGAGCCGCTTGTCGCCCTCGAAAAAGGAATGATCGCCCGGGTCGTACTGCATGGCAGCGGCGCATGCCCCCGTCAGGGCAATGGCCAGAACCGCTGCGGCTGCGATGCGTGTGCGTCTCTCGTCATGCATGCTGCCTCCTTGCCGGGAGATTCCGTCATTTTTCATTTTGCATTCTTCCCGCCGCAGGCGGATCTGTGACATTTTTCATTGGCTGAGCACCCACAGCGGATAGAGGTGCGGGTTCAGATACGGCTCGGTGCCGGCCGGCGTGAGCGTGAGGCCCTGCTTGCGGTAGTCGTTGTCCTTGTCGTGGGCGATCATGGCGAACCCGAACGAGGTGCCGGGCTTGAACTCGATGGGGACGAGTTCGCGTTTCGGGATGAACAGCTCGTAGATCGTGCGGGTGCCGTTGCGGCGGATGGCGGTCTGCACGTTCTGCGGTTTGCCGGGCTCGAGAAACGCGATTTGCTGCTCCGGCAATGCGCTGCGGTTGGCCTGCGGGCCGTCGTCGGTCAGCGCGAAATCGTAGCAGTAATCGTTGTTGTCGAACCCGCGGCTCTCACGCGTGCGCGCGTCGGCCCAGGTATCGAAATAGACCTGGATGCTGTCCCGCTGCCACCAGTCCAGGCTTTTGCGGTGGCCGGCTACTTTCAAGTCGAACACGTCGTCGGTGAGGTCGAGCGCAAAATAGAAGCCGGTCTCGTCCCAGGCGGTCCGAAGCACCCCGGACAAATCGGCGGGCCCGCGCCAGGGCGTGGTGGAGTCGGCGACCGTGGGGCTCTTGGGGATCAGTGTGATGGCGTCCTTGCCGAGCGGTATGCCCGGGATCGCGGCCCAATCCGCCAGGTTCCCGTCGATGCGGATCGGCGCCTTGCGCTTGGGGCACGCGCTGATGCGGAACGCGCCGTCGCACGTTTCGCGCATGCCGGCCGGGTCGGTGAACGTCACGCTCAGCGGCACGTCGCGAATCTGGGTGCCGGCCAGGTACGCGGACAGGTCGGTCACGAGTTCGGCATGACCTTTGCCGGCGATGCTGACCGGCTGTTCGGCGGCAGTCGTGCCGTTGAGCGATACGCGGCACGTGCCGGCCAGCCCGCGCGAGAGCAGGCTGTTCACGGAGACGGTCAGGCGCGGGCCGGTCACCTTGGACGTGATCTGGAGCCGCTTGAGGCCGGCGCCCTCGATCGTCGTTCGCTCGAGCGCGGCGGCGAACTCGGCGAACGAGCCCGGCCGGCCCATCACGAAGGTCGGAAACGACCCGATCGGCAGCGCCAGGCGTGACCCCTTGCCGTCGGGCATCTCGTTCATCATGAAGTCGAACGCGGTGACCTCGGCCCGGGCGAAGGCGAACTGGGCGGTCGGCGGGTCGGTCTCGAACCGGTCGACCTTGGCGTCGTGATTCCAGAGCACGGCGACCGGCCGGCGCTGTTCGTCCTCGAAGAGGTAGGTCCGGACGTTGTCGGCCAGCTCGACGTCCTGCCGGAACCGGGCGTTGCCCAGAATGTTGCCCGGCGTGTTGTAGGCGAAGAGATAGGCGCGCCACGTGTTGTCGGCGTCGAGATGGTAGAAGCGCGAACTCCAGTCCAGGTTCGAATCGAGCCGCGGCGCGTACTTGAGCCCGATGATGAAACTGCGCGCGGTGTACGCGGCGGCAATCTTTTCGCTGCGGCTCAGATCGTAGGAGAACGCGGGGAACCGGTAGGGGTCGGCCGTACAGCCCTTGTAGGCGGTGATCCCGATCTCGGGAATGGTGAGCGGCGCGTGATAGATGCCCTCCATCCACCAGATCGGGCCCGCGTAGCCGAGTGAGTCGAGCATCTCAACGAAGTGGCGCTGGTCCGCGTCCAGATCGGGGTCTTCCGGTTTGGGGCGGTAGGGGTGGATGGCGACAATGTCGCTGGCCTTCAGGCCGCCGGCCCGGATGTACCGCTCGATCCAGCCCCGGCCGCGCGCGTACATGTCGCAGGGCTCCGGCGTGAGAATGACGGCGTCCGGGATCACGCGGCGGAGCCCGCGCGCCGCCGCGGCCATCGTTGCGGCCACGTCATCCATGGTCAGGCCGGGGACCTGATCGGGATCGGGGATGCTGCTGGGCTCGTTGATGAGCCGCCAGGTCTTCCACCACGGGGTGTAGCCGGCCATCTTGAACGCTTGTTCCTCCACGTAGGCACGGTTCTCGGGCTTGAAGACCTCCTGGTTCTTCTCAAGACGGAATCTGCCCGATTCCTTGCCCTTCCAGAAGATACTCGACATCAGGCGGAAGTTGTGTTGCATGGCCAGATCGTAGTGTTCCTTTGTGCGGATCGGCGGGCCTTTGATGCTGTTGGCTCGGACCGTGCCGCTTTCGGTACGCACGAATCGGCTGGCCTCCACCCGCAGCGAACCGATTCCCGCGCGCTTCCACCGCACGAGGCTGCCTTCCCATTCCCGCACATCGCCGGCGCCGGTAACCGCCGCAAACAGATTCTTGTTCTTGTGCCTGTTCGACAGGGATCGGATCACGCTGAACCGGAACAGGTCGGTGTTCTGGAATCGGCCGGCCGCGAGGTCGGCGCGCACGATGAACAGGCCCGTTCCGACGGCGCTGTCGAGCGACAACGGATGCGTCGCGGAGCCGCCGGCCGGCACGCGGACGGTGAACCGGTCCTGGAACCGCTGATGGCCGAAGAAATCCCGTACCGTCAGGCCGACATTCACATCGACGGGTACCGCCGTGCCGTTGTGCAGCACAAGCGTCATGGCCTTGGACTCCGTGCTCTCATACACATGGGCGTCCTTAGCGGTCACCAACTCCGCGCAGATCGGTTTCTCGGTGTACCCCGTCAGTTCGCCCGGCTCGAGCTGAAGGCAGTCGTACCAGATCCTGGAACCCTTGACCTGTTCGTCAGGTCCTACGCCCCAGAACTCGCCGAGGCGAAAGGCGATCAGGCGGTTGGGCGCGGTGAACGAGAAGCTGTAGCGCTGCCAGTCCTTCGTCAGCTTGATGCGTTTCGACACGGGCCAGGTTTGCCAGAGCGCGCTGACCGAGAGGATGGACGTGCCGATCCCGTTTTCGCTCGCCTTGGCGTAGAAGGAAAACGTGTAGGGCTTGCCCGGCTCGGTCGGGACCGAAAAATGGCTGAGCATCGGGCAGTAGCCGGGTTCGATATCGAGCCGGGCGCTTCGTCGGCCGCGGTAGGCCACCTCGTTGTCGATCGCGCACGGGTCTTCGGCGTAATAGCGCAGACCGGCCTCGAAACTCGGGTTCTGGATCAGGTTCCGGCAGAGCGAGTAGTCCGGAACCCACAGCCCGTCCCGCTTCTCGAAGTTGATGCCGGCGTGGACCTTGCCGACCGGGTTCGGATCCCGGTACTCCGGCAGTTCGACGATGAATTCGCTCTCGCCGTTCACCGGCAAGACCCGGAACTCGATGTCGCCGCCTTCACCCGGGCGGCGCGAGTCGTAGAGCCAGGTTTTGCCTCGCACGGTGCGGAACGCAAACCGCTTGGCCGGGTCGTTCGGGAAGAATTCGATTCGAGCCGCGCCGCCGCTGAAGAGATATCGGCTGCCGGACTTCTCCCGCTTCCCGATCTGTATCGTCTTGTCGTCGATCTTGACGAATTCGCCTTCGAGATCGGAGCCCGGGAAACAGAACATGAACGCCCCGGACTTATACAGGGCGCGGTCCTGTTCGCGGTCGAACGAAATCTCCACGTTGACGCGTACGTTTCCATCGGGCAGAAGCGTGGCCGTCTGGGCATAGCGCCCGGCAGGGCCTTGGGCGTCCTTCGTAAGGGGGAACCGGCCCCGATGCCGAACGCCCTTGGTCTGTTCGTCGGCCTTGAACTCGCTGAGCTTGATCTTGTAACCGCGCACCGTCAGGAACGAGCCGGCTTCGGTCGCGAGATAGTGCTGGCCGGTGCACCAGCGATGGCCGTCGGTGCTGAGCGTGGCGTCGCGCCGTCCGACGGTCAGAATCTTGTCGCCGCTCTTGAAGGACGGGCCGGCGGCATCGAATTCGCTCGCGTCGCAACGACAACAGGCCGCAAGAAGCGCAAGCGTCGTCACGGCGGCTGCGGCGGGCATGAGACGTCCGGTCATGAGATCCTCCTCGCTTGGGTCGGCTAACCACCCGTCCGGAAGGGTACAGGATGTCCGTCTTTGTCCTCAGAAGCATACCTTTTGGGAGAGCGAATCTGACTTAAGTCACACGCGCACGTGCGCATGCACACTGCTCTCGCGCACCATGAGGTGCGTCGGCAGCAGAACACGGTCCGGCGCCGAACCCGGCTGTTCCATGTGCAGGCGCAGCAATTCCACCGCACGCCGGCCCATTTCAAACAGATCGCCGGCAACCGTCGTCAGCGCGGGCCGCATGTGCCGGGAGTGGGGCAGATCGTCAAACCCCACGACGGCCACGTCCTCCGGAACCCGCCGGCCGAGGTCTTGCAGCCCGCGGATAAGCGCGGAGGCTACCCCGTCCGTCACGCCGAACGCCGCCGTCGGGCAGGGCGTCAGACCGCAGAGCCTGTGCGCGGCGCTGCCCGGCCCATGCCCGTGCGGGTTGTCCGTCTCGATCCGATACCTTTCGTCCAGCACGATGCCGTGCTCACGCAACGCCGCTTGGTAGCCGCGCAGACGTTCGGATTTCGCCGTCCGTTCCGTTGGGTCCGTCACGAATACGATGGTGCGGTGGCCTTGTCCGATCAGATGCGTCACCGCCTCTTGGGCTCCCGACTCGTTGTCAAAAGCAATATAGGGAATCGACGGGCTTTCCACATGGCTGCTGACCGCAACAACCGGCATGCGCTCGCGCAGGGCCAGCAGCTGATCGCGATCGGCCAGCGTCGGCGTCACCACCAGTGCGGCATCCACGCGTGCCTCTTCCGCTACCTCCAGGAAGGGACGGCCGGGCTCTCGGAACAGCAGAACCATCTCACGGGGCGCCAGAACCGTACGGTAGCCCTCGATCAGCGGCATGTGAAAACCCGTTTCCGTGCTGGCCTTGGCCGGTACGATGATGCCGACAACCAGCGCGGGCGAGGGGACAGGCAGCGTCTGCGCCACAAACGTGCCCTTGCCTTGCTCGCGGTACAGAAGCCCCTCCCGAACCAGACCCGCCAGCGCCTTCTGAACCGTGTTCGCGCTCACCTCGAAATGACGCATGAAACGGCTCTCCGACCAGATCAGCGCGCCAGGCTCGAATTCACCCTCGGCGATCCGATCTCGAATGAATTGTTCGATGAGTTTGTACTTCGGCGACATCGTCCGGCTTCCTATCGGTCTCCGATCTGTCCACGCGCAACCGGAAGACTAATTTGTATCAGATACTTATAAGTATAAGTTTATGATGCAGGATTTCAAGCAAAAAGTGAGTCAGAACCCAAATTTCCTGGCGCCATGGGCGCCGCCTGGCCCTCGGCGCCTACTTCGAGCGCTCTGATACTCTGGGTACTCTGAGGGTCTGTCCCCGCACCCTCCTTGGAGGGCGCGGCTCTGTCCGCGCCGGGGTTCTTCAACGGAACCGGGCTTCAGGGTCTGTCCCCGCGCTCTACACGTGGCGCCGTTGGAGGGCGCGGTTCCACCCGCGCCGGGTCTTTCGACAGACTCGGGCTTCAGGGTCTGTCCCTTGGCCCCTTGTCCCTTGGCCCCTCGGCCTCGGGCAGCACGAGGCTGGCCGTCTCAGGGGGTGCCAGGCAACTCGGGGATGGACTTTGGGCCGGGAAATGCCGCAAGATGGCGGCCAACGCCCTGTTCACCCGCGACGGGTTCACGAAAGGAAGAAGGCATGCAGACCAACGGCGTAAGCACGAAACCCCGAATCATTGTCCTGACCGATATCAGCAGTTTGATCGGAGGTTGGCGCGAGCCGGATGATACGCAATCGCTCGTGCGCTTCCTGCTGTACAGCAATGAGTTCGACGTGGAAGGATTGATCGCGACCGCCTCGGGCTGGCCGCAGCCGAAGACGGAATTCATTGAAGCGATCGTCCAGGCCTACGGGCGGGTCCGCGCCAACCTGCTTTTGCACAGTCCCGACTATCCGTCCGTGGAGCACCTGCTGGCCTGCACGAAGGGCGGGCTTCCGAAACGCGGAGTCGGGCAGATCGGGGATGCCGGCGACTCGGAGGCGTCCGAATGGATCATTTCGGTGGTGGACAAGCCGGACCCGCGCCCGGTGTGGATCATCATCTGGGGCGCGCCCACGGATCTGGCACAGGCGCTGTGGCGGGTGCGGCAGGACCGGAGCGCCGAAGAACTCAAGGCCTTCATGTCGAAGATCCGGGTGAACGCCATTGCGGATCAGGACGACACGGGGCCGTGGATCAAGGAGAACTATCCCGATCTGTTCTATGTCACGTGGATCGTCACGATGCGGGGAATCTATCGCGGCGGCGACACCTCCCTGGTGTCGGCCGACTGGGTTTACCGCCATGTGCACGGGCACGGCTGTCTGGGGAATGCGTATCCGATTTACGACGGCGGCGACTGTTTCACGGGCGAGGTGCGCGGCCTGAAGGAGGGCGATACGCCGTCCTATCTCTGTCTGATCCCCAACGGACTGAGCGACCCGGAGCATCCGGACTGGGGGAGTTGGGGCGGCCGTTTCGTTGCGGGCGAGAACCCGAACCAGTTCACGGACGCGGCGGATTACCTGGAAGGGGAGGAGAGCGTCAAGGCCACCGTCTACCGCTGGCGGGCGGCGTTCCAGGCCGATTTCCAGGCGCGGCTGGATTGGTGCGTGCGCGCCCACAAGCGGGCGAACCATCCGCCGGTCGCGGTGGTGGCCGGGGAAACCGAACGAACGGTTGCGCCCGGCGAAGAAGTGATGTTCGACGCCTCCGGCTCGCACGATCCCGACGGCGACCGGTTGACGTTCTCCTGGTCCTTCTACCAGGACCCGAGCACCTACAAGGAGAGACGAAACTTCCGGCCCAAGCTCGGGATCCGGAACGCAGCCTCGCCGCGCGCGTCGCTGGTGGCGCCCGAGGTCGCCTCGCCGGTGACGCTGCACGTCATCCTGACCGTAACGGACGACGGGACCCCGCCGCTGTCGCGGTACCGGCGCGTCCTCATTCACGTGGACCCCGCGAGGGGGAATGGTTGATGGTTCATGGGCGATGGGTAACGATGGATTTCCAAAGCCTGCATCCGCGCGACCAGTTGGCGGTGATCATGGAGCGCATCTACCGGTGCGGCATGACCACGGCCTCGGGCGGCAACCTGTCCGTTCTGGACGAAGCGGGCGAGATCTGGATTACGCCGGCCGGTGTGGACAAGGGCGACCTGTTCGCGGAGGACATCGTGTGCGTGAAGGCCGGCGGTTCGACCGAGGGGCGGCACCGGCCGTCGTCGGAGCTGCCGCTGCACAAGGCCGTCTATGCGGCTCGGCCGGACGTGCGCGCGGTGATCCACGCGCATCCGTGCGCGCTGGTCGCGTTCTGTCTCGTCCGCGGCGTTCCCGACACGCGTATCCTCCCGCAGGCCGCGGCCGTGTGCGGATCGGTCGGGTACACCCCCTACACCTTCCCGGCCAGCGAGCAGTTGGGCCAGGCGGTGGCCGCCGGTTTCCGGGACGGACACAACACGGTCCTGCTCGAGAACCACGGAGCGGTCACCGCGGGGCAGGCCTTGCTTCAGGCTTTTCACAGGCTGGAGACGCTGGAGTTCTGTGCCCAGCTCACGATCCGGGCGCACGTGCTGGGCCGCGCCACGGTGTTGAGCGACGAGCAGATCGCCATGTCGCGCCACACGGAGTACCTGCTGGAGGAGTACGAACCGCGGGCGCAGGTGCCCGGCGAACGCGCGTTGCGCCTTGAACTGTGCGAATTCGTCCGGCGTGCCTATCGGCAGCGAATCATGATCAGCACGGAGGGAACGCTTTCCGCACGTCTCGACGACGGCTCCTTCCTGATCACGCCGTACGGGTTCGACCGGGCCTACGTGGAGACGGGCCAGCTCGTACGGATCGACAGGGGCCGCCGGGAGGCGGGGAAAGTGCCGAGCCGCGCGGTGCGCCTGCATGAGGCCATCTACGCGAGCCGGCCCGAGGTGGGGTGCATCTTGTGCGCGCAGGCGCCGCACAGCACGGCGTTCAGTGTCGTCGCCGACGCCACGTTCGACACCGCGGCGATGCCGGAAAGCTACGTGATGTTGCGCGAGTTGCCCGTCGTGCCGTTCGGCCCGCAGTACGAGGATGTGAGCCGGGTCGCCGCGCTGATCACGAAGCGGACGCCTGTGCTGCTGATCCGCAACGATGGCGTGCTGGCCACGGGCCGATCGCCGGCCGAGGCCTATGACCGCGTCGAGGTTGCCGAGTTCAGCGCGCGATCGCTGATCGAAGCCGCCATGATCGGCGAAGTGGCTCCGATCAGTCGCCGCGAACTCGCCAGGCTGGATCAGGCCTATCCTGTGGAGTAACGGACGGAGGGTTGATATGTTCACGATCGGCGCGCAGAACAGAGCCTACGACCTGCACCGGCCGAAGGGGTGCACGGTCCTGACGATCGAAGTCGACGCGTGGCCGGGCAACGAGTTCGGGTTGTGGCTGCCGGAAACGGTCCTCGCCGGCGGCAAAATCGTCTGGTGCAACTGGCGCGGGGACCCGCTGCAGGACTGGGAGCAACGCGACGGCGCGTGGGTGTGGTCGAAGGAGTTCGGTCCGTTTCGCCTCACGTCCGCGCTCACCGTCGATCCGGCCAGATCGTGCCTGTGGTACGTGCACACGTTTGTCAATGAATCGCCGTCCGCTCTCTCCGGCCTGAATTGCCAGACCTGCTTTCATCTGGTGAATGCGCCGCAGTTCATATCGGTGCGGGGCGAGCGGATATGGGCGTGCCTCGACGGCGAATGGACGACGACCGACAAGGTGCCGCGCGCCGAATCGCCGGACCCGCGCCGCGTGAAGTTCCTCAAGGCGGGGATCCGGACGGAGCGGACGGTGATTCCGGACTCGGTGTTCCCTTCCGCCACGATGCCGGAACAGGCTTCCCATCCGCTGATCGTCGCCGAGCGCTTCGGCGGAGACGCGGCCGTGGGGATCGCGTGCCGGAACGTCCGGCACCTGTTCAACAATAACGACAGCATTCTGCGCTGTATCCACAGCGAGCCGTTCCCCGTTGAAGACCTGCCGCCCGGCGCCGAGGCACGGCAGGAAGGCGTCATCATCTTTCTGGCGGGCGGGCATCAGGACGTGCTGTCGCATTTCGACGCGATTACAGACGGCGGATGGCGATAGACGGATCGCCGTATCGAACCACACGGGGCACGGTGGAGCAGGGGCGGCGCGATGCTTTCCATAGCGACGGATTACGCGGCGGATCACGGTTCGGCGGAGCCGTACTTGAGGCGGATCGCGGCGGCCGGTTTCACGCATGTGCACTGGTGCCACGAATGGAATACGGACTTCCTCTATCCCGACGCGGAGATCGAACAGATCCGCGGATGGCTTGACGCGTTCGGGTTGCGCGTGCTCGACCTGCACGCCTCGGCCGGCCAGGAGAAGAACTGGTGCGCTCCGCACCCGGACGTACGGGCGGCCGGCGTGGAACTCATTGTCAACCGGATGCGCATGGCCGCCGCGTTTGCGAGCGACGTGATCGTGCTGCACCTGCGCTCGCGGGGTGACAGGGCCGAACCCTCCTACTGGCAGGACGTCGGTCAGTCTCTCAGCGAACTCGAGCCGGAGGCCGCGCGGCTGGGCGTCAGAATCGCCATGGAGAACGGGCCCTGGCGGGGGATCGCGCGAGTGTTGGGCGATCAGGCCCCCGGTTTCATCGGGCTGTGCTACGATTCGGGGCACGGGAACCTGCCCGAACGCGACGGGTTGACTCACCTCGAATCCTGGCTGGAGCGCCTGATTGCCATTCATCTCCACGACAACGACGGCCGTGCCGACCAGCATCGGCTGCCCTTCTTGGGAAGCGTGGATTGGCCCAGGCTCGCGCGCGCCGTCGCACGGTCCCGGTACGACAAGTGCGTCAGCCTGGAGGTCAGCATGCGCGGGTCGGGATTCGAGGATGAAGACGCCTTCCTCAGGGCCGCCCTCGAACGCGGCGCGGCGCTCGCGCGGATGATCGCCAATGAGGGCGGAGGCGCGGTCGCTACGTCCACCTGAGCCTTCGTCGGCCGGTCTGCCCGGATCTTGCTGAAACGTCCTCATTATTTTCCGTGTCGATTCTCTTTTCTTGTATTCGTGTTGTTTGCGCAATATTATGGGGAATTCGAGCAAGTTGGCGAGTAGGCTCTCGAGTAAGTTCTCGAGTAAGTTCTCGAGCAGGTTGTCGAGCAGGTTTTCGGGTTAGGTTTGGAGCAAGGTTGGGGGGGAGCAATGGGCAAAGAGATGTACGATTTCACGGTTCTGCGCACGTTGCGGAAGCGGCGCGGGCTGACCATTGCGGACATATCGGATCAGTCCGGGGTTTCGCAGGCCGTGATTTCGCGGCTGGAACGGAACCAGACGATGGCGGAACTGGAGACGTTGTTCAAGCTTGGCCGAGTGTTCGGGATGAACCCGAGCGAGCTGCTGGCGCTTGCCGAATCGCAGACCGGTCAGCTGAAGAAATCCTCGGTACACGTTTCGGACGACTTCCGGTTTCAGGAGGTCTCGTATTCGAACGTGCGCTGTCTGATCGGCGCGGCAAAGAAGGGCGGCAAGGTGCACAAGCCGCGCGTGCACGAAGACGACTACGAGGTGTGCTGGGTGTTGGAAGGGCGGGTGCGATTCTATCTGCCGAACGAGACATACGATCTGGAGGCCGGCGACGCGCTGCAGTTTGACGCGATTCTGGAACATACGTACGAAGCGCTCGACGACTGCCGCCTTCTGATCCTGCATCTCAGGAAGGGCAAGCGGTTGTGAGCCCGCTCCAAGAATCGGCTCGCGAGGACGCTCGCCCTCCAGTTGATCGCACATGACGGACACATGGAGGGCGAGCGTCCTCGCGAGCCGGGTTGTAGGAGTAGACTCATCGGTTTTGGCTAGAGGAGAACGTGCTCGAGAACCTACTCGGGAACTTATCCCGGGATTCCGGAGTCAGCCCGTGGCCCGGGAATCGAGCAAGTTCTCGAGTAAGTTCTCGAGATAGTTGGGAGAGGGGGGGGAGATGGCGGATAGTGATCGAGCAAGAGCGGATATGGCGTCGCACCCGGAGCGGCACGCGCGTTTTCATATGAAGACGCTGGCGGACCTTCGGCGTGCGTTGTCGGGGCTGGGCCTTACGCTGCCGATAGAGGAAGATCCGGCGGTGTTGGGGGATGCGGTGGCGATCGGGTCGCTGCAGGCGGCGAATCGATTCATCGTGCATCCGATGGAAGGGTTTGACTCCGGTCCGGACGGGTCTCCGCAGGAGTTGACGTTTCGGCGTTACCGGCGCTACGCCGAGGGCGGCGCGGGCCTGATCTGGTTCGAGGCGACGGCGGTCTTGCACGAGGCGAGGTCGAATCCGGGCCAGTTGTTCATCCACAAGGGGAATGCAGGCGAGTTTGCGAGGCTGGTGGCGCAGACGCGCCGGACGGCGCGCGAGACGTTCGGCCGGGAACCGATTCTGGTGTTGCAGCTTACGCATTCGGGCCGCTACAGCAAGCCGGCGGGCATTCCGGCGCCGCTGATCGCGCATCACAGCCACGTACTCGACCCGGTCATGAACCTGCCTGAAGGCTATCCGCTGGTGAGCGACGCGTACCTGGACAAGTTGCAGGGCACATTCGTCGAGGCGGCCGGGCTGGCGGCGGAGGCGGGTTTCGACGGGGTAGACATCAAGAGCTGCCATCGGTACCTGGTCTCGGAGTGCTTTTCGTCGTTCACACGCTGGGGGCGCTACGGCGGTTCGTTCGAGAATCGGACCCGGCTGCTGCGGGAGACACTGGCGCGGATCAAGGCGGAGGTTCCCGGGCTATTCATCACGACGCGGATGAACGTGTACGACGCGATCAGCTACCCGTACGGTTGGGGGGTGAGCGAGCAGCACGTGTATACGCCCGATCTGCGCGAGCCCATCCGGCTGGCGCGGATTCTGGCGGAGATGGGGGTACCGGTTCTGAACGTGTCGATCGGCAATCCTTACTTCAACCCGCACTTCGGGCGGCCGTACGACTTTCCGACTTCGGGTGTGAGGGCGCCGTCGGAACATCCGCTGGTTGGCGTGGAGCGATTCATCGGGATCACGCGTCAGATGCAGGAGGCAGTGCCGGGCCTCCCGATTGTGGCCTCGGGCTATGGCTGGCTGCGGCACCTGATGCCCTTCGTCGCGGCGGGCGTGGTGAAGGCGGGCGGGGCGACGCTGATCGGGCAAGGGCGCGGCTCCTTTGCGTATCCCGAGTCCGTGCGGGACATCCTCGAGAAGGGGGTGATGGACCCGCGGAAGTGTTGCGTGACGTGTTCGGGCTGCACGCAGATCATGCGGGACGGCGCGCGCACAGGCTGCGTGGTGCGGGACAGCGCGATCTACGGACCCGAGTACCGGCGCGGGCGCCGGTTCTCGATGGACCGGCTGCGGGAAGAGGCGGCACGGTGCCGGGATTGCGAGGAAGCGACGTGCAGCCAGGCCTGCCCGGCCCATGTGAACATCCCGGCATTCGTCAAGGCGTTCGCCGACGGCGATATTGGCCGGGCCTACGCCATCCTGCGGCAGCGCAACGTGTTGCCGGAGATGTGCGCGTACGTGTGCCCGGTGCAGGAGCAGTGCCAGGGCGGGTGCCTGGAGCAGATCTTCGCCGAGCGGCCGATCCCGATCGCCGACATTCAGTTGGTCACCGCGCGCACCGCGCGGCTGCAGGGCATCACGGGCCTGCCGCTGCCCGAGCGGGCGTCCGGCCGCAGCGTCGGCATTGTCGGCGGGGGGCCGGCCGGGCTGGCTTGCGCGATCGGCCTGCTCGAGCGCGGCCACGCGGTCACCGTCTACGAAGCGGGCGAGCGGCTCGGCGGCACGCCGGACCGGCTCATCCCCGATACACGCTACGGCGATGCGTCGGCGGAGGTGGACGCCATACTTGCCCCGGCCCGCGCGGCCGGCCGATTGGCGGCCGTGTTCGGCAGCCGGCTGGGGGAGAGCCTGGCGCTGGCGGCGCTGACCGAACGGCACGATGCGGTTTTCCTGGCGCCGGGCCTCAGCGCCTCGGCTTCGATCGGGCAGGCCGACGGAGTGTGGGACGCGCTCGCGTTCCTGGCCGAAGCCAAGCGGGGGCGGCTGGCGCTGATGGGGCGGCGCGTGGCCGTGCTGGGGGGCGGCAACACCGCCGTCGATGCGGCGCTGGCGGCCAAGCGACTTGGCGCGAGTGACGTCTATGTGGTCTACCGCCGCTCGTTTGCCGAGATGCCGGCCTGGGAACGCGAACGGAACGAACTGCTCGCCGCCGGCTGCCATCTCATGATTCTGACGCAGCCGCTCGGGTATGTGACCGCGGGCGAAAACAAACTGACCGGTCTCAAGATCGTCAGAACGGAACTCGGCGAGCCGGATGAATCGGGCCGGCGCCGGCCGGTTGCCGTGCCGGGGACGGAGAGCGTGTTGCCCGTCGATCTCGCCGTCGAGGCGATCGGACAGACCATGCCGGGCTCGCTCCGCGCGGCGCTGGCGGGGCTGCGGCTGTCGTCCGCCGGGCTGGTCGAGGTCGAACCCGGGTCCGCCCGGACGAGCGTGGACGGCGTGTTCGCCGGCGGGGATGTGGTGAATGGCGGCACAACGGCTGTGCAGGGCGTCACCGAAGGCATGCGCGCGGCGGAGGAGATGGACGCCTTTCTCCGCCGAACGTCATGAGTAGGCGGGAAGGCTGGAAGGACGGAAGAGTGGAAGGGTGGAAGAACGGCGGAGTGGAAGGCTGGAAGGCATGGAAGGATACGCCGGACGGCGTCTGGGCGGAGCGGTTCGGCGGCATTGGGTATCCGGCATCCGCGATGCGGCATCTGGGTGGCGGTCTGCAGATTGAGACGAAGAGGGAGAGATAGATGAAGAAGAAGGTGGCGTTGGTGACGGGGGCTGGGCGCGGGATCGGGCTCGGCATCGCGAAACGGCTGGCGGCGGAGGGCTGTGACGTTGTCGTCTGTGACATCCACGAAGAGCGCGCCGTAAGCGGGGCGCTTGAAGAGTTGGAGGCGCTCGGGGCTGCCGCCCTGTATTGCCGGGCCGACGTGACGAGCCCCGAGGCGCGGGCGGGGATGCTGGCGGCGGTTCGGAAACGATTCGGCCGCTTGAACGTCCTGGTGAACAACGCGGGGGTCGCGCCGAAAGTGCGGGCCGACATTCTGGAGGCCAGCGAGGAAAGCTACGAGTGGGTGATGAAGATCAACCTGCAGGGGCCTTACTTCCTCACGCAGGCGGTTGCGAACTGGTTGGTCGAGCAGCGGAAGGCGGACCAGGCGTTTGACGGGTGCATCGTGAATGTCTCGTCGATTTCCGCGACGGTGGCTTCCCCGAGCCGGGGCGAATACTGCATCTCCAAGGCGGGTGTCAGCATGGCGACCCGGCTGTGGGCCGTGCGGCTGGCGGAATACGGCATTCCCGTCTATGAAATTCGGCCCGGCATCATCGAGACGCCCATGACGGCTGCGGTCAAGGAGAAATACGACAAGCTGATTGGTGAAGGGTTGCTGCTTCAACAACGCTGGGGGCAGCCGGAGGATATCGGCAAGGCGGTGGCGATGATGGTGCGGGGCGATATCGCCTATTCCACGGGCCAGGTCGTGATGGTGGACGGGGGTTTTTCGATTGCGCGGCTGTGAGGGATGGGGCATGGTTGAGTGCGCGCCAAGAAGCGGCTCGCGAGGACGCTCGCCCTCCAATTGGCCCTGCAGGGCGTACGAATGGAGGGCGAGCGTCCTCGCGAGCCGGGTTCGCGCAGTGAACTCATGATTGATGGGGCTGTGGCGAGGCGTCCAGTACGGCGGAGGGATGAGGCATGGAAAAGAGCACGATTCCGGTAGACGACGGGTCGGGGCAGACCTGCGAGGTCGCGGCCTTTCGCGTGCATACGCTGGTGATCGGCAGCGGGGCGGCGGGTCTGAATACGGCGGTGCAACTGCACGCGCGCGGGATGGAGGACGTGCTGATTGTGACGGAAGGCCTGCAAATGGGCACGTCGATCAACACGGGCAGCGACAAGCAGACCTACTACAAGCTCGGCATGTGCGGCGCGGAAGACGATTCGCCGGAAGCGTTGGCCGAGAGTTTCTTTGCGGGCGGCAGCATGCACGGAGACCTGGCGATGGTTGAAGCCAGTCTCTCTGCGCGGTGCTTTCTGAACCTGGTGAATCTCGGGGTTCCGTTTCCGACGGACCGGTTCGGGCAGTTTGTGGGGTACAAGACGGACCACGACCCGCGCCAGCGCGCGACGTCGGTGGGGCCGTACACGTCCCGCGAGATGTGCCGGAGCCTGATTCGAGAGATCGAGCGGCGTGGGATCACGGTGCACGAAGGGCGTGTGGTCGTGAAGCTGTTGACGCATGGTGCGGGGCGCGAGAAACGTGCGGTGGGCGCCGTGGCGGTCCGTTGCGACGACGAATCGGCGAAGCCGTCGGACGTGCAGGCCATCCTGGCGGTCTACACCGCGGAGAACGTCGTGTTCGCCACGGGCGGGCCCGGTGGGTTGTACAAGACGAGTGTCTATCCCACGGTCCATACGGGCGGGATCGGGCTGGCACTGGCGGAGGGGGCGCAGGCGCAGAGCCTGCCGGAGTCGCAATACGGGCTGGCGTCCACCGAGTTCCGGTGGAATGTGTCGGGCACCTATATGCAGGTGGTGCCGAGGTTCGTGAGCACGGGCCCGGACGGCACGAGCGACGCGCAGGAATTCCTGCGCCCGTACTTCAAGACGGCGGGTGAGATGAACAGCGCCGTCTTTCTCAAGGGGTACCAGTGGCCGTTTGACTCCCGCAAGATTGCCGGCGGTTCCTCGATCGTCGACATCCTGGTGTACATCGAGACGGTGATGAAGCAGCGCCGCGCGTTCCTCGATTTCCGGGCGAACCCGGCCGAGTTCGGGTTCGATACGCTCAGCGTGGAGGCGCGCGAGTACCTGACGCGGTCGGAGGCGTTGCTCGATTCACCGATCGCGCGGCTGACGAAGATGAATCCGGCGGCCATCGAGTTGTACCGGGATCACGGGATCGACATCACCCGCGCGCCGTTGGAGATCGCCGTTTGTGCGCAGCACAACAACGGCGGGCTCGCGGCGAACCTCTGGTGGCAGTCGAACAACATCGCGCATCTGTTCCCGGTCGGTGAGGTGAACGGATCGCACGGCGTGTATCGGCCCGGCGGTTCGGCGCTGAATTCCGGCCAGGTCGCCGGTTTTCGGGCCGCGGAGTACATGGCGCGCAGGTGCCGGGACTGGACGGTCCCGGACGCCGCGTGCCGGCAGGCGGCGACGGACGGGGTGCAGGCCCTGCTCGCGTGGATCGCCAAGTGCGGCGGGGCGACGGCCGACTGGCGCAAGGAGCGGGCCGAGTTTCAGGCCCGCATGACGCGGGCCGGCGCGCACATCCGGGCGCCGCGCGAACTGGCGCGGGCGGTATCGGAGGCCTGGGCTCAGTGGAACCGGCTGGAGACCGGGGGCAGCGCGGCCGCAAACGTCGTCGAATTGGCGGAAGCGCTCCGCAACCGGCAACTCTGTTTCGCTCACGCGGTCTACCTGGAGGCCGTCAAGTTTGCCGTCCAGAGCGGGGTCGGCAGCCGCGGGTCGGCGATGGTGCTCGACGAGACGGGCACGCCCGCGCACGAGAGCCTCGGGCAAGAGTGGAACTTCGCGCCGGAGAACCCGGAGTTCCGGGATAAGGTGCTCGTGACGGCCGCGGAGCCGGACGGGCGGGTGCGGAACGAATGGGTCCCTCGCAGGCCGCTGCCCAAAACGGACGCATGGTTCGAGACCGCTTGGGCCGCGTTCCGGGAGGGGAAGATTTACGAGTGAGGAGAGGCGGTGAACGTCGAGCATTGAACATTCAACTTCGAAGTTGATCTCCTGGATCACTACACTTGTTCGATGTTCGATGTTCGATGTTCGATGTTCGATGTTCGATGTTCGATGGGTGTCGTGTAGCCGCGGCCGCCAGGCCGTGGTAGGGCGTGTCGGGATATCGCGGGGCTTCGAGCACGTTCTCGAGTAGGTTCTCGAGCAAGTTTGGGCAGGAGCAGGCCATGCTGCACAGCGGGTTGGTATCTGTGAGTTTCCGGGACCGGTCGCCCGAGGAGTTGGTGAAGGTGGCGAGTGAGGCCGGGCTGGAGGGGGTCGAGTGGGGGGGCGACGTGCACGTGCCGCACGGCGATCTGGCGAAGGCGCGCGAGGTGCGCCGCCTGACCGAGCGGGCGGGCCTGAGCGTGCCGTCCTACGGTTCCTACTACCGAGCGGGGGTCAGCGAGGGCGAAGGGCTGCCGTTCAAGCAGGTTCTCGAGACGGCCGCGGCACTCGGCGCGCCGCTCGTCCGGGTCTGGGCGGGCAAGAGCAAATCGGCGGACGCCGACGAAGCATACCGCGGCCGTGTGGCGGACGATTCGCGCCGGATCGCGGACATGGCGGCGGGCGAGGGCATCGCGATCGCGTACGAGTACCACATGAACACACTCACGGACTCCAACGCCTCCGCGGAACGCTTGTTGCGGGACGTGGCGCATGAGAATATGGGCACGTATTGGCAGCGCATCCACCAGGATGCCGAGACCTGCATGGCCGGGCTGAAAAGCGTGCTGCCCTGGGTGCGGCATGTGCATGCGAACCATCGGCAGCCCGGCAGCCGTTCGCGCGCCCTGCTGAGGGAGGGGGAGGCGGAGTGGATGGATTACCTGCGTGAGGTCGCGGTTCTCGATCGGGACGTGTACGTCATGATCGAGTTCGTAAAGGACAACGCGCTCGAGTCGTTTCGCGCCGACGCGGAGGCGCTGAAGCAGTGGATCGACGGGATTCATTGACGAACGGGTCCCGCAGTCCGAATGCGTGTGGTGCAGGATGTTTGGTTTAGGGTGTCAGGGTTCGGGGGGCAGGTGTCAGATGTCGGGTGTCAGGTTTCAACCCCCTCTGACACCTGAAACCTCGGCTTGCGGCCGAAGGCCGCGATGGAAAGGGGAGATGCACGGATGGCGGCGATTCGCGTGGGGATTATCGGGATGGGCGGGTTCGCGGGCTCGCATCACGGGGCCGTAATGGGACTGGAGGAGCGCGGCGAGTGCCGGCTGGTGTGCACGTGTGATCCCGCGATGGCGCGTTTCGCGGAGCGCCGGGCGAAGCTGGCGTTCGAGCGGCGCGGCGTGCGCGTGTTTGACGACTACGTGACGATGCTCGACACGTGCCGCGACGAGCTGGACATGGTGGCGATCCCCACGCCGGTGCCGCTGCATGCGCCCATGCACCGGGCGGCGGTGGAGCGTGGCTTGGCGGTGTATCTGGAGAAGCCGCCGACGCTCCATATCGGGGAATTGGAGGCGATGCTCGAGATCGAGCGGCAGGCGGCCAGGCTGACACAGGTCGGCTTCAACTTCATCATCGAGCAGGCGCGTCAGGCTCTGAAGCGCCGGATCCTGGACGGCGAGTTCGGGAAAGTCCTGACCGTGTCGTTCTGCGGGCTGATCCCGCGTACCTCCGCCTATTTCGGGCGTTCGAACTGGGCGGCGCGGCTGATGATGGACGGGCGCCTGGTCCTGGACTCCTGCATCGGCAATGCGATGGCGCACAACCTGCACAACATTCTGTTCTGGTGCGGGCAGGACGGAGTTTTGTCCTGGGGGCGGGCAACCGGACTGCGCGCGGAGTGTTATCGGGCGCATGACGTCGAAGGGTTGGACACGGTGTTCTTTGAGGCGGAGACGGAGCAGAAGATACGCATACGCGTTGCGGCATCGCACGCGTGTGACAGAGACATCGCGCGCTACGAGACGATCGAATGTGAGAAGGCGACCCTCACGGTCGCCACACGCGGCGATTGGGAAGTGGCGTTCCGAGACGGCCGGCGCGAAGCCGGCGAGACGGACGGCGACGCGCTGCTGAGCCGGAATCACGAAGCCTACTACCGCTACCTGCGCGGCGAGGCGGACCGCCCGATCACGCGGCTGGCGGACTCGCGCGCGTTTGTGGAATGCTATGATCTGATCTACGTGGCGGCTGGGGCAATCGCGTCGATCCCTGACGCGTTCATCGCGCGCTCTCCGGACGCGAAGGGCGGGGGCGGCGAGTTCGCGGCGGCGCGAGACCTGGACAAGGTTGCGGAGACGTTTGTTGCCACCGGCCGGCTCCCGAGCGAGCAGGGCGTGCCCTGGGCTGTGCCCGGAGGATCGGCTGGGGTGGGGGATCTGGGGCGGCTGACGGAGGTGGTCGAGGCGATGATGGGCGGGTAGACTTGCCCGCGAAAGGACGCGAAAGGGGCGCGAACGGCAGAGGAATCTCTCGCTCGCTCGGGGACTCGCCTGAGCGCGCGGAGTGCGCAGGGGATTATGGGCTGCGTAGTGTGGGGTGGGGCCTGACGTTTGTTGCGGGAATCGAAAGGAATGCCACGCAAGAACGCCGCCGGATCCACCCTTTGGCCCTTCACTCAATGTACATCCATAGCGCATTCCTTGCACAGTCCGGGTCACTCCGCGAAGTGGGGGCAACTGGTGGGCGATGTGCGTCGAGGTCGCCTCGGTCGCGTGTACCGCAATGAGCGTCCGCCGGACCTGCGGGGCCTCAAAAGCCCGCCGCGTCACCTCCTGGCTTCCTGCAAGTATGCGACGCTTCACGCCGTACAGGCTACGCGCGGTTGTCCCCAGGGCTGTGATTTCTGTTCCGTGTCCGCCTATCACTCGCACACGCAGAGACGCCGGCCGGTCGAGGACGTCGCCGCCGAGGTGTCCGAGATTCCGAGCCGATTCTTCATCTTCGTCGATGACAATTTGACTGCCGACCGGATGTATGCGTCTCGTCCTGCATCACGTCGTCTTCGAACCGAAGGGGATGTCGCGGCAAGCGCTTCAGGATGGGCACGATTGGCTCACGCGGGAGTTCTATCGCCCGTGGCGGATCGCCAGGCGCCTTGTTCGGCATGCACGCCGTCCCCGAGCGTTGGCCTCGATTCTTTACCTGGCGGCCATCAACTTCGCCTACTACGGCCGGGTGATTCGCTGGCACATTCGGGGGCGGGATCCCGCGGCGACCGTTGTCAAGGAACGGGAGGCCGGATGTCGGGCAAGTTCTCCAGTAAGTTCTCGAGCAAGTTTCAGGTCAGGGGAGCCCCCGGCGCGGCGTTGCCGCGCCGGGAATCACGGGTGGAAACTTCGTCTGGGGCCGTGTCGCCCATAGTAGAAGAGCCGTCCCTGGCTCGCCATAGCCCGTAGGGCGACGGCGGCTCGGCTCTTCCCCCCCGGCTGCACTCCGTGCACAGCCGGGGACCCGGGCCTGCGGCCCGGAGGAAGCGGCGGGACGCCGCTTCTACTTTCAAGTCTCAGGTCAGTCGCCTCACGGTAATCGCGCGGTGGTTGGGGTTGGGCATCGCCTCGAAATGCACGTGCACGGCGGTCGCCGGGATCAGGTCGGCCGCGCGGTCGGCCCATTCGATCGCCGTTACCCCGTCGCCGTAAAGATACTCGTCCAGTCCGAAGTCGAGCGCCTCGTCCGAACTGCCGATGCGGTAGAGGTCAATGTGATACAGGCGGACGCAGCCGGGCCCGGATCCTGATTCTTCGCGGCATTCGCCGCCGCTCTGCGAGCCGTGGCCTGCAGGGCGGCGGGCCTGGCCCCGGTATTCATTGACGATCGTGAACGTGGGGCTTGTGGCCGGTTGGTCGATACCCAACGCCAGGGCGAGCCCCTGAACGAAACACGTCTTGCCGCTGCCCAATTCGCCGTGCAGCGCCAGGAGCAATGGCGCGCCAAACCGTTCCAGCAACGCAGCCGCCAGCGCGTGCGTCTCCGCCACGCTGCGCGAAGTGGTTGTGAGAATGACGTCGGATTCGTTCATCATTCGGGTCCCTTCTCGAAAAAGCGGGCGAGCTCGTCCGTCTCGAATTCCGGCCAGACGATCTGCCGCTGCCCGGCGCAGGCGCGGACGCCGGAGCCGGGCGTCTCGAGCCTGCCGACGGCGGTGACGTCCACGCCCGCCTGCCGGATGGCGGTGGTGACGGCGGCCTCGGCGGCGGGCCGGCAACAGATAAGGAGGCTGCCGGAGCCGATGAGCCCGAGCGGATTCAAGCCGAGCAGGTTGCAGATCCCGCGGGTTTCGGCGTAGACGGGAATCCTCGGGCACTCGACGCGGATGCGGTGCCGCACCGCGGCACTGAACTCCGCGACGGCGGTGGCTAGCCCGCCTTCGGTGACGTCGTGCATGGCGGTGACGCCGCCCGCCGCCGCGGCGGCGCGCGCCTCGGCCAGCACGCTGATGCCGGGCGCATCGAGGAACGCGGCGCAGCGCCGGATTTCAGCCGGGTCCATTCCGAGCCGTTCGAGCCGGCGTGGCCGTTCCCGTGCGAGGATGGCGGTACCCTCCACCGCGACGCCCTTGGTGAGCAGGACAACGTCGCCCGTCTGCGCACGGCGTTTGTCGATGAGTCGATCGCGCGCGACCGTTCCGATCAACTGCCCGCAGACGACGGGCCGGCTGACGGCGTCGGTGATCTCCGTATGCCCGCCGCACAGGGCGATGCCGAACCGCCGGGCCGTGTCTCTGAGTTCGCGCATGACGCCGAGGACGTCGGCGGGGGTGACCCCGGGCGGCATGAGCAGCGTCGTGAGCAACCAGCGGGGCGTCGCGCCGGCGGTCGCGATATCGTTCGCGTTCACAACGACCGCGTAGCGGCCGATGGCGTCCGTGGCAAAGGTGATGGGGTCGGCTTTGAGCGCCACCACCTCGCCGGGGCCGGCGGCGGCGACGGCCACGTCCTCGCCGACGCCCGGCCCGACCAGCACGGCCGGGTCCTCGCAGGCCAGTGTCTCGACGAACGTCAGGAGCAGACGGTTGGGCAGTTTGCCTTGCGGGAGCGGGCGGTAGCGGAGCAGCACGTCGTGCAGGTGCGCAAGGCTGTCGATAACGTGGTCGGCAGGCGTCTGCAGGACCGGCGCGGGGCGCCCGGCCTGGCGGAGCAGGACGGTCCGCGCCCCGGCGGCGTGGCCGGACTCGATGTCGAAGGTGTAGTCGCCCACCACGAGAATTTGTGCCGGGTCGATTCCGAGTTGGCGGGCGGCGAAGCGGACAGGTGCCGGGTCGGGTTTCGGGGGCAGCTTGTCGTCGCGCGTGACAATCAGGTCGAACGTGGCGGGCGTCGTATGGGCGAAGTTGGCGAGCGCGCGCCGGACCGAACGCCGGCTGTTGCGTGTCACGACGACCAGGGCGTACCCGTCGGCGTGAAGCTGCGCCAGAAGCGCCTCGGCGCCTTCGTTGGGCACGGACCGCGCGGCGGCCTCGGCTTCAAATCTGTCCAGTGCGCGCACGGCTGCGCGGCGTCGGCCGTCGTCTGGGAGGCCTTCGATGAACTCGAGAACCGGCCGGCCGGGCGGGCAGCCCACCGCGGTGCGGACCCGGTTGAAATCCAGGCTGCCCGGGGCCGTAAGGGTCCCGTCGAAATCGAACAGGACGGCGCTGACGGTCATCGTCTGCCTTTCTCCCCGGCTCGGCGGCGGTTTGGCGGTTTTTGCCTTCCCAGGCGACAGAGGTCGTGTCTCAGTGTAGTGGTTTTCCCGGGGGAGTCAACGGATTGTGCGGGGCGCCCCGCCTGGCGCGGCGCGGACTCGGCGGGTACGGTCAGGGCCGTGGTGCCAGCGCGGGCGCGGGTGCCGGCGTGGCGTGTTCGGTGATCTGATGGTCCGTGTCGGCGGTGAGCATGGGTGGCTGGAGGTAGTTGAACGTATAGACCAGGCGCGGGAACGCGGTTTCCGTAAGGCGCAGCGTGCGCAGAAGGCGCCGCGTGATCATGCACGCCGCGCCCACCGCGCAGAGTTTTCCGAGCAAAACCCAGGATTCCACGATCAACATCCCTCGCCGAACAACGACAGGATACCACAAGGCCGGGCCTGGTGTCAACCCGGCGCTCGACCTACCGCTCGACGAGAACCTTGCCGTCCCGGACGGTGATCTTGGCGATCTTCGCCAGTGCGTTAGTGAACTCCGCATCTTCCATCATGACGGCCGCCAGATTCCATTCCTGAACGGCCTTCGCCAGTCTGTCCGGAAGCGGCTTCCCGTGGACCAGGACCTCCTCGGCGCGCACGATCAGCGAACCCTCATCCAGCGATACGTGGATCTTGGCCTGCCCGTTCAGGTACTGGCCGGGTATCCTGAATCTGTCCAGGGGCAGGCTGATCTGGGCGCTGAGTTGCTCGCCCTCGATCGAGACATACGCCTTGCTCCCGGCGCGGAGCATGCCGGAGGACGAGATCTTGGCGTTGATATCGTCGCGGCTGAGCAGGAGCCGCGCGCTCTTGTCGTCCGCGATGGCTTGGCGGAAAGCGGCCAGGCGGCGGTCCAGATCCGCCATCTTGGCCGGCGAGAGTTTGACGACAGGGACGGCCGCCGGTTGGTCGGAAATGTAGCCCTTGACATACCGCACCAGCATGAAGGCCGCTGCCAGTGTGACCAGCACAATCGTGGCCACGATCAGGCAGCCCCATATGCAGCCGGCCTTGCCTCTCTTCTGCCGCTCCGGTTCGTCGTTGGGCGGCGGCGTCAGGCTCATCGGTGTTCGCGGGGTTCGCGCCATCGTTCAGGTGTTCCTTTCCTGTTCAGACTGACTCATGGCATGGGCATGAATTGAGCGGCTTCCAGCCCGACATAGACGACGAGCCCCACGGCGGCGAGTTGCAGGAGGATGCCGCCGAAGAAGAGGATGAGAACCAGTTTCTTGAGTTCGCCGTCATAGCGTGCGAGCAGATAGTAGAAGGCGTAACAGCTGATGCAGAGGCAGAGCAGCCCCTGGCCGACGCTGTCCTGGAAAGCGTTCACGAGGACCATGATCCAGCCGACCATGCAGGCCAGGCTTCCGACGGCGGACACGATGCGGATGATCAGGACGATCGGCGACTTTTCGATATCGGCCGGGGACGCGTTCTCCTTTGGCATCAGATTGAGTTGCGGGAGAACGGCGGGCTTGGGTTCCTCTTTTGGCGGAGGCGTCTTGTTCGTGTCGTCAGGCTTGGCGTCCTTGTTCGGAGGTTGCAGCTTCGGGTCGCCTTCGACGCCCTTGACGATTTCCAGGACCTCCTCCCACTTGTAGAATTCGAGCTGGCCCTCTGTCGTCTGGAGGCAGACCTCTTTGGGGCCTGCGCTCACATTGCCGCCCCGCTTGCTGCCGTCCTTCAGCACGAGAATGTCGGAGCGGACGACCGTGGCGAGCAGGGCGGCAGCGCCGAGCAGCAGCAGAGCGCGTTGTTGCATGTGCTTCATGACGGATGCGAACAGGTGCACCAATGCGGGCTTCGCCCGCAACCCAGAGGTCAGAGGTCGGAGACCAGAGGTCAGCGGCTTCTCAGCCAGCATCGCGTTCTGCCTGACCTCTGACTTCTGCCCTCTGACCTCTCAGCACCCGAAAATTACTTGTTTTTCGTTGCAGTTGTCGACAACGTAGCCACTAAGGCAGCCGGGCGAGCCCGGCTGTCCGTTCCGGTTCCGCGTGTGCAAACCTATTGTACGCCGTAACGCCCATTCTGACGAATCCGAACACGAGGAAGAGGGCCAGCGTGATTCTGTAGGCGTAGAGCAGAGGACGGTTACGGCGATCGACCCATCGCTCGATCCGGACGCGTGCGGGCGCGCGCAACAGGGTGTAGGCGGCGCCCAGCGCGAGCAGGGCGATGAACAGAAAACCGAATGGGTGGTACTGGAACGCGAGCCCGAACCGGCCGTGGAGAATGGAGGAAATGCTGCGGGTCAGCCCGCAGCCGGGGCAGGGCAGGCCGGTCAGCCGGTGGAAGAGGCAGACGGGGATTCCGAGCCCGTGCGGCGGGTGGACGAGACACACGGCCAGAATCAAGAGGGACAAGCGGGCGTTCTTCTCGGTGCAGATAATTTTTCGCATCGCGCTCATAGTCTCGATGCCCGTCGGCCCGGCGGCCGGAACAATCGTTTGACAGCACGCCGCTGCGGGCGTATCCTTTCCGCCGTGAAGCGTGAAACGGGGATCAGGATTTTCGCCGTCGTGTGGTTTGCGTTCAGCATGGTGCTGATGAGCATCACCACGGGCGATTTGCAGCGGCTTATGCAGGTTTTGCGTTCCCTGTTTTCCGGCCATGCCGAGTGATTCGGGCTCGTCTTTTCCTCCGGCCCCGCCATCCTTCCTGGGGTTCGGCCCCCCGCCGAGAGCGGGGCGCCGCCTACCAACCGAACTGCTTCGCCATGAAACCGGCGCTGGAGCGCATGAGATACCACCATCCGCCCGGCGCGAGCACGGCCATGTCGGCCTTCCAGTCGCCGTCGTAGTCGCCCGGCACGGGGCCGGCGGCGGCCCAGCCGAACTGCATCGTCCTGAACCCGGCCGTACTCCGAAGGAGGAACCAGTCGCCCGTCGGCTGGTGGTAGAGCCCGAAGTCCGCGGCGCCGTCGCCGTCGTAGTCGGCCGGGACCGGAGTGGGGCCGTCCCATCCGAATGGCTGCACGCCGAAGTTCAGGGTCGACCGCAGCATATACCAGGTCCCGTTCGGCCCGGAATAGACGGCTCTGTCGGTGACGCCGTCGCCGTCGTAGTCGGCCGGGACCGGCGTCGGCCCGTCCCATCCGAATTGGCGCACATTCACCTGGCCGTTGGAGGACTGGCGCACATACCAGGTTCCGGACGCCGAGTGGTAAACGGCCAGATCGGCCTTGCCGTCGCCGTCATAGTCGCCCGGCACCGGGCGCGTGGCGGCCCAGCCGAACGCGATCAGCGCAAAGCCGTCGCGGCTCTTGAGCAGGTACCAGTTGCCCGTGGGCTGATCGAAGAGGGCCAGATCGAACTTGCCGTCCCCGTCGTAATCTTCGGGTACGGGCGTGGGTCCGTTCCAGCCGAACGGGTCGACGCGCACGGTGCCGTTGCTCGAGTGCTCCACGAACCATCTGCCGGAGCCCGGATCATAGATCCAGAAGTCGGTCTTGCCGTCGCCGTCGAAGTCATCGGGCGACATGGGCCGGGTGGCGAACGTCGCGGAGTCCGCGAAGTCGTTGGTTTGGACCGAATCGCTGACGCGCACGAAGAAATTCGTGTCGAATTCCAGGCTGACCGGCAATTGGACGGACGTGCTCATATTGGTGGCCGCGCTGGTGACGTTGGTGGCGAGCACCCAGCTGTTCGTCTCCTGCCACAGCGTGATGTTCGCCGCATCCAGTGCCCAGGCGCCGATCCACGAGACCGTGAGCGCCTTGCCCACCGTGCCGGTCGTCGTCCCGGCGGGCGCGGTGACCGCCAGCCCGCTCAGCGGGTAGTCGGCCGGGTCGAGCGGGTCGGTGCCGGCGTCGACTTCGTCGCCGTCGTCGTGCCCGTCGCCGTCGGTGTCGGCCAGGTTCGGGTTGAGCCCCTGGTCGGTTTCCCACCAGTCCGCCAGCCCGTCGAGATCGGTGTCGCCGAACTCATCGGCGCCGATGTCGATACCGGCGCCGGCGGGCCGGGCTTCGCCGTCGCGGTCGGTAGTCGGGGCGCCGATTGATGTGCCGGCATCGATACACGGGGAACGGCCCTGGATGTGGGCGTCGGCGTAGAGGGCGGGGTCGGTCGCGATGTTCCCGTCGCCGGCGTCACCGTCCTCGATGCAGGAATAGGTGGCCAGGCAGTTGGCGAGGTCGTCGCCGTTCTCCCACAGGATGCAGTTGGTGATCGTGGGCGAGGAGGACGGGGAGGCGTAAACGCCGCCGCCGTCGGCGGCCGTGTTGGCGAGGATCGTGTTGTTCAGCAGCAGCGGGGTGGAGCCGGCATCGCAGCAGACGCCGCCGCCCGCCGCCGAGGCGGTGTTGCCGCGGATCGTGTTGTTGACGAGCGTGGGCGAGAACGACCAGCAGTAGACCCCGCCGCCGTCGGCGGCGGCGTTGCCCGTGATTTCGTTCAGAGCGATCGTGGGCGAGGAATCCCGGCAGTAGACGCCGCCGCCGGCCTCGGACGCCGTGTTGCCCGCCACGGTATTGCCGCCAATGTTGGGCGAGGAGTTGAACACGGCGATGGCGCCGCCGTTCACCGCGTCGTTGACCGAGAGCGAATTGGCGATCAGCAGCGGCGAGGCGTTCGTGCAGAAGATCCCGCCGCCGTCGCCCGTGGCGGCATTGCCCTCGATCGTGTTGTTCGAGATGACGGGCGAGGAGTAGTAGCAGTAGATGCCGCCGCCTGCGTCGGATGTGTTGTTGATGATCTTGTTGCCCGCAATCGTGGTCGAGGAGGACGAACAGCGGATGCCGCTGGCCGCCGCATTGCGAATGGTGAACCCGTTGATCGTGCCGAAGGTGTAGCCGGCCTTGACGGTGGCGACGGTGCCGGTGCCCTGGCCGTCCAGGATGGTCGTGTACAAGGTCGGGTTGCGCTGGGTGCGCGCGGTTTCCGTCCCGTTGAAGCCGCCATAGACGTAGGCGTAGGGGAGGAAGGTGACGTGTTCGTAATAGATGCCCATCTTCACCCAGACTTCGCCGCCCGTGGCGGCGGCTTCGGCGACGGCCGCCTGGACGCTGCGGAACGCGAGCGGCCAGCTCGACCCGTCGTTCAGGTCGTTGCCCGACGGGCTCACGCGGATGACGGCGGGCGACACGGTCCAGCTCTGGCTGGTCTCGTCCGCGCCGATATCGATGCCGGCTCCCTGCATCCGGGCTTCGCCGTCGACGTCCGTCCAGCCCGGCGTCATGACGCTGGTGTCGCCGGCGTCGACACAGGGCGAATGGGTCTGGATGTGGCCGTTGCCGTACTCGAACGAGGCGAGCTCGGGGTTCACGGCGATATTGCCGCCCGTGCCCGTGGGATCGCCGATTCCGGAGTAGTTGTAGTCGGTGTTGCCGTAGGCGCAGTTGTTGCGGAACGTCATGGAGCTGTTCGTCCCGTAGACGCCGGAGGAGCCGAACGCGACGACGTTGTTGACGATCGTGGGCGAGGAGTCGACGCTGTAGATGGCGCCGCCGTTGACGGCGTTGTTGCCCATGAGCGTGTTGTTGACGATGGCCGGCGCCGAGCCGTTGGCGCAGTAGATGGCGCCGCCGCCGGTGGCGGCGCTGTTGCCGTTGAGCGCGTTGTTCACGATTTGCGGCGAGGCGAGCCAGCAGTGAATCCCGCCGCCGACCGCTGCGCTGTTGCCGACGATCCGATTGTTGCGGATGGCGGGCGAAGAGTTGCTGCAATGGATGGCGCCGCCCTGCTCGGCATCGTTGCCCGAGAGCGTGTTGCCGATGATCTTGGGCGAGTCGGAGTTGAGCGAGGCAATGCCGCCGCCGGTCGAGAGCGCGTGATTGTTGTAGAGCGTATTCTCGGCGATCTTGCACGAGGATTCGATGCAGTAGATGCCGCCGCCGCTGGCGGAGGCGCCTTCCCCGTCGGAGGAGGCGGTATTGGCCATGATCGTGTTGTTGACGATCGAGGGTGAGCCGCCCTCGCAGTAGATGCCGGCGCCGAAAGTGTCGTTGCTGACGGCGGAGGAGGCGCTGTTGGCGGTGATCAGGTTGTTGGCGATCGAGGGCGAGGCGGCGATGCAGAGCACGCCCGCTCCGCGTTCGGCGAGTCCGTTGCGGACGGTGAACCCGTCGATCCGCGTGGTGACCCCGCAGCCGGCCGGCGCGGAGACGACGCTTCCGGCCTGCTGCCCGTCGAGCGTGGTGGTGTTGGCCGTGGCGTTGCGCTGATCCCGCGCGGTTTCGGTGCCCGCGAACCCGCCGTAGAGCCGGACGCCGGCCTTGAGCGTGACGCATTCGCTGTAGGTGCCGGCCTGCACCCACACTTCGCCGGGCGCCGTTGCCGCGTCGAGCGCGACCTGGATCGTTCGCATCGCGTTGGACCAGGAGGAGCCGTCCTGGCCGTCATCGCCGTCCGGTTTGACGTACACGACGTCGAAGGGGTGGTACTCATCGGCGCCGATATCGACCACGGCGTTGGTTCGGGCCTGGCCGTCGAGGTCACTCGCGCCCGACGGCACGACGGAGCTGTCGCCCGCCTCGAGGCAGGCGGAGGCCGCCGTGAGGTGGAAGTCGCCGGCCGACGCATCGATGAACCCCGGATCGGAGGCGATGTCGCCGGTCCCGGCGGAAACGCCGAGATAATCGTTCGTCCAGTTGCCGTACAGGCAATTGTTGCGCAGCGTCGGCGAGCTTCCCTCCGAGTAGATGCCGGACGACCCGAACGCGATGATGTTGTTCACGAGCGTGGCGGGCGACTGCTCGGCGTAGATGCCGGCCGCGCGATAGTCCGCGTGGTTTTCGGAGAGGGTGTTGTTCAGGAGCGTGGCGGACGAACTCTTGAGATAGACGGCGCCGCCGGAGGTGGCCTCGTTGGCGCGCAGCGTGTTGTTGCGCACGGACGGCGAGGCACTGTAGCAGTACAGGCCGCCGCCGTCGTGTTCCGCCGTGTTGCGCACGATGTCGTTGTGCGTGACGGCGGAGACGGCGCTGTTGCGGCAACTGATCCCGCCGCCGTCCTCGGCCGTATTGTCGGAGACGGTGTTGCCCGAAATGGTCGGCGCGCCCGAATAGACGTGAATGCCGCCGCCGTCGTCGTTGGCCGTGTTGGCATGCAGGACATTGCCGAGAATCATCGGCGAAGACTCGCCGCGGCAGCAGATCCCGCCGCCGTACGCGCTGAAGTTGCCGGCGGCGCTGTTGCGCGCCACGAGGTTGTTCGTGATCACGGGCGAGGCCGAATAGCAGAAGATGCCGCCCCCGTCGCCGTCGCCGCCTTCGGCGCTGTTGGTCGCGATGTTGTTGCCTTCGATCCACGGGTAGGCGCCTGCATAGCAGGCGATGCCGGCCCCTTCCTCGGCCGTATTGCCCGTCAGCGTGTTGTCGAGGATGGCCGCGCGGGAGGCGTCGCTGCAGTAGATGCCGCCGCCGGCGCTGTTCGCGCCGTCGGCCGCGTTCGCCGTGATGAGGTTGTTGGCGATTGACGGCGAAGCGGCCACGCAGAGGATGCCGCCGCCGAGCAGCGCGTTGCCGTTGCGGATGGTGAATCCGTCGACGCGCGTCGCGGGCGTCGCGCCGGCGGCGACGGACACCACCGAAACGGCGTCGTCCGCCTCGATCACCGCGGGGTTCGCGACCCAGTCGCGCTCCGTTCGGGCCGTCTCGGTACCGGTGAATCCGCCGTAGAGCCGCACCTCACGGCTCAGTGCGAGGGCCTCGTCATAGGCGCCGGCCTCGACCCAGATTTCGTCCAGCGCGGCGGACGCGTCGATCGCCGCCTGAATCGTCAGGAAGGCGTTGCTCCACGTGGACCCGTCGTTGCCGTCGTCGCCCGTCGGGCTGACGCGCCGGACCGTGTTGGCGTAGTACTCGTCGGCGCCGATATCGACGACGTTGTTGATCCGCGCCTGGCCGTCGCCGTCCACGCCGCCGGCCTGCACGACGGAATCGTCGCCCGCGTCGATGCACGGGGAGGCGGGGCCTAGGTGAAGGTCGCCGCCCCGCGCATCTGTCAGTTGGGGATCTTCCGATATGTCGCCGTCGCCCGCGGCCGTTCCCGAGTAGTTGTAGGCCGCGTTGCCGTAAACGCAGTTGTTCGACAGGACGGGGGTCGTCCCCGTCTCCTTGCGGAAGCCGGACGAGCCGAGCGCGATGATGTTGTTGACGACCAGCGGGGCGGCGGAGGCGAAGCAGTGAATGCCGCCGCCCTCCTGGGCGGCATCGTTGCGCACGAAGGTGTTGTTCAGGATGGAGGGGGATCCGTAGTAGCAGAAGACGCCGCCGCCCGATGTGCCGGCCGCATTGCGGAAGATGGTGTTGTTGACGATCAGCGGCGAGCCGGAACAGGAGATGGCGCCGCCGCCGGAGCCGGCCGTGTTGGCCGTGATCGTGTTGTTGGAGATGACCGGCGAGCCGTACGGGCAGTAGATGGCGCCGCCTTCTTCCTCGCACGTATTCATGGCGATCACGTTGTTCAGGATCGAGGGCGAGGATTCCTCGCAGAAAATGCCGCCGCCGTAACGGTCGCCGTCGTGGATCGTGCCGATCCCGTTCAGGATCGTAAACCCGTCGAGGCTCGTGTCGGGCAGCGCGTTGGTCGGGCACACCACGACACTGCCGGTCTTGCCGCCGTTGAGAATGGTGACGTTCACGTTCCAGTTCCGTTCGTCCAGGAGCGTCTCCGTGCCCGCGAAGCCGCCCAGGACGGCTACGCCGTGCTTCAGCGTGATGCTCTCATTGTAGGTCCCGGCGGCAACCCATACCGTGCCGTTCGATTGAGCCGCGTCGATCCCCTCCTGGACCGTCAGGAACGCGTTTGACCAGGCCGAACCGTCGTGCGTGGGGCCGGCCGCGTCCTTGTCGACGTAAACCGGGGACAGGCCGTTTGCGAGTACATGGGCCGTGGTGAGCGTAAGGAGAAGAGCGAGTCCGACGATTCGTCCGCTGCGCATGAAAGAGCCCTCCCTGAGTTCTCGACACTGTGCGGCCCCGCACACCACACCGGGAATACGGCGGCGCGGGTTCTTGATACAAAACAGTCGCCCGGGAGACTAGCAAAATACGAATCTCAAGTAAAGATCAAAGCCGCCCGGAGAGCCACAGGATGTGGAACGCTCCCGATTGGGACTTCCGTCGAGGGCCGGAAGGGGGTATGCTGCACGCTTTCCGGTCGGGCCGGCCGCCGGCCGGGGCAGGCGGGGGGGGGGCACCGGGGCGTCGTGAACCATGATACGCAACGTGCTTTTTGACCTGGGCCAGGTGATGCTGCATCTGCGCTATGAGCGGGCTGTGCAGGCGGCGGCGCCGCTGTGTGCGCGGCGGGCCGGGGCCGGCACGCGCGGCTTCTTCGGCTCGCTCAGCGGCGACCCGGTGTTCGCCGGCTTCGAACGCGGCGATATCGCGCCGGCGGCCTTCTACGCGCACATCCGTTCCGCGCTCGGCTTTTCGGCGGATTTCGACGCGTTCGTTCGCATCTGGCGCGATATCTTCGAGCCAAACGCACCGATGCTTGAATTCGGCCGCGCTCTGACCCGGGAACTCAACGTCTATTTCGCGTCGAACTCGAACGTGCTGCATGTGCCCTACGTCTATGAGGCCTTTCCCGCCCTCGCGTTCCACAAGGACCACGCCGTCTCGTGCTACCTGCATGAGTTGAAGCCGCAACGCGCTTTCTTCGAAAAAGCGCTCGCCCGGTTCGGAGTCGAGGCAGACGCATGCCTGTTTGTCGACGACAGCGCGGCCAATGTCGCCGGGGCCGAGGCCTGCGGCATTCGTTCCGTGCTCTATACGGAACCGGCCGCCACGATCGCGGCCGTGCGCGACGCGCTGGGTTGAGGTTGACGCCGGGCGCCGGATGGCGCATGATGGGAACGGGTTCGCATGACGAAAACCAAGTACGTCTGTATGCGTTGCGGGAACTGCTGCCGGTGGCCGGGCTATGTCCGGCTGACGCAGGCGGACGTTGACAACATCAGCGCGTTCCTGCAGATAACGGAGCGGGAGTTCACGCGGAAATACACGACACTGACTTCGGATCGCCGGATGCTGAGCCTGACCGAGCAGGAAGACGGGTCCTGCATCTTTCTGGACGGCAATACCTGCATCGTGCACGCCGTTAAGCCGGAACAGTGCCGGGGGTTTCCGAACAAGTGGGCGTTCCACGGGTTCGAGCGTTCGTGCCAGGCCAAGAAGGTCGTGGTGGAGGACGAGGAGCAGCAGGCCGTACCGGCCGACGCGTAGAGGCCTGCTCGGACGTTGCCTGGCGTGGCGTCGTCGCAGGTTGTGCGTGGGCCGACCGCCGGGCGCCGGAGGGTGCGGGATGGGCATCTACAACCTGGTCAGCTTCCTCGGTATCTTCTTTCTGCTCGCGTGTGCCTGGCTGCTCGCGCCGGACAAGCGGAAGGTGAACTGGCGTCTGCTGGGCTGGGGGCTGGCGATTCAGCTCGGATTCGCGCTCTTCATCTTTCGGGTGCCGCTCGGGGCCAGGGTCTTCCTCTTCGCCAACGACGCGGTGCGCAAGGTGCTCGATTCGGCATCGGCCGGCACACAGTTCCTGTTCGGGCGCCTGGCCCTGCCGCCGGGGGCGACCAACGCGGATGGGGAGACCTCGCTGGGTTTCTTCCTTGCCTTTCAGGGGTTTCCAACCATCGTTTTCTTCTCGGCGCTCGTGGCGATCCTGTATCACGTCCGGGTGTTGCCGCTGCTTATCCGTGGTTTTTCCGCTCTGTTCACGCGCCTGATGCGGGTCTCGGGTGCGGAGTCGCTCTGTGCGGCGAGCAACATCTTCGTGGGGGTGGAGTCGGCGCTGACGATCAAGCCGCACCTGGACGATATGACGCGCTCGGAGCTGTGCACCGTGCTGACGGCGGGGATGGCGACGGTGGCCTCGAACGTGCTGGCCGTGTATGTGTTTACGCTGGAGGCGCACTTCAAGAATATCGCCGGCCACCTGATCTCGGCGTCGTTCCTCTCGGCGCCGGCGGCGCTGATGATGGCGAAACTGGTCCTGCCGGAATCGGAGCAGCCGAAGACGCTGGGCGTGGCGGTGAACCCGCATGACGAGCGGGATGGCAACGTCTTCGAGGCGATCATCAAGGGCGCGAACGCGGGCGTGCGGCTGATTGCGGGCATCTGCGCGCTGCTGCTGGCCGTGCTGGGCCTGGTCGCGCTGGTGAACCTGTTCCTGGGCGCGCTGGGCGGCCTGTTCGGGGCCCAGGAAGCGTGGACCCTGGAGGGGCTGCTCGGCTGGCTGTTCCGGCCGTTCACGTTGATGCTCGGGGTGCCGTGGGGCGATGTGCAGGTTGCGGCGCGGATCATCGGGGAGCGTGCCGTGCTGACGGAAGTGCCGGCCTACAAGCACCTGGCCGCCGCCCTGGCGAACGGGCAATTATCCCCCCGCTCCGCGGTCATCACGGCGTATGCCTTGTGCGGGTTCGCGCACGTGGCATCGATGTCGATCTTCGTCGGCGGCGTCGCGGCCCTGGCGCCGGGTCGGACGCGGACGCTGACCCAGGTGGGGTTTCGCGCGCTGCTCGCAGCCACGCTGGCCTGCCTCATGACGGCGGCCGTCGCCGGCACCTTCTGCGGCGGCGGTTCCGTGCTGTTCGACTGAGCCGCGGGCCCTCCCGGCGCGGCTGCGCTGGATAGGACGAGGTGGAAACCTGTGGGCTCGTCGTTCCAGGTTAGGCTTGGCGCGAGGAAGAACTGCCCGCGAAAGCTCGCGAAAGAGACGCGAAAAGCACAGCAGGAAGAAGGAAGCGGCATAGGCGGACAGTTGCGGGAATCGAAAGGATTGCCACGAGGCGGGATATTCAAACGGCACACGGCGTGATCGGCCTCGTGGCAATCCTCGATTCCCGCAACGATCGCCTCCAGAGAGGGAAGAGAAATGCGGACGCAGCAACTTTGAGTTGTTTGCGCCGTCGATGGCCTCCGGATCCCATGGGATGGCGGGGCGCAAGCAGTTCAAAGTTGCTGCATGTTTGCCGGCATAGCGTTTTGCTCGCCACAGGGGCTGTGCGACATTTCGCGACTCTTTCGCGAGCTTTCGCGGGAAGAAAAGGACGCGAGCACCGTCAAGTCGCCAGCACCTTGCGGATGGCCGCCATCAGATCCGAGACGTCGTAGGGTTTGCGCACGTAGCCGGCGAGATACTCGCGCGGAACCTTGATCTCCGGTTTGTCCTCGAAGAAGGAGCCGGCGCCGGAGGCGACGATGATGGGGATCTGTGCCGTTGCCGGGGTTTGCTTCAACCGCTCCGCGATTTCCCAGCCGTTCTGGCCCGGGAGCATGATGTCCAGGACGATGATGTCGGGCTTGAGTTCGAGGGCTTTGCGGAACCCCTCTTCGCAGCTCACGGCGCCGAAGACCTCGCAGTCGGCATGCTCATTCTGACAGTACTGCGCGAAGAACTCTTCGATGATCACGTCGTCGTCGATGAAAAGTATCTTCATGCCCTTCTCCCCCCCCTTGCCCCGCGGACAGCGCTACTCCTCCGTGATGGTTCGGAGCACGGGCTCCGCCAGCCGAATTTCCTCTTCGATATCCCGCAGGAGATCCGTTAGCGAAAAGACGTCGTCGAGCCCCAGTGCGGGCAGCGTGCCGGTGACCAGCGCGGTGAGCCGCGGATCGCCGGGCGACCCGATCTCGAGGGCCTGGATCAGCACATAGCCCAGGTTGACGATCTGGGCCTCCTTGTAACCGGCGGGGCCGTGGTGATACTTGATGGCTTTGGCGAGCGATTCGTCCAGGTTCCACACCTTCGCGGTCCACCACCCGACCTCGGCGTGCGAGACGCCGAAAACCTGCGTCTCGGCATCCGTCAGCGCGATTCTCTCCTTGCGGGCGAGCCGCAGGCACTCGCCGAATTCTTCGGCGAAATGCTGGTCCAGCACGACGCGCCCGATGTTGGCAAGCAGCCCGGCGACGAAGAGGTCCGCCCCCTGCTGGCCGGACAGCCGGGTCTGGATCAGCTTGCAGACCACGGCGGTGCCGAGCGAATGCCGCCACAGCGCGCGGCGGCTGAACCCGTCGGCGCGGTCGCCGAGCCCGAGCGAGCGGATGGCCAGCAGCCCGGTGCAGAGATTCTTGAGCGGGTTGTAGCCGAGCACGACGATCGCCTGGTCCAGGTTGGTGATGCGGCCGCCGAACCCGAACGCCGCGGAGTTGACGACTCGCAGCACTTTGCCCGTGAGCACCTGATCGGAGCCGATCACCCGGGCCAGCTCACGCGCGGAGGAATGGGGATCGGCGGTGATCTCGTCGATTTTCTGGATCACGCTCCACAGCGTGGCGAGCGGCTGGCCGCCTACGAGGGCGCGTTCGACTTTCTGGCGGAATGCGTCAACGCTCATGGCCGTTCCGGGCTTGCAGGTGCTGGAGCAGGGATGTCTTGAGCAGTTGCATCTGTTCGTCCCCGCCGTAGGGCGCGAAGGCCGTTTCGAGCCGTTGTACCCGTTTTGAGCCGGTCTGATCCGGTTGGCCCGCGGCCGGGTTTGCCGTCTCCGCCGCGGCGTCGGGTTCGGTACCCGTCGAGGCGACGTCGATGCGCCCGATGTCCCACTTCTTCAGCCGCGCGATGTGCGCCTCGGTCAGGACGGTGCCCTTCTTCAACAGCACCATGCCTCGCGCTTCAACGTCGCGAAGCACTTCCTGCCCGGGCCTCAGCTCGGAAACGGTTCTGATCATGACGGGATCCCCGTAGCGGCGCCACGATTAGGACAGAGCGTACACCATCTCGGAGCGTGAAGCAAGGCGGGATTGGCGGAACAGGGCGGCTAATTTCCGAAGATGACGTCGACGACGGGCTCGATCAGGTCGAGTTCTTCCTGCGCCTGCTGGACGATTTCGCAGAGGGTCTGCTTGTCGATCTGGAGTCGGTCGATGACCTGCGGGACGAGCGAGGTGAGCGTCTGGTCGCCGGGCGTACCGAACCGCTGCGCGTGGACGATGACGTAGGCCAGGTTCACGATGCAGGCCGCCGGCGTGTCGGCCGGGCCGTGGTGGTCGCGGATTGTCTGCGTCAGCGTCGGTGAGAGATGCCACAGGCCGGCGGCCCAAGCCCCGATGTGCGCGTGGCTGACGCCCAGCACCTGGCGCTCGGCCTCCAGCATTCTCAGCCCGTCCTGGTCCGCCATACGCTGGATCTCCGCGAATTCGGCGCTGAAATGCTGATCCAGGATCACGCGTCCGATATTGGAAAGCAAACCTGCGACGAAGAGGTCTTCGCCTTTCGCGCCGGCAAGGCGTTCCTGGATGCGCTTGCTGACCACGGCCGTTCCCAGCGAGTGGCGCCAGAGCGCTTCGCGGGTGAAGCCGGCGCATTTGCTGCGTGTGCCCAGCGAGGCGATCGCGATGAGGCCGGTGCAAAGCCCCTTCAGCGGGTCGTACCCCAGCACAACGACGGCTTCGTCCAGGTTCGTGATCCGTTCGGGGAATCCGAACGCCGCCGAGTTGACCGTCTGCAGGACTTTCGCCGTCAGGACGGGGTCCGAACCGATGACTTTGGCCAATTCCCGACTCGACGATTCGGGGTTGGATGTGATCTCCTGCACGCGCTGGACAACGCCCCACAGCGTGGCAAGTTCCGCTCCGCTGGCGAGCTTGCGTTCGACCTGCTCGCGCAATGCCTCGGCTTCAGCCACCGTACTTCTCCTTCAAGACGTGCAGGAAACAGGATTTCAACAGGGCCATTTGCGCGTCGTCGGCCGTGGTGGCGAACAGGGTTTCCAGTTCCCGCCGTTCGTGCAGGTAGTCGGGATTCTCGGCCAGCGGCACCGCCTGGGGTTTTGGGGCCGGTTCCGGCTCTTCTTCTTCACCCTCGACGTCGACGCGGGGCACGTCCCACTTCTGCAGGCGGGCTATCATGCTCTTGGTCAGCCTGGCCCCCGCTTTGGCCAGAACGGTGCCACGCACGATAACGTCCGTGCGCAGGATCTGGCCGGGCTCCAGTCTTTCTGTGCTCAGAATCATCGCGGACCCCGCGCGCGGGATTGCCGCGCCGCAAGCTGTACGCTCGGTGCTTGATGGCGCGAACGATTACAATCGGTGATCAGCCATCGTGCCACGTGGCTGCCCCGCCTGCCGACTCGAGGATCAGCGGAAACGTATGGCTGTTTCGCGGCGCGGTCAAGCCTTTTCATGTGGGGCAACACGCAACATGTTGGGTTTTTGGAGGGCGCGGCGTGCCTCGCCGTAGCTTCTCAGCGAAGGCGGGCTCCGTCCGCGCCGGGCTTTTCAGCGCAATCGAACACTGAACACTGGCCCCTGAACACTGACCCCTGAACTCTTTCAACGAAGCCGGCTAGTACTCGCGGCGGCGCAGGCTTCGCTGGCCGAGATAGAGCGGGACGGCGGTGGTGCCGAAAGTCAGCAGCGCGAGCCAGCCGGTGGCGGCAGCGGCGCCCCGGTACAGGTCGTGCAGGCTCAGCGGGTGGCGGGCATGGAGGTGGAAGAGCACGCCGTAAGGGAGAATGGCGCCGAGCATGAAGACGAGGCTCATGACGAGATTCAAGGTTCCGCCGAACCCCGAGACGATGGCCGACGGATTCTTCTGTTTCAGGTCGAGGAAGACGGCGCCGAGCCCTGTCGACAGGCCGGAGACGGCGCAGGAGACGGCGACGCCCAGGGCGAGGGTGGCCCATACGGTGACGGCGTCGACCTGCAGCATTCGGATCGAGACACAGAGCAGGAGCGTGCTGACCGTGAGCATCCCGAGCAGAGACATCAGGAACTTGGTCAGGAGCACCCGGGACATCGTGGTGGGCGCCAGCCCGATCGTCCAGAAGCCCTGGCCTTCCAGGCTGAGCTGGGGGTAGGCGAACCGTGAGCCCAGCGAGCAGAGCACGGCGGCCACGCTGAACACATTCAGGAAGGCGATCATGTTCTTCCATTCGGGGGCGAGCAAGTGGTAGTGGAACGCGCGCAGGTTGGTGTAGTACAGCCCGAGCAGGCCGAAGAAGATCAGAACCTGCAGCCACTGGGTCGCATCGCGGAAAAAGGTGCGGACGTCCTTCATCACCATCGCCCGGATGTCGCCGGGCAGGAACAAGAGCCGGCCGCGTAGCGCGCCGAACAGCCGGTTGGCCCGGCGCGGCCGGCGGCCGGAATTTACGGCCTTCTGCCAGGCGTCGAAGAAGACGGCGCGGCCTATCGCGTCGACCAGCAGGCAGACGAGCAGCACGTTGGCGAGCAGGACGAGCCAGAGGAGGAGGCCGCGCAGCCATTGGCCGTGCGCCAGGGCCATGATGCCCTCGGCGACCCACCAGCTCGGGAGCAGCGGGGTGGAGGCGGCTTTGAGGCCCGGTATCATGTAGGCGAGCACGACGGTCGTTTCGACGTCGTCGGCGCGCGCGGCGCCGAACGCCCTGTAGGCCTGCCACGCGAGAACGCCGGCGGCCAGCAGCAACACGGCCCATTTCAGGGCGCGGTCCCGCGGGAACCAGCGTACCACGACCAGGACCAGGAGCGCGGCCACCCCGGAGCAGAGGACCAGGAACGGCACGGAGAACACAAGCGTCCACACGGAGAAGAGCGGGCCAAGCCGTTCATACCGGGCGTAGGCGCCGACGAAGGGGATAATGATGAAGAAGAAAGCCCACGAGGAGAACAGGGCAGCCTCCGTGAGCTTGTACAACGCGATCTGCCCCATGCTGTACGGGCGCACCAGCAGGAACGGGACTTCGCGGGACCGGAAATACGCGGCATAGGCGGAAACGACGCCGGAGAGTATCAGCATGATCTGCAGCCCGAAAAAGAAGAGCGCAAACAGTTGGCGAACGATCATCACGCCCATCCCGCCGAGCCTGTCGAGGAAGATGAAACTGTCGATGAAAAGGAGCCACAGGCCGAAGAGCAGGCCTGCGGCGAAGATGCTGATGAAGACGATCTTCAGCCGGGACTGCCGCCCGAGCACGCGGCCCAGATTCCGCGCCGACCAGCGTGTCTTCTTGAGTAAGGCCGATACTTCCGACATGAATGTCCCCTCAGCCCCCCCGACAAACCCAGGCTCCGTCCCGAAACTCGCTCGAGAACTTGCTCGAGAACTTACTCGAGAACTTGCTCGAACCCCCGCCGCCGCGGCGGGCGCAGCCCACCTATGCCCAGGGCTTCGGCGCGGCAGGCCAGAGATTACAGCCTGTCCGTGCGTGGCGGTCGTGTCAGCCTGGTCCCCGTTCGGGTTCGGTCAGTTCCAGAAAAAGGTCTTCCAGGTGACCCTGGGTCTTGCTGCGTTTGCGCAACTCGTCCAGCGTTCCCAGCGCGATCAGTTCGCCGCGGCTGATGATCCCGATCCGGTCGGCGATGTCTTCGGCAAGGGCCAGGATGTGCGTGGTCAGGAACACCGTCATCCCGCCGCGCGCCTTCTCCCGCAGCAGGTCCTTGATCAGGCGGATCGAGCGCGGGTCGAGCCCGATCAGCGGTTCGTCCACGAACAGGACTTTCGGCGCATGCAGGAACGTCGAGGCGTAGATCAGCCGCTGCCGCATGCCGTGTGAGAGGTCCTGAATCAGGCTGTGCTGGTACTCGAACAGGCCGAACAAGCCGAACCAGTTCTGCATCTCGACCGAGATCGTCGCGGGCGGAATCCGGTGCAGCTCACCCGTGAACTCGAAGAACTCGGCGGCCGTGAGCCGGTCGTAGAGGTAGGGCATGTCCGGGATGTAGCCGATCACCTTCTTCGCCTCGATCGCCTCCTCCGCGATGTTCTTGCCGTCGATTCGGATCGAACCGCTCGATGGGTGCAGCAGCCCGGTAAGCAGTTTGATCGTCGTCGTCTTGCCCGCCCCGTTCGGGCCGATGAAGCAGAACAGCTCGCCCGCCGGCACGAAGAGCGTGAGATCGCGTACGGCCCGGACGGGACCGAAAGACTTGGACAGGTTCTCGATGTGGATCACGGCGCACCTCGCAGGTTGAAGGGGGGCGGTCGCAAGTCGAAGGTCACAGGTCGAAGGTCAGAGGCCGCGGTTCGGAGGTCCGGGGCCGAAGACGCCGGGTCCGTGACTTTCGACCTTCGACCTTCGACTCTGGACTCTGGGGCCGTGGCTTTCGACTCCGCCGGCTGGTTCGCCGATGAGGAGAGGACGCGGATCTTGAGTCTGCCGAACAGCTTCATGAGTTTGAGCTGCTCGTCGAATTCGCCGTGGACCAGGGCTATGTGCGTGGCGTCGACCGCCGGCTGGCCGAGCGTCGGGTCCATTTCGTGCCAGCGGCCGACAAACACGGCGGGCCAGGCGTGGTAGTAGAAGGCGCCGTCGAGGTACACGAGGCCGACCTTGATCTGAGCCGGGATCCCCGCGGCACGGGCCAGCGCGACGAACAGGTAGGTGTGCTCATTGCAGTCGCCTTCGAGCTGCCGGAGCACGTCGACGGCCGAAGGCAGGCTGACGCTGGGCGTCTTGCGCACGTGGGTGTGCACCCAGTCGAAGATGGCGAGCGCGGCCGCGAGGCTGTCGGAACGTGAGCCGACGATGCGGCGCGCGCGGCGCGCGATGGCGGGGTCGTCGGCCTGGACAAAGGCCGACGCGGCGAGAAACTCGCCGTACCCGTCCGGAATGCCGGCAAGCGGCAGGCCGTCCGGGGGCAGAGCCGGGCGGGTGACGTGCAGCTCGATGCCGGCCTCCGACCGGCCGGTGACGGACTGGCGCTCGGACGTGAGCGTGGCCTCGTCGAGCGGGACGCCGCTGAGCCGGATGTGCATGCGGCTGCATTGGCGCGGGTGCGGGATGTCGCCCTCGCTCGGCACGGCCATGGCGGCGAGCAGATCCTTCTGTTTGCGGATGTCGGCCGCCGATGCGAGCGCCTCCTCCGGCGCGCAGGCTTCCAGCAGCCAGCCGGCCGGCGCCTCCTGGCGGAGGATCTGCCCCTCGGCATCTATCCAGGAGAGGACCTCCACCCCTTCGTACGTCATCGACAGGAGGGTGGTGGGCCGTTGCCGGCCGGCGAGCTGGAGCGATTCTTCGCGCAGGGCGCGCACCCGCACGCTGGCGACGCTCAGCGAGATGGGGTTGATCGTCCGGATTCGGATCTCCTGGCCCGGCTTCAGTTTCTTGAGGGACATCTGCGTCAACGGCGAGTAGAGCACGACGTCGTCGGGGATCGTGACCGCGACACGGCGCCGGCCGTTCGGGCTCGTCACGTAGACGCTGAACGTGTCGCCGTGCGTGCGCCGCGCCAGGATGCGGACCGTATAGGCGCCGGAGGTCACGCGGAAGGAGAAGCGTTGCAGATGGTGGAGCATATCGAGCGACGCCTGGCCGGTGGCGAGCACGCTGTGCATCTGGCCCAGGATCTTCATGTCGAGCGACGTTTCGCTGGCGAGCAGGTAGCGGGCGGCCGGTTCCTTTTCGTTCGTCTCCATCCAGGTGTGCGCGTAGCCGATGTGGGCGTCGTTGAAGGTGATCTTCATCCAGGAGTCCATGGCTACGAGCCCTTCGGACAGCAGGCTTCTGTAGCCGGGCATCACACGAAGGAAGTAGCCGGGAAAAGCCTCGAATCGGACGAACCAGGCGGCCATAACGGCCCAGAAGGCCAGGATCGCGACTCGAATGCAACGGGCGCTGAGTTTCATGTCCCACCAGTGTTCAGTGTTCAGGTTTCGGCGGGGCTGGCCTGAAACCCGAAACCCGAAACCTGAGATCCGCGGTTGCGGCGACAGGCCGCGTTGCAGGCGCTTGGGGGGTGACCGGCTCCGCCGCGGCCCGGCACAGCCGGTAGAAGCATGCGAGCGGGAACCCCACCACATTGTAGAAGCAACCCTCCACACGCGTGACGAATACGGCGGCCGTGTCCTGAATGCCGTATCCGCCCGCCTTGTCGAACGGCTGGGCGGCGCCGACGTACGCGTCGATCTCTTCGCGCGAGAGTGGCGCGAAAGCAACGGCCGTACGTTCCAGCTCAACCAGCAGGCGGCCTTCGGGCATGAACAGAAGGGCCAGGCCCGTCAAGACGGTGTGCGTCCGGCCGCCGAGGCTGCGAAGCATATCGGCCGCCTCGTGCGCCGCCCTCGGCTTGCCGAGGATGCGGCCGTCGAGCACGACGACCGTGTCGGCCGAGACGATGACAGCGCGCGCGTGACGGGCCGAGACCGCCTTGGCTTTGCGCCGGGCAAGTTCGATACAGGCTTCCTCCGGCGCGGCGCCGGGGGGGACCTCTTCCTCCAGTTGCGGAGGGTCGACGGTGAAGGCGAGCCCGAGCTGTTGCAGCAGGACGCGTCGCCGTGGCGACCCTGAAGCCAGGATCAACGGCCGCCCTCCGAACAGCGACTGGATTCGCTGTGCTAAGCCCTGTCCCTTGCGCATATGGCTTCCCCGCGTGAAACTTGATCGAGAACCTGGCGAAGCTTGGCCTCCAACTGACGAACTTGGATGAGCACGTCGTCGAATAGCCGCAAAAAGGCGCACAATGGTGCCTTTGTGCTCTTTGTGCCTCCTTGCGGCTGTCCTCCGCGTGCTCGACCCAGTCGCCTCGTTTCAAAACTCAACACACTTGTTCAGATCTTCACGCCGGCGGCTTGCTCTCGAGCATGAGGGTGACCGGGCCGTCATTGTGGATGGTCACGTGCATCATGGCGCCGAACCGTCCGGTGGCCGTCTTGACGCCACACCGCCGGACAGCTTCACAGAAGGCGCGGTACAGGGGCTCGGACACCTCGGGCGGCGCGGCGTCGACGAAACTCGGGCGCCGGCCTTTTCGTGTGTCGGCGTAGAGCGTGAATTGGGAAATGACGAGGGCCTGGCCCGCGACGTCCAGCAACGAACGGTTCATGTTCCCGGCATCGTCCGGGAAGATGCGCAGGTTCGCGCACTTCGCCGCGAGTTGCTCCGCATCCTGGGCCGTGTCGCCGTGGCGGACGCCCAGCAACACGACCAGCCCGCGACCGATTTCGCCAACGGTCTCACCCTCGACGGCGACGGCGCCGTACGAGGCGCGCTGTACCAGGGCGCGCACGGCTACCTCCCTTCCATGCGGAGTTCCCGCCTGCCTGCGCAGGCGAAGACGGGTCTCCCCGTTGTGCCGCCGGGCACGTCCCGGTTCGCCCCTCTTTCCCGTCCATTTTATGGTTTGCATCTCGCCCAAACAAGAGCAGAATAGGGGAGGCTTCGATCGCCGGAGTGGAGGTGCGCGGATGAAGGAATGGATCGACGCATTCTGGCAGGTTATCAACCTGTTTCTCGGCGCGCCCGGCTCGGAAGCGCAGTTGTTCTGTGCGCTCGGGTTGGCGGTCCTGGCCTGCGTGCTCGGCGTGTGCGTGCTCGGCGGCGTGTTCGGTGGCGCCAACACGGGGCTTTGGATGTCGGTCTTCATCGTGGCCGGCTCGATTCTGCTTACGGTGCTGTTCGCTGCGGCCGTGAAACTGCTGGTAGCCCCGGAACTGGGCTACCGATATCATGTGCCGGCATGGCTGTTGATCGGCTCCGGCGTCGTCGGGCTGCTGCTGTTCGCGCTCCCGCTCCAGTGCGTCTTCCAGAGAACAAACTATCTCAACGCCCTGCTGGTCTGGGCCATCAGCCTGGTCGCGGCCGCCGTACTGGTGCTGTTGTGCCAGGCTCTCTTCAGTGCCGCCGACGCGGGCGGCAAGATGTCCGACAAACTCAAGGTTCGAAAAGACTCCCAGGAACAGCTCTGAGCCTCCCTCGGCCCTTCCGTGCGCCCCTCGGCCGACCCGATTGGACAACACTTCGGCCGCGTCATTGTCGCTTCCGCCGTCGCCAGCGGAAGGGCCGTTTTTTCGAGCAGGGGGCGAGAAGAAGCGCCGTTTCTGAGCAGCCCCTTAAGACCGGGACCGCTTCGTCCGATAATAGGCATAGGGTAGGGCGGAGTGTTTGTGTGGTTTTTCGGACAGGGGGCTGGAAATGGACGCGAGCGGGCGGGAACTGTTCATTGCCAGGGTCCACCGGCAGTACCTGGAGGCGCTTGAGGGCAATGATACACAAGGTATGCTCGACGCCAGCTACACGCTGCTCTACATCTACGCTCACCTGGGCAATATCCTGCTGGCCAACAAATGGGCCGCCGAATGCGAGAAGCACACGGATGATTCCGCCGAACTGATGCGGATCAAGATGGCGCTTGTGACCGCCATCGTCAAATGGGCGCGATGGAGTCACTCATAGGCGAACCTGCTAGAGAACCCGCCTTCGCTCAGATAGCTTCCGCCGCTGCCCCGCGGCCTGCCACTTCCGAATCGCCTTTTTTGCGGCGTTGTGGTATAAGAGGGGTCCTATTGGGGCCGCAATCGGAAAGGCGTTGGGACGGTGTGGGGGCAAGGGGTGAGGATGGCAACACGTGGTGGGGCGGTGTGGGCGTGGCTGCTCGTGCTTCTCGTTTCGATCCGCTCGGTCCGGAGCCAGGCGCCCGACGCGCAGACGGATCTGGCCGGCCTGCCGGGCCGCTGGGTGGAAGCCGAGGCGTCTGTGTTGAATCGGGGCGGCCGGGTTGAAGAGGGGCCGGGCTCGCACGGTGGGCGGCACGTCGCCTCGTTCGGGCGGGTGGGTCAGTTTCTCGCCTTCGACTTGAATCTGGGCGAGGGGCTCGAGGACGCGATGTGCTACGTGCGTTACAGCACCGGCGCGCGCCGCGGACGTAGCCTGCGGGCAAGCATTGTGTGCAACGATCCCGCCGCCCGCGATCCCTTCGACAGGAAATACCCCGGCGGCACGCGGACGGTATTCACGGCGGAGGCGACCGGCGCCTGGGACGCCCACGAGTGGGCCGCGGTCCACCTGGAGGGGCATCACCGGGGGCGGCTGCGTCTGTTCCTCATCGCGGAGAAGGGCAGTGTCCCGTTCAACGTGGACGTGGTCGGAGTGACGCCCGTGCTGAGCAAGGGGCTCTGGCGGCCGCCGGATGCAGTGGCCAACGGGGTGTTCGTGGGGGCGCCTTACGTGTCGCCGCCCATCTCGCTGAGCGCCGCCTGGGACGACCCGACGGGGTTGTACGAGCTGACGGATCCCGCGGCCGGCGTGCAGCCGGAACTGAACATCGTCATACGCAGTCTCCAGGTTGTCGGCGACCTGACGCCCGACCTCATGGTCTCGGTTTGGGCGCGAGGGTCCGAGCGGGTGTGGAAGGGGCGGCATCCCGTGCAGGTTTGGGCGAAGGGCCGGAAGGAGTGGGGGTTCAAGCTGCCGGCCATGCGGAGCCCGGACTGGTACGAAGTGCGCGTGGGCGGCGTGCTGGAGGGCGAGGTCGCGGCGAAATGCCGGCTGGGGCTCGCCGTCGTGCGGCCCGCGGGCAGGGGGCTGATGCCGGCGTCCGCCTTTGGCATGCGATTCTGGAGCGGGAGCGATCGGGCGGTGGAGCAGACCATTGCCGAGCGGATGGGCGTGAAGTGGTGCAGAGAACTCCGCGCGGCCCAGCCGCGCGACGTGTGTGGCGCGCGCGGCCGATACTGGGTTGGCGCGGCCGTGAACAAGGCGCGCGAGTCGATAGAGAGCTGGAACGCGCACGGCGTCTCCTGCCTGGGCTATGTCGGGAACAACATACCCCAGAATGTGGAGCCCGATCCGCTCGGGCGCAAGATTTCCTCCTATCAGAATCGGCCCAAGGACATGGCCTGGCACGCCGACATGGTCTACCATCTGATCGGACCGTTGCGGGACTTGGTCGCCTGCTGGGAAATATGGGACAACCCCGCTGTGCCCGGTTGGACGTGGCGCAGCGGGACGGCCTCGGACTTCCGTACGATGAGCCGGACGGTCTGGCAGCGTGTGAAGCCGGCGTTTCCCGAGGTGATGCTGCTGCCCGGCGGCGACGCGACCTTCGCGCACGATGTCGTGTTTGTGGAAGGCGGCGCAGACGCCGGGTATGCGGACGGGGCGTGCGCTCAGGCTGTCGGCCTGCCGGAGCCCGGGATGGTGAGGGAAGCCGCGTTGGCCGCATGGGCCGCCGCTTCATCGCCGGTCGCCGCGGGGCGGGCGGGCGTCTGGGTCACGCGGGCCGGCGTTTCCGAGAGTGCCTTCGAGGATCTTCCGGAAGACGAACGCAAGTTCATGGTGGCCCGTACGCTGGCGCCGGTCTACCTGCTGAACCTGTTCGGGGCCGGCAGCGTTCCGGTTCGGATATTCTGGCACGGCCTGTCGCACGGCGGCGGGGAGGGCGCGCGGAATCTGTACGAGCCCGCGACCGGCTCGCCGAAACCCGGCGTGTGCGCCTACGCGGCCATGACCCATTTCCTGGAAGGCAAGCGGCTCGTGCGCGACGTCTATGCCCGGCTCGGCGCGGTTTGGGGCGCGTTGTTCGAGGGGCCGGACGGCGGGGCGACGGCCGCTCTGTTCCTGGAGCGCGGGTACAGCGGCGCGCTCTCTATCCCGGGCTCATCCGGCATTCGAGCCTTCGACTACCTCGGCCGCGAACTGGAACGGACCGATTCCGGGCCGATGCGCGTGACGGTTGAGCCCTGGGCGGTCGTCTACCTCGTGGCGAACGGTTCCGTGCAGGAACTCGCCGACGCCCTGACCCGCGACGCCGAGTGGGAGCTGAACCCGGCCGTCGCCGTCTATCCCCTTTCCCTCACGCGGCCGCTCGCCTCGAAACCGCCGCTTGAGTTCCTCGTCGAGAACGTCGGCCCCGCGCCGCTGTCCGCCGTGCTCACCGTGCGGCCGCCGGCGGGGTGGGCGTTCGCCGGCGGCCGGCTTGCGATCGACGCCCTCCAACCCGGCGAGCGGCGGACCGTCGCCTGCCCCGTGACGCGCGTCGTCGCGCGGGACGACAATCGGTACCCGGTCGCCTACGAACTGGAGGCCGCCGGCCGCGTGAGCGGCGGCACCCAGACGGTGCAGGTCGCCTACGCGCCGATGCGAACCCTCCGCATCGACGGCCGGCTCGACGACTGGCTGGGGGTGCCCGCGGTGTCGATCGTCGTCTCCAACCGCCTCCCGGCGGTGGCGCCGGAGCCGGGTTCCGCGATCGACCCGGAGCAGGCGCCTCCCGAGCCGGCCTACGGGCCGCCCGTCGTCTACCGCGCCATGACCTGTTGGGATGCCGGCAACTTCTTCTTCGCTGCCGAGGTCCCCGACGACGAACACCGGCCCAAGAGCGTGTTTTCGGACGACCCGTACGCACGGGTGCCCTTCGTGGACGGTGTGCAGTTGGTGTTCGATTGCACGCGCGAGAATCCGGACGATTTCTTCAGAGACCATCCGCTCTGCGACAAGGCGCTCGCCGCCGATGTCGACTATGAGTTCGCGCTGACCCTGGCCTGCGACATGCGATACGGCCCGAGCTTTGCGTCGAAGCCCCCGTTCCCGGGCGACCTGAGGGGGTTGCGGCGCGTGCCGGAGTTGCTGCGGCTGGCGGCGCCCGGCACACGGCACCGCGCGTTCTACCCGTCGAACCCGAAGACGCAGCCGGGCCTTGGCGTTGTGCCGGCCGGCCCGTTCAGGGGGCGGCAGGCAGCCGTGCAGATCGTGCGCGACGAGGAGCGGAAGGTCACAATCTATGAGGCCGCTCTGGCCTGGGCCGCTCTGCCGGAGCTGGGCCGGCAACTCGCCGCACTGGCGCCGAACGACTATCTCGTGACCGGTCTGGCTTTTGCGGTGAACGATGCTTCTACCAACGGCTGCCGCACCGCCTACTGGACGCGTGAGGCCGGGCTGGCTCGGTCCGGCGCGTTCGGATTCTCCGCCCGCGACGGCAGCAGCGGAACGCGACGGGCGGGCGGGCGCGTCCTCACCCGGTGGGGTTTCGGGCGGTAGGCGCGGGTTGAGGGCCGCAGAGCAGCCCTCAACCCGCGATGGTTGAGGGTCGATGGTCAATGGTCGATGGTTGATGGTTGATGGTTGATGGCGAAGCCCGACGAAGCCAGGAACGGCGAAGTCGGGTTGATGGTTGATGAGGTGTCCGCCGTAGACCCGGCGCAGGCGGATCGCGGAACGGAGGGGGCCCTGTGATGGTATTGCGCAACGCTCTCACGGTTTCCGTTGTTCAGAACAGTGCCGGTACGGACGGCCGGGCCAACCTTCGGCGGATCGAGCGCCTCGTGGCGCAGGCCCCGCGCTCGGACCTCTATGCCCTGCCGGAAGTGTTCAGCATGCGCGGCCATGACCGCGACTACCGGGATGCGGCTCAGCCGCTCGGGCGCCACGACGTGTTGGGGGCGCTGCGCCAAATGGCAACGGCCCGGCGTGCCTGGGTTCTGGCCGGAAGCGTTATCGAAAAACGCCGCAACGGCGTGTTCAACACCAGCGTGCTGCTCGCGCCCGACGGCCGGATTGCATCGGCTTACCGGAAGATTCATTTGTTCGAAGCCCGTCTGGATGACGGCCGTATCATCCGCGAGAAGGACGCGTACAGCCCGGGCCGCGAGCCCGTGCTGGCGCACATCGGGAACTGGGTGTGCGGCTTGGCCGTGTGCTACGACTTGCGCTTTCCCGAGTTGTTTCGGCATTACGTTGGCAAGGGCGCCCAGCTTCTGATGATTCCCTCGAATTTCACGCAACGCACGGGGCGCGATCATTGGGAGGTGCTCGTACGGGCGCGCGCCGTCGAGAACCAGTGCTTCGTCGTCGCGCCCAATCAGTGCGGCGTCAATCCCCGCACAGGCGTGGCCAGCTACGGGCACAGCCTGATCGTCGGGCCGTGGGGCGAGATCCTGGCCGAGGCCGGAAAGCGCCCGACGGTCGTGAGCGCGACCCTGGATCGCGCCCGGCTCAGACAGGTCCGTCGGCGAATCCCCGCCTTGAAGCACCGGCGACTGGGGTGATTCAGCCTGGAAAGAGCCGTTCGGCTGGCAGCCAGCCGAACGGCTCTCTATAGGTTCAATCCCGGTCCGTTCTTCCAGCCGCGTCAAGCATGAGTCCCGCACGAGTTTGAACTCGGAACACCCGGCCCAGGAGAGACCCGGTTCCGATCACCCTGGCGGACTTAGTAAAGTCCGGCACGCTGAGTTCAGTGCCTGCGGTTCTGCAAAAACACGCAAGAGACGGAATGAACTATGCAATTCTGACTGCAGAGGATTCTGACCCGGCGGCTTTGCGCTTGACATGATTGGCGGACTTGGTAAAGTCCGGCCATGTCCCAGAATGACCAAACGGGCGCACGAGGAGGGCCTCGCCCCACTCTGTGGCGCACGTGTCGCGCGCTCGCCAACCGGACGCGCCTGGAGATGCTGCGTGGATTGAGCCAAACGCGCGAGCTGTCGGTCTCCCGCATCGCGGCCAAGGCGGAGATCAGTTTTCCGATGGCCACTCGGCATCTGCGGATCCTTGGGGCGAGGGGGCTGCTCGCCGCACGACGAGATGGAGCCTGGGTGCTGTATCGCATGCAGGCCGATACCACCATTCCGGAGTCCGTGCGGCTCGTGGACGCGCTCAGGGACATCCTTGCAAGCGACACAGAAGAGGCCATCCATGAAATCTTTCGCCTGGCTACCGCCTTCACGCACCCAAGGCGACAAACCATCTATCAGGTGCTTCTGGCGGGCGATCGCTCCTTGGCCGACCTTCGACGCCAGACGAGGATATCTCTCCGGGCTCTTTTGCGCCATCTGGCCAAGCTGAAATCCCGCGGCTTTGTCGTGGCGGCCTCAGGTCTCTACCGGGCCACCACTCCCCCTGGGACGCTTGCTCAACTGTTGGCCGAACTGGCGCCCCAATGCGCCCGATAGGAGGTCCGGCCTCATCCATTCCCGGCCGTGCTCGCGTGCCACCCCGTCCCGGGAAGCTGCCCGTCAATCGAACCGGCCCTTGACGTCCAGCCTTCCGTACGCCATACTTGCCTAGTCGACTATACAAGCTAGGGAGCGCTCATGGGTCGGGATTTGGTGAGGCACATAGCCGATTTCGTGTTGGAAGAGCGGGCAAACGGGCGCCTGCGCGGCGGGGCGCGGATCCCGTCGCGGAGCGAACTCATGCGGCGGTTCGGCTGTGCGCGGGCGACGGTCGACAGGGCGGTGGAGCGGTTGGCGCAGGACGGGGTCGTCGAGTCGATCCAGGGGCGCGGCACGTTTCTGCGGGCGGCTGCGAAGGCAAGGCGGCATGCGAAGCGTGCGTTGATTCTGATTCCCGACATGAAGGAACTGCGTCCCGACGACCCCTACACCTACCCGTTGTTTCTGGGGCTGCTGCAGGGGATCGGCAAGGTCAAATATGAGGTAGAGGACGTCGACCGGCTGACGGCGGGAAGGAGCCCTGTTCAGGTGGCGCAGGACCTGAAGCGGCGCAACGTGGTGTTGTATTGGGTTCGGCCGCGATGCCAGATGGTGCCCTTCCTGGCGGCGGCGGTGAAGGCGGGCGTGCCGGCCTGTTGTGTGCACCGCGACTATCAGCCTGCCCACGTGGTGGATACCGACAACGTCGGGGGTGTGGAGAAGGCGGTCGGCCATCTCGTCGAACACGGGCACCGGCGGCTGGGGTTCATGGGCGGGGAATTCGGCGGCGAGGCGCGCCACGTGGAACAGCGGCAGCTCGGATTCCTGCTCGGCCTGCAGACATACGGCGCGGCCACTCGCGAAGAGTGGCTGCTCAACAGCCAGTCGCGTACCGAAGCCCGGGACTTCCTGCGCCACGTCTTCGCGGCGGCGGAAGGCCCGTCGGGATGGATCGTGCTGGGGGCCACGCACGCGGCGGCGCTGATCGGCGAGACCCGAGAGCGCCGGCTGCGTATCCCGGACGACGTGTCCGTGATCAGTTTTGACGACCCGGGCCCGCTCCTCGAGGACGGGCGCGGGTTCACGCATCTGGAGCAACAGCTTGTCGATGTGGGAAAGGAAGCGGCGCTCCTGTTTGACTCCTTTCGCCGGGCCCCGCGCTCACGCATCGTCCTGAACGTCATGCCCCGGCTGGTGCCGGGCGATACGGTAGCCGGAATTGCGTCGCGGCGGGGAGTCGACTGACGATTGGCGATTGACGATTGGCGATTGACGATTGGCGATTGACGATTGGCGATTGACGATTGGCGATTGACGATTGGCGATTGGCGATTGGGGGTTGATTTCGTCGAAAGAGGAGGGTGTGTGACGGCTTTGGGGCGGTCAGGGATGGTTTAAGGCGGCGTCTGGAGCGGGAGTCGGCTGAGGCAAGGGAACGAATCAAAAGGAGGAGCAAGGATGAAGTCGTCGATTTGTCACTACAGTCTGCATCGGGTCTTCAAGGATCAGAACTGGTCGTTGCAGCAGTTGGTGGATTTCGTCAAGGGGCAGGGCGTGGACGGGATCGATTTCCACGTCAAGTTCCTGCCGGCGCCGGACGAGGCGGCCGATGCCATTCAGGCGGCGCTGGCGGGGTCGGGTCTGGTGCTCTCGGGCCTTTCGCTGTCCACGAATTTCAACCAGGACGACCCGTCGCTATTCCGGGAACAGATTGACACGGCGCAGCAGTGGCTCGAGGTGGCGGGCGCCGTCAAGGCGCCGGCCTCGCGGGTGTTCGGCGGGCACTTGAAGAACCGTAAAGACGCCGCCGCGCTGAAGACCGGGATGGCCCGCGTGAAGGAGGCGTTGAGGGAGCTGGCGCCGGCAGCCGAGCAGAATGGCGTGGTGCTTGCGCTCGAGAATCACGGCGGGCTGCCCTGCTCGGGCGAGGAGCAGGTGGAAGTCATCGAGGCGATCGACAGCCCGTTCCTGCGGGCGACGATCGACGTGGGCAACTACATGGCCATGCCGCAGGATCCGGTCGACGGCACGAAGGCCGCGGCCAAGTACTGCGCCTATGTCCACCTCAAGGACGGCCGGCTGCTCGCCGACGGCAAGGTCGAACGCAGCGTCATCGGCGAGGGCGAGGTGGACATTCCGGAATGCCTGCGCACCCTGAAGGCGAGCGGCTACGACGGGTTCGTCGCGCTCGAATACGAGGCGGCCGAAGACGAACTGTCGGGCGTGCCGAAATCCGTGACGTACATGAAGAAAGTCATGGCGGAGCTGTAGAAGAGTGGCAGAATGGAAAAATGGAAGCGTGGGGGAGTGGAAGAGTGGAAGGGTGGAAGAGTGGGGGAGTGGAAGGTTATTTGAGGAGGAATGCGGTGAAGATGGTACGAGTCGGGATCATCGGGCAAGGACGGAGCGGCAGAGACATTCACGGCAACCAGATCAGCAGGATGCCGGACCGGTTCAAGATCGTGGCGGTGTCGGACCCGCTTGCGGAGCGCCGGGCGCGCGCGGAGCAAGAGTACGGTTGCGCGTCGTACTCGACGCCGCGCGGCCTGTTCGGGCGGACGGACATCGATCTGATCGTGAACGCCAGTCCGAGCCACCTGCACGTGCCGCTTTCGATCCAGGCGCTGGAGGCGGGTTTCAACGTGTTGTGCGAAAAGCCGCTGGCGCGGAAGGTGGCGGAGGTCGACAAGGTCGTCCGTGCCGCCAAGAAGGCGGGCAAACTGATGGCCGTCTTTCAGAACAACCGGTACGCGGACGGGTTCCAGCAGGTGCGCAAGGTGATCGAATCCGGGGTGCTGGGCCGGATTGTGCTGATCAAGGCCGGGGCCAACGGGTTCTCGCGCCGGTGGGACTGGCAGACGCTGCGCAAGAACTACGGGGGCAACCTGCTCAACACGGGGCCGCACAGTATGGATCAGATCCTGCAGCTGTTCGGCACGGACGTGATGCCGAAGGTGACGTGCATCATGGATCGCGCGAACACCTTCGGTGACGCGGAGGACCACGTGAAGGTCATCCTGCAGGCGAAGGGGCACCCGACCGTCGACCTCGAGATCTCGAGCTGCTGCGCCTATCCGCAGTACTCGTTCAATGTGTACGGCACGCGCGGCGGACTGCTCGCGGACCGCGAGGGTATTCGGTGGCGGTACTTCAAGCCGGGCGAACAGCCGAAACAGAGCCTCGTGCAGGAACCGCTCGTGAGCGACGTGGGAACGCCGGTCTACTGCAAGGAGAACATGAAGTGGCATGAAGCGGTCTGGGAAAAGCCGAAGGACGGCAAGTCGGGGACCGCGCAGTACTACGAGATGCTGTACCGCACGCTGAGCAAGGGAGCGCCGCTCGAGGTGACGCTCGCCCATATCCGCCAGCAGATCGCCGTCATGGAGGAATGTCACCGGCAGAACCCGCCCTCGAAAATGCCGAAAGCGGATGTGTAGGGGGGAGAGTCGCAGGTCGGACGGTCGAAGGTCGGGAGAGAGGCAACTTCGAGAGCCTGGGCTTCAGACCTTGGTCTTTCGACCTTGGACTTTTGACCTTGGACTTTTGACCTTGGACTTTTGACCTCGGACTTTCGATTGCGCTGAAAAACCCGGCGCGGACGGAGCCGCGCCCTCCAAAGACCCAACATGTTGCGTGTTGATCCAATGGAGGGCCGGCC
>JAFGHX010000466.1 GCA_016929905.1 Kiritimatiellia bacterium
GGCGGGATCGACAAAGCTTACAGCCTGTCCGCCGTGGCGAAACGAAGACGAGCGAATGGTAGGACGGGCTTTCCAGCCCGTCCCGCAGAATCGTGAGCCGACGGCTAACGGGGACTAACGGGGACGGGCTGAGAAAGCCCGTCCTACGGGGCAAGGACAAAGCTTCCTCTCACAACGAAGCGCCAGATCCGTTGCGCGCGACGCGGGCGAACCCGGCTCTCCCGGCCCGGAACCGCGCGGCGACCTGTGCCCGGGACATGGCCCGGCAGTAGATGGCGACCCCGTAGTAGCGGCCCAGCCACGCGCGATCGCCGCTGTCAGCCGGGTCGACCCCTTGCTGGAGAAGCGGCTCGTTGGCCAGGGCGAGGTAGTGGCCCTCGTGCCAGTCGGCCAGATGGCCGCCGATCCGCTGCGGGAGTTCGGCCGGCAGGTTCCGGGTTTCGTCGTACTTCGTCGCCCGGCGCATGCCGACCGGCTCGCCATCGACATACAGCGCGAAGAACCCGTCCGCCGCCCGGGAATAGACCACGTGCGTCGGGCGCGTTTGCGCCACCTCCCGCACGGTAGCCCAGTTGGCCGGTTCGCCCTCGGGCTGCGCACTCGTCGCGACCCGGAACGCATAGACGCCGAGCCGGGCCACGTTGCCGCCGTGCCCGAGCGTGAAGCTGCGGCTGTACAGCCCGCCGGACAGGGTGACGACGCGGCTCGGCCCCCACGCGCTGAGCATCGGGGCGCGCCGCGCCGCCGGTTGAATCCACACTTCGACCGTAAGTTCACCCGACGCGGCGCAGGCGCCGGTGATCTTGTCTGCCGCCGTCGCGGACCGGATGCGCGCCGAACGAATGACGGCCAGGCAGCCGGGCTCCCAGCGCACGGCGTTCGCGTCGTCGATCTGCAGGTGCAGCGGGGCCCGGAACCCCGATCGGTCGCGCACGAGCGTGCCGTGCGCTTCCTCGAACGTATACAGCGCGACAAGCCCTTGCGCGGCGTGCGCCGATTCGGCCTGGAGTCGCGTGCTCCGCACCTCGAACGGCTCGCCGCGCGCGACCACCGCCGACTGACCTGCCGCCACCGTTACCGACGCGCGGTCCGCCAGACGCGTGAGCCGCACGCTCCCTTCGCTGACCGCCAGCCTTGTGCGGCCCGCCGCCGTCTCCAACTGCAGCCGGGTCCCGAGCACCTGCGCCTCCGCTTCGGGCGTGATGAACATCATCGGCCGGCCGGTCGGTTGCGCGGCCACACTGGCCGAGAGCGCGCCCCCATGCAGAGCTACCCGTTTCCCGCCCTCATCGCGGAGCGTCACCGTCGCGCCGGCGTCCAGTTCCAGCCGTGCCGAGTTGTCCAGAAAGGCGAGCTGCGCCACGCGGCCCGACACCACCCGCAGCGTGTCGCCCCACTGCAGCTCAAACGTGCCGGTCGCCGTCCGCGTCAGACCCAAACGGCGAAGCTCGATGCGTCCGGCAGCGCTCAGCCGCGCGCAGATCGGCCCGGCCGGCGGCGCTGGCGCTGCGCGATGCGTCATCCACCACGCACCCGCTATCAGCACAACGGCGGCCGCGCCGGCGGCCAGGACACGGCCGAACGGGAACGGGACCGGCGCCGGCCTCACGCGCCGCAGACGCGCAACCGCCCGCCGCTCCTTCGCCAGGTAGCTGAGTTCCGCGTGCATGTCCGCGTCGCGCACGAATTCCGCCAGCGCGACCGGGTTCGACTTCAACTCCGCCAGGAGCCGCGCGCGGTCTGCCGGCACCTGGGCCCTGTCCAGATACTCGCTGATCAGGCGCTGTGTGCGCTCGCCGCTCATGAGGGCGCCTCCCGGCCCGACAGCTCGCGCGCGATGCATGCCTTCAACGCCGCGCGCGCACGAAACAGCAACACCTTCACCGCCGCCAGCGATTTGCCCAGCTCCCGGCAGATCCCGCGCAGTTCGAGCCCGGCCTCGTAGCGCAGGGCCAGCGCGCGCTGCGCGGGGCCCCGCAACTTCTTCAGGCACCGCCGCAGCGCCACGCGCCGCTCCGAAAGCTCCTGCTCCATCGCCGCGTAGCGGCTCGCCAGCTTCTCCGCCAACTCGCTGTCGAATACGACTTCGTGCCGGCGCAGCCGGCGCCGCGCATTCAGAATCTCGAACCGCGCCATGCCGAGCGCCCACCCCACGAACGGGCGGCGCCTGTCATACTCGTCGAACTTGCGCCACAGCGTCATCGCCGTCTGCTGCAGAATGTCCTCCGCCGTGTCGAAATCGCGCACGTGGGCCAGGATATAGCCGCGCAGCGACTTCTCCGTCGTCAGCAGCAACTGCGTGTATTCGTTGTGTTTCGCTTCGTCGGGCATGGCGTACTCCCGTACGGTATCAGCCGCTCCGTGTCGGGAGGTTACACCAAAACCGGCCTGAAGCACAGCCCATGCGCGCGCCGCGGGCCGGCCGTATGGCAGCGAGTGCCGCCGGGCCGTGCCGCCCATCACGAAGAGAGGACAACATGGACCGTGTCGCGCGGCCTGAGGAAGGGGCGATACCTATACTCTTGGTGCGGCCGCGAACGCTCCTGCAGCTCGCCCCGCTTGTAGTTCCGAAACCGGACGCCCATGAAGCGGGTCGGATAGCGGTCGTGGAACGGCTGTGCCAGCTCCACGTCTATGTCGCCGGTCGCCGGCCAGTCCGCGTCCGTAACACCGACTACCAGGTTGCCCGCCGCCAGTTCCCGGTCCAGAATGCGCTGCAAGGCCGGGTGCAGCCGGTTCAGAACAGCCAGTTGACGCGCGAGCCCTTCGGCGTTCAGCGGGTCCTGCGCGTCGCGGAGCAGGACCGGATGCAACGCGTTCCGCCCGTATTTCGCGTCCCGCGCCGCGCGCGTGCGTTCCGTCACCATGCGATCGCGATACAGCCAGTCCAGCCATGCCAGATGCAGCACCTGCAGCACGGCCGCCGCAACGAACCACGGCGAATACGCGCTCAGCCATTCCGCCCGGCGTGCTGCCAGCATGTAGGCAGCGACCGACAGCAGCGTGATGCCGTACTCTACGAATGCCCAGGCGCGCGTGCCGGGCCGCGCCAGCACAACGGCGAGCACGGCGATCAGCGGCGACAGGCGGTCCGTCGTGACGTAGACCAGAACATAGGGCACGGCGTATACGTACAGCAGGCAGCCCACCGCCGTGTCGCGCAGTTGCAGACCCAGATCCTTCACTGTCGCGCCGAAATCGAAAGAATCATACTGTCTTTGTCGTAAGCTTTGTCGTAAGCTTTGTCGTAAGCTTTGTCGATCCCGCCGCTGCGGCGCGGGTTCCGAACCAAGGAGAGACAACGTGAAGAGCATGGATGTGGGGCTGGCCTGCAGCGAGGATTCGGACTATTTCTATCACGTGACACCCGACGAGGTCGACGAATTGGTCGCGGCACTACAGCAGGCCCGGAATCCGAACCTGACGATCGAGCCCTTCCCCCAGCACGCCGGGACGGCCGTCTACGCCCTGACCTTCACGGACCCAGCCGTCCCGCGCGACCGGAAGAAGGGCGTGTTTGTGGCGCGTCCGCACGCACATGAACCGGCGGGCGTGGCCGCCTGCACGGAACTGGCCAAGTTGCTTGCCGGGTATGGCCCGCGCCCGGAAGCCGACGCCGAATGGCGGGCGCACGTCCTGAAGCGGTTCGTCCTGACCCTCGTGCCGGATGTCAACCCCGGCGGCAGCCGGCGCGCGCCGGTCAAGTTCTGGACCGGCACGCAGATCCCGCGCGAGCAGTTCAAGCTCTGGATGTTCGGCGAGTCCGGCGGCACGCCCGGCGAGCGGTTCCCGCGCGTGGACACGTGGGACATGCGCAAGGTCACCCCGCCGAAGCTGCTCGGGATCGCCTATGAACAGATCAACGAACACGAGTTCGTCGAGCCGAATCGCGACCACCGGTCGACCCTGTTCCGGTCGTTCTTCGCGCTGGATCCGACCTGGCACTACGAGCTCTGGCTCGATCTGCACCAGACCGAGTTCGCGAATTCCGACCGGAACTGCTCCGTGCACCTGTCGTCCGCACACGATACGCTGCCGGTCGACCTGCAGCGCGGGCACGAGCAAGCCGCGCGCGCGATCCTCGCGCAGTGGAGCCGGGCGGGAGCCCGGCCGGTCGCCGAGCCGGTGGTCTCCTACAGGCACGACGAGGTGCAGCGCAATTTCCTCGCCAAGGCGTGGCTGCCCATCTCGTCGCGCATGGTCCACACCGTGACCGAGGTCCAGAACCATAACCCGGCCACACCGCCCGCCGAACAGGTCCGCCTCCAGCTCATCGCCGTGCTCGCCGCTCTCGACTGGCTCGACGGCCAGGCGTGAGTGGAAGCGGCGGGAC
>JAFGHX010000467.1 GCA_016929905.1 Kiritimatiellia bacterium
GGCAGGGGAGGGTTTTCAGGAGTTCAACCGACTCAGGTCCGGGAACCCGCGCACACCTCACGCCTTCCGCTTCTTCCCCGCCCCCCTTGCCCGGAGCCCGTCGGCAATCAGCTTCCGCGCCATCGCCGCCAGCGGCCGGTCTTCCTCTTCCGCCAGGCGCGTCAGCACCCCCAGCAGCTCGTCGTCCACCCTCTCGTAGTCGTTCTCGCAATCATTCTCGTAATCATTCTCGTAATCAATCCTCGAAAAACCACATTGCCCGGGAAATCTCGATTGCTGATTACGAGAGTGATTACGAGGGTTGATTCTCTCCGCCCCCCCCTTTGACTGGCCGACCGCGAACGTCCCGCAAAAAGGAAGTGGACAACCCGGTCTGAACATTCTTCATTCTTTCCGCCGCGGATCTTCGACGTGCCGGCCGCAGTGGTTTTGCAGCGCAATCAAGATTAAAGCCCCTGCGCCCTCATTAAAAGATTAAAGACCTGACCCCTGCGCCCTGCTGGTCTTCGGCATCGTGGCGAGAGCGTGGGGGCAAGGGAGCTTGAGCCCCCCGTCTGAACCAGAGCCAACAATGAAGACACTGCAGCAGGTAGAGCCGCGCATCCCGATCTCGAGTGCCCCCTTTACGATCACAGAGCCTGGTTCCTACTATCTAACGACAAATCTGAATACCTCAGCTCATGGTGTGATTATCCAATGTGGAGGAGTCAGTCTCGATTTGATGGGGTTTTCGATAATCGGTGACGGGGGGGCAGGAGACAATGGAATCTACATACAGGGCGAGACGAATGCTCCCTTGAAAAGCGTTCTTGTGTCTGATGGTATCCTGCAGTCGTTTGGATGTGGATTGTACTGTCGATGCGGTACATCTTGCATGTTCAGAGATCTGGCTGCTACCGGGAACACATTCTGCGGCATCTTCTTCACCGGGTACCAAGGACGGTGCAACGGCAACATGATAAGAAGTTGCATTGTCAACAACAACGGTTCGCAGGGAATCTACCTCTATGGGGTAGCAGGGGAATGCAAAGGAAACAGTGTTGCTCAGTGCGTCGTCAACGGGAACGGAACTTGGGGCATCCTTCTGGATGGTAGAGACCTTGGAGAATGCTGTGACAACAGGATTTCAGGGTGCACTATTCAAGGCAACCAAGAACGCGGGATCTGGCTGCGGGCAGACTCTGGGGCCTGCAGTGGCAACTTGATAGCGGATTGCGTGGTCAGTGGAAACGGACTCGAAGGCGTCAACCTTACCGGGACTGGCGGAAGATGCAGTGGAAATCGCATTGTCAACTGTAGCATTCAGGGGAATGGCTATGCAGGTATCTATCTAGGTTTCGCCAACGAGAACAGGTTTGAACGTAACCATATCTCGGGTGCGGCGAGCAACGACACCAACTACGGCATTGTCGCAGAGTCATCGCAGAAGAACCTTTACTTGCAGAACTCCTGCGTTGGTCAGACGAACAATTACGTGTTGAATTCTGCCGACACCTATGGCCCGATCGTTACAGACTCCGGCGAACTCCCAACAACAGGGGCAGCGTCTCATCCTTGGGCGAATTTTTCGCGCTGATGGCAGCATTTTCGACTGCGGGAGACAGAAGCGCAGCGCTTTCGCGCCCTTTAGTTTAGCGGGCGCTCCCCTCTGCCCTCCGTGCCCTCCGCGCGCTCGAGCGCGTCCCCGCGCGGGCGAGAGACACTCCCGCCACTCCGCCTTTCGTCTTGTTTCTTCCCGAAATCTGTGCTAGGCTCAAAGCGTCTGGGCATATAGAAAATGCGCCCAGAGAGGTGCCAGGTTTCAGGTGGCAGGTGTCAGCGGGGCCCGGGCCCACGTCTCGGCTGGCGGCCGCAAGCCGGAAAAAGCCTTTTCGGCGGGCAAGATTTGCACGTTTCCGGCCCGTCCTGCACTCCCACCTGACACCTGAAACCTGAAACCGCCCGGCCGCGGCCGGGCGCGGCCAGGCTGGCATCCGACCTGCTTACCAAGGGAGGGTAAGGGAGGGGTCTGTCCGGAGCTGGCGGCCGAGGCATCCGAATGAATTCTGTGCATTATGAAAAGAGGCGACGTTGCGGGAATCGTGGCCGCACGCCAGTGCGGACGCGATTCCCGCAACTTATCGCCCGCACCCGGGACCCTCACTCCGCGCTCACGCCGCTTTCTTCCGCCTTTTTGCGCCTTTTGCGCCTTTTTGCGGCCATTCTTCCGGTCCGCCGCTCAGCCGGCAGCCAACCTTCTCTTCTTCCCCAAATAACCCTCTGCGCCACCCTGCTCGCGTGGGCCAGTGCCCTGACCCACGCTGGCGCCGCCTGGAGCACAAATTCATCCGAAAACACCCCCATCTGCACCGCAGCCGGCGAACAGCAGAACTTGCAGGTCTGCACCGACGGAGCCGGCGGCATGATCATGGTCTGGGAAGATACCCGGTCGGGCGACACGAATATCTACGCGCAGTGCGTCAATTACGACGGTGACGTGCAATGGACCTCGAACGGCGTCGTGATCTGCGATGCGGCCGCAGCCCAGCTCTCGCCCCAGATCGTGTCCGATAACGTGGGCGGCGCGATCATCACATGGCAGGATCTGCGGGGTGGCGGGTGGGATATCTATGCCCAACGGATCAGCTATACCGGGACGGTCGAATGGGCGGCGAATGGGATCGCGGTCTGCTCGGCGTCGGACGCGCAGACCGAGCCGCAGATCACCGGCGATAATGTCGGCGGCGCGATCGTCACGTGGCAGGAGAACCGCGACTCCAACCTCGATATCTACGCCCAGCGGCTGAGCCATACCGGCACCGTGTACTGGGCGGCCAACGGCGTCACGATCTGCAACGACGGCGCCGCGCAGCAGACCCCGAAGCTGACCGGCGACAATGTCGGCGGCGCAATCATCGCGTGGCAGGACAGTCGCGGGTCCGACATCGATATCTATGCCCAGCGCATCAGCCATACCGGCACCGTTTACTGGGCGGCAAACGGCGTCGCCGTCTGCGCGGCGGCCAGTAACCAGACCGCACACGAGCTGATCGGCGACAATGTCGGCGGCGCCATCCTCGTATGGGAAGATCTCCGGGCCGGTAACTCCGACCTGTATGCCCAGCGGGTCAGCCATACCGGCGCCGTATACTGGGCGGCCAACGGGATCGTAATCTGCAGCGACGCCGCCGCTCAGACGGACCCCTACCTCACTCCCGACGGGATCGGAGGAACGATCGTCACGTGGGCAGACTCGCGCGGGTCAGACATCGACATTTACGGGCAACACCTCAGCACGACAGGCACAGTATCGTGGACCGCAGACGGCGTTGTCGTGTGTGACGCCACAGGACAACAGACGGCTCCCGCGGGCATCTCTGACAGTCTAGGTGGAGCGCTAGTGTCCTGGCAAGACTGCCGTACCGGCACGAATGATCTCTATGCGGAACTGCTCGACAAGGACGGTGCCGCGCAGTGGGCAGCGGACGGCCTTCTGCTCTGCGGGGCCGCGAGCGCTCAGACGTCCCTTCGCGTTGTCTCCGACGGCCGGGGTGGTACAATCAGCGCGTGGAGCGATTCACGAAACGGGACTGGCGACATCTACGCGCAACGGCTCTACTCGACGGGTGCCCTTCAGGCGCCTGCGGATGTGTGGGCAATATCACCAGAAACCAACAACGTAGTATCGGCCGAGGCGAACGCGCAACAGACAGTGGCCGTGTGCCCGGACGGGCGGGGCGGCGCCATCATGGCCTGGCATGACCAGCGCAGTGACTTGGGCGCCGTCTACGCCCAGCGTTTCGACGCCTACGGAAATGCCCAGTGGACTAACGGCGGGCTGCTCGTCTGCAATGCGGGCAATAGCCAAGAGCATGTCGATCTTGCATCCGACGGACAGGGAGGCTGTGTAGCAGTGTGGCAGGATGGACGTTCGGGATACTGGGACATATATTCGCAACACATCGACGCCAACGGTGCCCTCCTATGGCCCGGCAACGGCACGGTCGTCTGTTCGATCAGCGGCAACAACCAAAACTATCCCCGTTGCGTTGCCGACGGCAACGGGGGCGTTGTGATCACGTGGCATGACAAGAGGAGCGGCAATCTAGACATCTACGCGCAACGGCTGGATTCGAACGGCAGTTCAGTCTGGACGTCGAATGGTGTCGCCATCTGCACGGCCGCCAACGCCCAGGACTATCCCAGGATTTGCTCGGACGGACACGCAGGCGCCATCATCTCCTGGCATGACGACCGGGGCACTAGCCAGGACATCTATGCCCAGCTCGTCACCCGCGATGGAACAGTGACATGGGTAGCCGACGGCACGCCAGTCTGCGATGCAACGGGCGCCCAAGACACCATAGAAATGGACAGAGCGTACCATGGGGGCGCGATTCTGGCTTGGTCGGACAGCCGAACAGATAGCGGCGACATCTACGCACAAAAGTTGGCCGGAGACGGCGGGCCCTCCTGGACCTCCAACGGCATCCCGGTCTGCGATGCTTCCTTCTTTCAAGGTAGCCCGGTACTGGCAACGGATGGTGCCGGTCGAGCTTTCATCACCTGGGAAGACCTTCGAAACGGCCAATACGACATCTATGCGCAGGCGCTGGACGCCAACGGCCAAGCCATGTGGACATCCAACGGGCGAGCAGCCTGCACCTTTGCTGGCGAACAGAGGACCCCCTCAAGCGCACCTGACGGACGGGGCGGTTCCTTCTTCGCGTGGCAAGACCGCAGGGACGGCACAGAAGATGTCTACGTACAACGTTTTGACCCGGCGGGATCGGGTTTGTGGACGTCCGATGGTGTCGTGACTGCGAACAGCACAAACTCACAGAGCGAGGTACAGATTGTGCCTGACGGACAGGGCGGGGTGATTCTTGCATGGCACGATGAAAGATCCGGCGCGAGGGATGTCTACGCACAGCGACTGAACGAATACGGCAACTGGCCGCCCGTCTCGATGAACGACACCGGCGTAACCGCCGTGGACACGGCGGTTCTGCTGTCCGTACTCGACAACGACACGGATAGTAACACCGACGATACGTTAACAGTTGTTGGTATTGCGCAAGGCGCTCACGGGTCTGTCGTGACGAATGCCGCTGCCACGAACATCACCTATAGGCCGTCGGCATCGTACAGCGGCGAGGACAGCTTCAGCTACACTGCGTCCGACGGCCGAGGCGGGACGAGCACTGCGAGCGTTGATATCTTCGTGGCAACGGGCGAAGCGTTCTGGTTTCGAGCCGTGGGCCTGACCAACAGCGCCTTCCTGCGCTGGCTGGATCCGCGGCATTGTGGGATGTCGAACAACGCGGTCACCATCCGGTACAGCACTGATGACTATCCGACCAACTTGACGGACGGCACGGAAGTCTACACGGGCACCAACACCTTGTACGAGGACAGAACCAATGCGGTGGCGTATCAGACGAACTACTACACGATCTGGGTCAGTCACGACGGAGTGACGTTTGAGGAACCGCCGACGGATTGACGATTGGCGATTGAATATTGACGATTGCAGCCTGCAACGCCCGGGAGACAGGGCGTGTCACTGCTTCTCGGTCGCCTGGGAAACGCTGATCCCGAGCTGCTCCAGTTCCTTAGCGACGCAGTACCGGATGAAATTGGACCGGTCCATCTGCAGCTTCTTCCTGCCCTCTTCCACGGCATCATAGAACGCCTCGCTCATGCTGATGGCCGTGGCGGTCTGGCCGGGCCTGCGCTGTCGCTTCCTCTTCCGCATGCGGTGCTTATAGCGTGATCAGCGGCTGTTTGCAGCAAAAAACGGAACACGTGCGGAATCACGACTTGACGTCTCATATAACCTGGTTATACTCCCGCCATGAAGCGGATGTTTCTGCTGATGGGGCTGGTGGTGGTATTGCCGGGCGTGCGGAGTCACGGACCGGCGTGCGACGTGGTCGGGCGGGTGCGACCCGTGCCGCGCCGGAGCGCGGCGCGGGGGAGGCCGCTCACAGAGCGGCCCCAAAACGGACTCACGACTCAGCGAAACGAGGCCAGGCGCTGCATCCTATGCCGTGTCGTTCGCGTGGTGGACGGGGATACGGTGCACATGAAACTGGAACCTGGAAACTGGCAACTCGGAGAGCCTGTCACGCCGGTGCTCGGCGCGAATACGCAACATCCCGCAACCGTACGGCTCGCGGGCATCGACGCGCCGGAGCTTACCCAGCCATTCGGTCCCGAAGCCAAAACGGTTTTGACGGCTAGTACCCTTGGCAGGATCGTGAGACTCGAATATGAGGGAACGGATCGATACGGACGGATACTCGGCGATGTGTTTACCGGCGACATCTGGGTCAATCTCCAACTCGTTCGCGACGGGCTGGCATGGCGGTATCCTCGGTGCAAGGCCACGAGAATCCGTCGTGCGGAACAGAACGCACGGAGGGCCGGGCTTGGGCTCTGGGCCGACCCGCAGCCTCTGGCGCCGTGGCTGTTCAGAAAGGGAAGGAACGGCCGCAAGAAGGCACAAAAAGCGCAAAAACCAAGAGAAGGGATGTTGGAGGAACTTGGGCGGGCTGCTTGACTGGTGCTACCGGGGGATGATTGCCTCCTGGGCGCAGCCCGCGTCAAATTCCTCCAAACGTATTCCCCTTCCTGGACTTTTCGGCTCTTGCACCTTTTTGCGGCCATTCACCGGCCAGCGTTGCCCCGGGCGACTTCCTCGAGCACCTCGACGTATGCGCTCGCAAGCCCGTCATAGTCGTACCGGGCCGCGATATGCTCCCGGCCTGCTGCGCCCAGCCGGGCGCGCAATTCACCATCGCCTGCCAGCCGCTCGATGGCCACGACTAGCCGTTCGTCGTTGTCCGGTTCAATAGTGACGCCTGCGGCTGCCTCTTCAACCAGCTTCGCGGCTTCCCCCTCCACGCCCAGAATGATGGGTTTGCCCATTGCCGCGGCTTCGAAGATCTTTGACGGCAGCACTGTCTGGAACAGCGGCGTCTTCTTGAGATGCACCAGGCACGCATCCGTCGCGGCCAGGTAGTCGGGTACCTCCTTCTTGTCGACCCGGCCGGTGAACCCGACGTTATCCAGGCCCCTTTCTTTCGCCTCGGTCTCCAGCCGCGCGCGCACCGCCCCATCGCCGACGAGGAGGAACCGGATATCCTCTCGTCCCTTCTCCTTGAGCCGCCTGGCCGCCCGGAGCACAACCTCCAGCCCACACGCCATCCCGATGGTTCCGATGTAGGCGACGACGAATTTGCCCCGCAATCCGTATTGTTTCCTCACATCGATTTCTTTGTCGTAATCTTTGTCGTAATCTTTGTCGATCTCTGCGCGTGCGTTCGCACGCGCAGAGGTGCTACTGACGTCAGCGTTGATCGGGTGAAACACCGCCCTATCCACCCCATTCGGAATCACCGAAATCCGTTCGGCCCCTACCCCCCGCTGTTCAAGCTGCGCCTTGTACCCCTCCCCCACGGTCACGATATGCGTCGCCGCGCGGTACAATCGTCTCTCGAGCCATTCGAGCATTCGGATCAGACGCTTGCTTGTGAGCGCGCCGACAGCCACGATCGATTCCGGCCAGATATCCCGGATCTCGAGCACGAACGGCAGTCGGCGCAGTCTGCTCACAATCGCCCCGGCCCAACCGCAGAAGAACTGGGGCGAGGTCGCGATCAGGACGTCGGGCCGCCGCACTCGCAGCCCTACGCAGCACGCGGAGGCCATGAACGACAAATAGTTCAGAATCCGCCGCACCGTCCCCTTGTTCGGCGCGATATGGGTCCAGACCCGGACGACATTGACGCCTTCGATCGTTTCGCGCTGGATCGGGCGGTTCCGGTACCCGGGGTAGACAATCCCGTTCGGCACGTTCGGCACGCCGGTGACGACGGTCACCTCGTGCCGGGCCTTCACCCACCGGCGTGTCATCTCGTAGACGCGCGTCGCGGGCGCGTTGCCTTCGGGGTGGAAGTAGTGGCTAAGGAACAAGATGCGCATGGGTGTTCGTTATTCGTTATTCGTTATTCGTTATTCGTTATTCGTTATTCGTTTAAGAGTGTAGTTGGGGACACAAGATCACGTCATGGATTTCGGCTCACGAAAGACGGGCTCATTTCTACGTCGGGGTAATGCGCGTGCTGATGGCGACGCGTTCCGCGCGGACGGTGAACGCGAGACACTTGTTTGGGAGCTTCTTCCCGAATTCGGGGCAATACCAGGAATCTTCGACCGTCAATTCGCCTTCGCCCTCGAATGTGATCTTGAGTTCGCCGGTGTCGAAGCGGACGTGCGCGGTGTGGCGGCTCATTTCGGCGATTTCGCAGTCGGGATGCAGATGGAGGCGGCTCACCACCGTGACCGGCTTCTGTGCCTCCACCACATCCAGCAGATTCAGCACATTCTTCCGGTTCCACTCGAATGTGCGTTTGTGCGTCGCCCTGGCCGGCAGACGGAGATAGCCGTCATGGCCGGCTTCCAGCCGGAACCCGGCGTCGCCCGGATCCCACTGGACATCGGGGCGCGTGCCCCTTCGCCCGACCCGAAACGCGCCCCACAACTCGCACTGATCCTGGCCATCGATCTCGACGGTATTGTGCGCGCGGGTCGACCGGCAGTAGTCGCGCATTTCGCCAGGCTCATAGGTGCAAACGCCACTGTCCACAATGACCCGCTGCCCCTTCAACGACAACTCGAACGAAAGCGCACCCGCATGCGCATGCCCGGGCTGATAGTCGGGCCCGATCGGTCCGGCGTCGATGATCACATGACTCCCATCCTCGCCCCGCCAACCGTAGTACCCCGTATCCTCCAACGCCCAGGGGCCGTATGTGACCGCATACTTGTCAACACCCCCGTGTTCTTCCCCATCTGCCTCATCTCCTTTGCGTTCTTTGCGCTCTTTCGCGGCCACTCTGTGCACGCTGTCGTTCAGCAACGCGATATCGCCGTCCGGATGCGTCATACATTCCAGCGCCTTGTTCATCCGTTCGAGCGGGTCGCCCACCAGATCTTCCAGGCCCGGATCGCCCGTATTCGCCAACATCTGGAGAACGTACATGATCCGGGCATGGTACATCGGCGATCGCTCGAAATGCCCGCCGTCGGGTAGGATCTGCTCGGTGAGTTGTTGGCGGAGGAGTCGTAGGGCTTTGGTGTGCCATCCGTGGCCAGCACTCTTTGTCTTACTCTTTGTCTTACTCTTCGTCCTGTCGTGACCGCTCGAATCGTTCGGGGACGTTCGAGTAAGTTCTCGAGTAAGTTCTCGAGCAAGTTTTGGAGAGTGGAAGCACGACGCAGACAGGGAAAGCGCCGACACAGTCTCCAACACATGATTTCCCATCAGATGCCATTCGATATGCCTGCTCAGCCATCGGGTTTGCTGATAGATGCTTGGCCAGAGGTGGCTGATGAATTCCGCATCCGCCTCCGTCGGCTCCCGGAACTTACCGAAGAAGACCATGCACCAGTTCATCAACCGGAGAGAAATCGGATACGAATCCCAGGCGACGGGGTCGACGTTGCCCGCGTGATCCTGGGGTAGGCCAACGCCATTCGTGGTCCCGGCTCGCGAGACGCTCGCCCTCCATTTGGTGGGCTGCTGGAGGGCGAGCGTCCCGCGAGCCGGCCCCCGCGTCCGCGCGGGCCGTCCAGCATGGATCCACGCCAACACGGCGGTTTTCGCCTGTTCATACTCGAGCCCCCAAAGCCAATCGAAATACTGCAAATGGTATCGCCACAGCATCGGTGCATCGCTCGGCGCAAAGCTCGGCGGCCAACCCAATTCACGCTCCTCATTCAGGAAACGAAAAAGGCCCCGGACAACATCCGGGGCCGGATTCTCCTCCGCGCCCGGCGGCGGCTGAAACGGCGCGCCGGGCCGCCATCGACACCCAGCCCAAACGGGTGCCCTCACCCCATGCGGCACCCGCTCGAACGGCTTGCGCAGCCACAGCCACACCCGCGCCCAAACCTGCCGCGCCTTCAGGTACTTGATCGTGTGATAGCAGAGCGCCAACCGCATAGGGAAGCAGATTCACCACCCTTCGACGAGCTCAGGACACGGCGGAGTCACGGAGCCACCCTTCGACAAGCTCAGGGCAGGCGGAGGCAGAGGGCCCGCGAAAAGGCGCGTCGGAGCGCAGCGGAGATCCGCACGCCACGGGCGCATCTGCGACCTGTGGCGGAAAAGAGGCGCGAAAGGAGAAGTTGTCGGAATTGAATGGTCTTGCGGCGAAGGAAAGCTGGCTACATGCCCACGCTTGTTTCCGGGCTCGCCAGCGCTTTCCTTCCCCGCAAGACCACAATTCCGCCAACGTTGCCGTCCAGAATCATCCTTCGCCAACAGACTCACAAGATAGACCTGCCGTAGTGTCCTGTCTCGTAAATAGGCTTGCATTAGATTGGCCTATTTCGGATGCAGGGGCGGCGCGGCGAGGCGAGTGCATACCTGGCAGCTCTGTGCTCGGCTCGCCGCGCCGCGACTGCGCCGAAAGAGGCCAACCCGCTGCGGGCGGGGGTCTTCCGGCGCACGACGGCCGCGAA
>JAFGHX010000468.1 GCA_016929905.1 Kiritimatiellia bacterium
GCTTCGCCCGCAACCCAGCGGTCAGAGGTCGGAGGTCAGAAGTCAGCGGCTTTTCGACAAGCATGGCGTTCTGCCTGACCTCTGACTACTGCCCTCTGACCTCTCTGCACCCGTAAGTTTCTTGCTTTTCGTTGCAGCTCTCGAGGACGAAGCCACTAAGTACTCCCCGGCGTAAATACACTAACGTTAGCGTATTTACGCCGGGGAGCACTAAGCCCCGCCGGGCGAGTTCATCACCCGCTCGATCAACTCACTCAGGCGGCAGCTCGCCAGCCCGATGCAGGTATCCGCGGCGCCGTAGTAGACGCGGAGCCGATCCTCGTCGTAGTCGGGGATACACCCGCAGATGAAGACGACATGGTGGACCTTGCCGATCACCTCGTAGGGTTCCGCCGGCGCGAAGATCCAGTCCTCCGTGCGGCCGATCACCTTCGAGGGGTCTTCGAGGTCCAACATGATGGCGCCGAGCCGGTAGGAGTTCCCCGCACAGGGGTGGCGCTGTACGCCGTGAATGAGGACCAGCCAGCCCTGCTCCGTCTTCACGGGCGGGACCGGCCCGATCTTCAGGGCGTTCCATTTCGCGTAGGGTTTGATGAGGAAGCGGTAGGAACCCCAGTGAATGAGGTCGGGTGAGAAACTCACCCACATCTCGCCCGGACCTTCCGGTCCGCCGCCGGGCCGATCGATCTTGCCGTATCGGCCGTTGATCTTCTCGGGGAACAGGCACGGCACGCGATTTGTGGGCAGCGCGATGATCTCGACCAGTTCGGCGGTCTTGAAATCCTTGGTCTTGGCCAGAATGCCGCACGGCTTCATGCCGGAGACCGTGTTGCCGCCCGAGGGGAAAGCGATGTAATAGGCGTCGTCGATCTTCGTGACCCGCGTGTCGATAATGCGGCGCGCGTAGGGCTCGAACGGCGTGCCCTGGGGCTTGAAGAAGTCCTCCTGTGCGATCTCGAAGTGGATGCCGTCCTCGCTTGTGGCCACCCGCACCGTGGAGGGGCGGTCGTTCCAATCGATCGAAAGCAGCAGCACGGTCTTTCCGTCGTGCATCGTCTGGCCGCAGTTGAACACCGCGTTCGAGCCGGGCACGTCGTCCGGCGTGATAATCGGGTTCCCTTCGTATCGCGTGAGCAGGCTCTCCCTCTCCGTGCGTGTCATCGTCCCTTCTCCTTTCGTCTGCGTGATTCTAGCGGGTAGACGGTCACCCGGCGAGCCGATATCTCTTCGTGCTCGGTTGCGGTCGCGATGGGGCCTGGCTGGGACGCCCGGCCTGCTACAAAATTTTCCGCCAGGCCTTGACATCCAAACCGCGACGCGATAGAATGGACTGATGATAGGTACCATAAATCCATACTGAATGATGGCCGTGCCGTCGGTAGTGTGGTTGGGGCATATGCAAGGAGTGAGCAGCAGGTCTTTACATCTTTCCGTCCCCTCCGGAAGATGTGTCGTCAACACGGGTCTTGGCGCCGCCGTGTGCGGCAGGCGCCCCGATCCCGCAAACCGGGAGGGTTACCGATGAGAGCAGGAATCGTCACGTGTCTGGCAGTCGGGGTGATGGCGGCCTTTGTATGTGCAGGGCAGGCCGCGACGTACAACGTCAAGGAGTACGGCGCGCTGGGCGACGGCAAGCGGGACGACACGAAGTCTATTCGCGATGCCCTCAACGCGGCCAACAACGCCGAGGGTGTCAACACCGTCTATTTCCCGAAAGGCACCTATGCGGTCAACGACATTCCATTGAGCACGCAGAACCGCGGGGCGCCGGGGCTGGACAAGGATCCCAAGGACTTGATCCTGCGCGGTGACGGGCCGCATGAGAGTGTGTTGCAGCGCAAGGCGACTGCGCGGCCGGACGCCCCGATCGGGACGGCGCACAGGGCGGAAAACATCCTGGTCCGCGACCTCGGTTTCGACTCCAACGGGATCGATCGGTTCGGCGGCTACAAGTTCTACACATCAAAACGCATCACGATCACCAACTGCCGGTTCATCGACAGCAACGAGGTGCCCATCAACGGGTACGACCGGTTCGGGTTCATCCTGTTGGGGTGTCAGGACGTGGAGATTACGAGCTGCCATCTGGACGGGATGCAGGTGGAGATCGACAACTGCCAGCGGGTCAAGGTGCTCGGGAACATTGTCGCCGGGCCCCGCGAGACGGGCGGCATCGGGATCTGGGGGCACGGCAAGGCGCCCAAGGGCGAGCTGGCGGAGGATCACCTGTTCAAGGACAACTGGATCATCGACCCGTCCGGCGTGAATGCCGGCGCCTTCGTGGTGCAGGTTGACGGGGTGAAGTTCCAGCACTGCCGGTTCCGGAACATCAAGATTGTCGACAACGTGATCATCTACGGGAACCGATACCAGCGCAAAGGAAAGTTCGCGCCGCCGGCCCTCAAACTCGGCATTCCCGACAACTCGCGGGAGTATGTGGGGATGGTCTTCGACAACATCCAGTTCGAGGGCAACCGTATCTACCTTGACCCCGCCAGCGTGACGAAGAAACCGCCGAGCTTCATCTGGGGGAATGCGTCCGGGCGCTCGGGCTTCACCTTCGATAACGTGACGCTCAAGAACAACACCGTGTACGGTGCGGGCAAGTACGTCGACATCCGGCAGAAAGGCAAGAACTATGTCGAGGAAGGCAACAAGATGCTCGCGTACGAGGCGTCGCCGAAGCCGCCGGAGGTGCTGAAGCCGGCCGCGCGTTAACACCTTTCTACGTGATATCGCGCAGGCTCCGAATCGGTGAGTAGAAGCCACGCTCGATCATGACAGCCAGGATGCGGTCCGCTTCGTGCTCCGAAAGCGCTCCGCACTGCCGCGCGGCGAGCAAAATGCCGAGCGTCCCTGTGACTGAAATGCCCAGGTCGGCGCACAAGGTGCGCGCGGCGCGGTCGTCCGTGGCCACAACTCGCGCCTTCCCGATGGCGACGGCCAGGCACGATGCCTCCCCCGCACTCAGCGTCTGCAGGAAGTTCTGGAACTGCACCCGCTCCCGTGACGTCAGCGATGCCGGCCGCAATTCCCCCTTCCGAACCGCTGTCAGGACCGCGCGCAGTTCGCCGTACCCGACGGCCACCCCGTGTCCGATTTCGTCGAGCACCTCCGTGGTGATCAGACCGCGGCCGACGTACAAACGCAGCAGCAGCCTCAACTCGCCGGCCAGCGCGAAGTTGCTGAGCACCACGCTGTCGAATACCAGATGTTTCCTATAGGGCATGCCGCTGATCGTCCCGACCGAGGGCGTTGTTCTGCGGGATGCCGTGCTCGTTCAGCCACTGGCGCATGGTCAGCACATGCATGCCCATCACCTCGGCCAACTTCCCGACGGTGATGTAGCCGCCGCGATAGGCGGCCAGTGCCTGGGCCCGCTCGCTGCTCAACCCCAATAGTGCTGGCTGGTAGCATGCGACCAGCGCTTCCCGCACGAGTTGCCCCATCGTCGTCTGTCGCGAACGCGCGAGCTGCTTCAGGCCCTTCGCCAGGCCGGACTCAACCTTGACATGTATGGTTGCGTTCTGCATCGTCGGTCTCCCTCAATGGTCGGTCAGGATATACCTAATTATGTACATACATACCTGATATGTCAAGTCGGAACGCGAGTGCGCAATCCGAGACAGAAGAGGCAGACCGGGGCAGCCGTGAACACTGTCGGAAACGACGTCAAGCAGCCCTTGCCGGGTCAGTGGCGTTGGCCGTTCGACCGGATCTTCCCGGCGCTGCCGTACAGGTCGCAGCACTGGCGGATGGTCTCGCAGGCCGCTTCCTGCGCGGCATTGACCAGCAGCGGGAAGTTCACGAACTTGTCGTCGGACGCGATGAGCTGGCGGGCCGCCACGACCATGTTCCTGGACATGGTCGAGTAGAAGTTCACCTTCGAGATTCCGTTCGTGATGCACGCCTTCATGTCCGCATCCGAGATGCCGGACGCGCCGTGCATGCCGAGCGGAATGTCGAGCGTGTCGCGGATCGCGCGCAGCCGCTCGAAATCGAGCTGCGGCTCGAACGCGGTCACGCCGTGGATGTTGCCGATCGCGACGGCCAGGATGTCCACACCCGTCTCCTCGACAAAGCGGCGGGCGGTTTCCGGCTCCGTGTACACGTAGCCCGCGTCGCGGGCCTCGATCGTCTTGCCTTCCTTGCCGCCGATGGAGCCGAGTTCACCTTCCATCGCGAGCCCGAAGTGGTGCGCCATCCTGCTGATTTCCGCGGTCTGCCGGATATTCTCCTCCAACGGCAGGTCCGAGCCGTCGAACATGATGGCGTTGAATCCCATCCGGATTGCACGCGTGACTGTCTCCATCGTCTTGCCGTGGTCCAGAATCAAGGCAACCGGAATCTCCGTCTTGTGCGCATAGCGCACCAGCTCCGGGCCGACGTTGTCGATGTCGTCGTACGGCATCTGGTTCTCCGTCACCGACAGGATGATCGGCGAGCGCTTCTCTTCGCACGCCTGAATGATCGGCGGGATCGCCAGCGAGAAGACGGGGCTGGTGGAGCAGACCCCGTATCGTTTCGTGCGTGCGTCTGCCAGGATTTCCCGGATGTCGACCAGCATGGTGTGCTCCTCTCTTGGAACTTGCTCGAGAACTTACTCGGGAACTTGGTCGTCTTACTCTTCGTCCTCCCCCCCGCCTCAGAGGCGGGGGGTCGAGCAAGTTCTCGAGTAAGTTCTCGAGCAAGTTATTGATCACTGATAACTGATCACTCTCCCCTCACTCCCTCAACCCCGCCAGCGCCTTGTAGTCCCCCTTCACGTGTTCATACAGGTCTTTGTAGACCTGGAAGTACGCCATGTACCGTTCGTGGTTCTCGGCGTTCGGTTCCATCTGTTCGACGTACTCGGCCCACGCTTTGGAGACGGAGAAATCCGGGAACACGCCCGTGGCGACGCCGGCAAGGATGGCATCGCCGAACGGGGCGCCGGTCCGGCGTTTGGTCAGCACGGTGGGCGTATCGAACACATCGGTGATGATCTGGCGCCAGAGGCTGCTTTTCGCGCCGCCCTCGTGCATGACGATGGGGAAGTTGATCTTGCGGCCCGTGTCCTTGATCATACGGAACGAATCGTACATGGCGTAGGCGACGCCTTCCATGGTGGCCCGTACGACGTGGCCCTTGGTGTGGTTGAGCGAGAGCCCGAAGATGCAGCCGCGCGCGTCGACATCCCAGATGGGGGTGCGCTCGCCCATCAGGAACGGGAGCACGATCAGCCCTTCGCTGCCGGGCGCCACCTTTTCGGCCTGCTGGTTGAGCAGGTCGTAGGCGTCGGTATCGGGCAGCGATTCGGCCGCCTGCATCTCCGCCTGCCCGAACGTGTCGCGCAGGTAGCGGATCGACTGGCCGCCGGTCGTCGTGGTGGGGATCGTGATGAAGGTGTTCGTCGGGTCGACGGTGAAGCCGAGCGCGATCATCTCGAACATGAAATTCGCGTCCTTGTGGATGATCCCGAAGTTGCCGCACGTGCCGAGGTTGCTCTGGATGTCGCCCTCGTGGATCACGCCGCTCGCCACGCAGCTTGCGTTGAAGTCGACCTGCCCGGCGCAGACGGGGATGCCGGGTGCCAGCCCCGTGGCCGCGGCCGCCTCCGGCGTGACTTCGCCGATGAGCGTCTCGCAGTCGTAGAGCTCGGGCAGAATATCGGCGCGCAGTCCGATTTCGTCGAGCAGCTTGCCGTCGAACCGGCGCTCCACGAGATTGTAGGCGACCCCGTAGAGCGCGGCGCTGCCGTGCAGCAGCGTGAAGGCGCCGGTCAGCTTCTGCGTGATGTAGCCTTCGATCGTGAGCGCCTTGTGGATCTTCTTGTACGATTCGGGCCGGTTATTCCGCTCCCACATCAGTTTCACGATGCAGGGATGGTCTTCGAGCCGATTGCCCGATATCTTGAAGATGCGATCTTCGCCGATATGCGCCTTGAGCCAGTCCACCTCCGCGGTCGCGCGCCGGTCCATCAGATTGTAGGCGTTGTTGATCGGGTTGCCGGCCTTGTCCACCATCACCAGGGAGGGCAGGGCGGAGGACACGGCGATACCGCGGATCGCCTTGGGGTCGATCCCCGCCTGCGCAACGCATCCTTTCGTGATGCGGCAGGCGATCGCCCAATACAGGGCCGGGTCGTGCTCCGACCATCCGGGCTTCGGGTTCAGGATCGGGTATTCCTCGAACCCGTAACCCAGGACATTCCCTTCGTCGTCAATCACGCAACCCTTCGCGCCGCCCGTCCCGTAGTCCATGCCGAGCAGGTAATTGGCCATGGTGTGCTCCTTCCGAAACGGAGTGTTGGAGTGGTGGAGTGATGGAGTCATGAGCGGGCTCGACCAGCTGCATCCGCATCGTCCTCACCACTCCAGTACTCCCATACTCCAACACTCCAACACTCCAACACTCCGATCTACCGGTGCCGATACAGATCCCATTTCAGATACCGCTGGACGGCTTCGGCGATGACGGCGGCGCAGTGGCTGCGGGTCATGCCCACGTGGTGTTCGAAGCCCTTTTCGCACAGGTAGGCGAGCAGGGCCTGCAGATTCGGGATGCGGCAGACGGCGATGCCGCCGGCCATATCGAACGGGTCGTCGGTGAACTCACCCTCGCCCAGATAGGCGCGGACCCGGCCGTTGGTGTCGTCGGTCGAGACCCGCAAGTAGGTCATCGGCCCGGCCGCCACCTTGCCCTTCACGCCGCCGAAACAGTTCTCGGGCCCCAGCGCGGCGCCGAGCACGTCGAGATTCGAGATTTCGATCGGATTGTTGATGAAGCTTTTCGGATAGCTGCTGCAATGCGTGCACACGCACATGTTGCGGTCGTCGCCGTAGTTGTTGTTCCAGTCGAGCAGCGCGGCCGGGTTGCCCGTCGCGAGAGTCAGCGCGTACATGCCGGTCACGCCGCCCACGTCCACTTCGCACGCGCAGGGGGTGAGCGCTTCGCCGAGCATGCTCATCGTGAGGCAGGCCGCGCAGCCGTAGTTCTGCTGAATGGAGGTCCAGCACTGCAGGCCGGCGGCGTCGATGGCATTCTCACGGATCCAGTTCCCGACCGCGACCGAGAGCCTCGCCTGCCGCGCGACGTTCTCGTCCGGGATGCCCGCCGGGATCGTGCCGTAGGCGCGGATCTCGGCGATCTTGGCTTTCACCTCTTTCGCGGCCGCATCCAGCTTCGACGCCGCCCCGATGATCTCCGACATGTCCACCGTCACAACCGTGATGCCGGAGCGTTGCAGCAGCTTCTCGCTGATGCGCATCGTCTGGAAGGCGGCCGGCCGCGTGCCGATCGCGCCGATCCGCGCGTTGCGCAGCCCGCGCACGACGCGGCAGACCCCGGCGAAGAAGGTGACGTCGTCCGCGAACGTGTCGCTGTTTAGCGCGCACGTGTGCAGGCGCGTGTTGGTGAACGGAATGCCGTATTGGACCAGGTTGTTGCACACCGAGAGCTTGCCGCAGAATGAGTCGCGCCGGTTGTCGACGTCCACCTTGTCCAGGTCGTCGTCGCACGCCTGAACCAGGACCGGCACATCGAGCCCGGCGAACTTGAGCGTGTTCACGACGCCGAGCTCGTCGCCGAAATTCGGGAGCGTCACAATCACGCCGGCGATCTCCGCCCGCTTCTCGTGAAACAAGGCCGCGCATTTGCGCGCGTCGTCCACCGTTTCCACCGCGCCTGTCGGCGTGGCGCCTTCCGGCAGAATCACGCTCTTGTATCCTAGCGCGTCGAGTTTCGCGAGAATCTGCCTGCGGCCCTCCTTCGCGAGTTTGGCGGAGAAGAATCCGCGGGTGCCGACGATGACTCCGAATCCGATCCCGTTCTGCATGGCGCTGTCCTCCATGTGAGTTGCTCCGAAATACTCCTGATTTCGCGGGTGGCGTCCAGGGCCGTGCCGTGCGCATGTTCCCTTTCGCACGTGGATATTAAAGCAAAAGCAGGGCCTACTCGCTATGAGGATATGCTCCAGAATTAACACAATATTATCTCGGCGGAGCGGTGCCGAGCCGGGCTTTTGAGACAGCCTCTCCTCGCGAGCCGCGGCGGCGGGGGGCGCCATTCGGGGTCTTATCGCAGAGCGATCTGTGCGCGCACCTTCCTGCGGTACTCGCGCGGCGTGGTGCGAGCGAGGCGGCGGAAGACGCGGTCGAAGTAGCTGTGGTTTTCGAAACCGACCCGGAAGGCGATCTCGGTGATAGGCAGGTCGGTCTGGATAAGGAGTTGCGAGGCTTTGTCGACCCGCATACGGAGCACGAGGTCGAGCAGGCTGCCGCCTGTCGTGCGCTTGAAGACTTTGGCGAAGTAGGAGACGCTCATGCCGGCCATTCCGGCCGCGGTCCTCAGGGCGATGGGCTGCTGGTAGTTCTCGCGCAGGTAATCGAAGACCTTCGTGAGCTTCTGGAACTGCGGCCGGGGGTCCGGCGAGAAGGCGGCGGCGGGTCGCCGCTTCTCGTAGTAGCGAACGAACCCGACCAGGACGGCCAGCAGCAGGCTTTTGACGGCGAGGCGATAGCCCGGTTTCTTTCGGGTCAGTTCGTCGAACATGGCGGGGACCGAGCCGGGCAGCAGCGTCTCGGGGAACTGGCCTTGCGGGATGCGGTGCGAGAATCCGCGTCGCTTGTCGTAGAAGGGCCGCAGATACTCGACGTCCAAGGGGTATCCGCCGGGGCTGTGCACGAGTCGCGGCAGGAAGTAGATGGCGACGGCCTCCAGGCTGCCGGGCTCGCCGATCTGGAGGGAGTGGAATTCGTCGTTGCCGATCAGGAAGATGTCGCCGTTTCGCATACGGTACGTCTTGTCTTCGATGAAGAGCATGCCGCTTCCGTGATGGACACAGAAGATCTCCAGATAGTCGTGGTAGTTGGGGCTGATCGGCAGGCCGGCGGCGAACCGGTAGAAGCGGAGCAGGAACGGGAACCCTTTCGGGAACTTCGGTGCATGCTTGCGTTCCGGGAAGAACCGGACGTCGCGGCCGGGATCCCACGGGTAGCGCTCTGTGTCGGTGAGCATGGCCGTCAAGGCTAGCAGGTCCGGGCGACGGATGAAATCAGATTCCGTCGAAGCACACGGCGCGGACGGAGCCGCATTCGCCGGACCGCTACAGGCTTGGGGCCGTTCCCTCCGTATTCCTGCGGCTGCCGAACGAGACGAACTGGCGTTCGTAGAGCTGGCGGTAGAGGCCGCCGCCGGCGATGAGTTCCGCGTGCGTGCCCTGTTCGACGAACGCGCCGTCGTCGATGACGTAGATACGGTCCGCATCGCGCACGGTGGTGAGCCGGTGCGCGATGACGATCGCGGTCCGGTCGCGCAGCAGGGCGGCCAGCCCGCGCTGGATGAGGGCCTCGGTCATGGAATCGACGCTCGAGGTGGCTTCGTCCATGATCAGGATGCGCGGGTCGGCCAGGATCGCGCGCGCGATGCTGACGAGCTGGCGCTGGCCGGTCGAGAGGTTGGCCGCGCCTTCCAGCACGCGGGTGTCGTAACCGTCGGGCATGCGGCAGATGAACGCGTGCGCTTCGGCGAGGCGCGCCGCCTGCTCGACGGCCTGGGCGCTCGCCCCGTCGCGCGCGAAGGCGATGTTCTCGGCGATACTGCCACTGAACAGGAACGGGTCCTGCGCGACGAACCCCATGTGCCGGTGCAGGCTGGCGGCGGTGATGTCCTGGATGCGCCGGTCGTCGATGAGCAGGGCGCCGCTTGTCGGTTCGTAGAACCGGCAGATCAGGTTGATGATCGTGGTCTTGCCGGCGCCGGTTGGGCCGACGATCGCGATCGTCTCGCCGGGCTCGATCGTCATCGTGATCCCGTGCAGCACCTCGGTGCCCGGCTCGTAGGCGAAGCGCACGTCGCGGAATTCGATGCGGCCGCGCAGGACGGGCAGGTCCGCGGCCTCGGCGGAATCGGCGACGGCCGGCGCGGTGTGCAGCATCGCCAGCACGCGTTCGCCGCCGGCGGTTGCCGATTGCAGGGTGGTGTAGAGCTGGCTCAGCTCGCTGATCGGCACGAACAGGCGGTTGACATAGGTCATGAATGCGACCAGCACGCCGAGCGTTGCCGCGCCGCGGGCCACGAGCAGCCCGCCCGCCGCCAGCACGATGCAGGTGGCGGCCACGCTCAGCACGTCGATGGTCGGCAGGAAGACGAACGAGAGCGACATCGCCCGCACGTGCGCGGTCCGGTTCCGCCAGTTCCGGTCCTCGAATTTCTGCTGGCTGACTTCCTCCTGCGCGTACGACTGGATCTCGCGCATGCCGCCGATGTTTTCGGCCAGGTTCCCGACCAGCGAGGCGACGCGTTCGCGCGTCTCGCGGAAGGCGACCCGCGCGCGGCGCGAGAACAGCGCGGTCGCCAGCACCATGACCGGGATGATCGTAAACGTGGCCAGCGCCAGCCGTGCGTCCATCACGAGCATGACGACCACCGTGCCGGCGATCAGCAGCGTGTCGCCCACCAGCGTGATCAGCCCTTCGCTGAGCAGGTTGTTGATCACGGCAACGTCGTTGACGACGCGCGAGACCGTGACGCCGACAATGTGCCGGTCATGGTACGCGACCGACAGCCGCTGCAGGTGTGCGAACAGCTCGCTGCGGATCGCGTACAGCGTCTTCTGGCCGACGAGCGCGAGCAGGAAGCTCTGCCCGGAGGAGGTCAGATAGGTCAGCACCATCACGCCGGCCAGCAGCAGCCCGTTGCGCATGAGCCCGTGCAGGTCGCCGGTCGCCAGCTCGACGTCGATCATGTGGCGGGTCACGTACGGCACGAGCAGGCCGCCGGCCGTCGTGCCCAGCATCAGGACGGCGGCCAGCACGAGCTGCGCGCGGTACGGTGCGACGAACCGCAGCAGCTTCAGCAGGATGCTGCCCCGGATCCGGCCCACTTCGTGGTCGCCGAACGCGTCCAGCAACCCGCGCGGCCCGCCTGTCATTCCGCTTCCGAGCATCGCGCCTTCTCCCAACTTACTCGAGCCAGTTTCTTGTCAAGTCCGGCTGCACGCCCTGCACTATTCTGCCCCCTCCGGCCGCAACTGCCGGTTATAGATATCCACGTAGACCCCGCTGGTCCGCAGCAGTTGATCGTGCGGCGTTTCGTCGCCGGAGCGCGTTCCGACGGCCGCGATGCGGCCCCGGTCCAGCACGAACACCTTATCCGCTTCGCGCACGGTGCTGAGCCGCTGCGCGATGATCAGGGCGGTGCGGTTCCGCATCAGCCTGTGCAGCGCTTCCTGAATGTGCTGCTCGGTCTCCGTATCCACGCTGGAGGTCGCGTCGTCCAGGATCAGAATTTCGGGATCTTTCAGAATGGCGCGCGCCAGCGAGAGCCGCTGCTTCTGGCCGCCGGAGAGCGTGACGCCCTGTTCCCCGATGTAGGAGTCGTAGCCGTCGGACAATTCGGTGATGAACCCGTGCGCGTAGGCGGCTTTGGCGGCCGCCACGATCTGTTCTTCGGTCGCGTCCGGCCGGCCGAAGGCGATGTTCTCGCGCACCGTCGAGGCGAACAGGACGGTATCCTGCAGCACGATCCCGATGTGATCGCGCAGCGACTTGATCGTGACCGAGCGAATGTCGCGCCCGTCGATCAGCACGGAGCCGGCGGTCGGATCGTAGAAGCGTGGGATCAGGTTGATGACCGAGCTCTTGCCGGAGCCCGTCCCGCCGAGCAGCGCGACTTTCTCGCCCGGCTCCACCTCGAAGCTGACGTCGTCGAGCACCTTACGGCTGCGCGTATAGGCGAAGCTGACGCGGTCGAACCGGATCCGACCCTTCACGCCGGCGAGCGCGCCGGCGCCGGGCGCGTCGCGGATCTCGGCGGTGAGGTCGAGCACCTCGAAGATGCGCTCGGCGGACGCGGCGGACTGGGCGATCGCGGCCACAATCCAGCCCAGCCGGCGGCCGGGGTGGGCGAGTTGGGCCACATAGGCAGTGAACGCGACAAGCTCGCCGAGCGTCAGGCTGCCGCCGATCACCTGGCGGCCGCCGAACACGAGCACGAGCAGCATGCCGGCGCCGGCCAGCAACTGCATGAGCGGCAGGTAGACCGCGCGCAGACGCGCCTCGCGCCGCTGGAGGTCGAGCAGGTCGCGGTTGTGCGCGCCGAACCCCGCGACGGCCGCCTGCTCGCGGCCGAACGCCTTCACGATCTGGGCGCCCCGCAGATTCTGCTCCAGGTACGAGGTGAGCGCGCCCTCCTTGTCGCGCAGCTGCATCGAGAGCGGCCGGAGCATGCCGCCGAGGATGAACGCGCTCGTGATCAGGAACGGGAAGATGCTCAGCGTGATGAGCCCGAGCCGCGCGTTCATCGCCAGCATGGCCGCCGCGATGCCGGCGATCAGCGTCGTCATCTGGATCACGTGCAGGAAGGCGCGGCCGGTGAGGAACCGGATTCGGTCGACATCCTGCACGCTGCGCGTGAGCAGTTGGCCCGTCTCCGCCGCGTCGTGGAAGCTGAACGACAACGCCTGCAGCTTCTCGTGGAACCGGTTCCGGATGTCGAACGCGACGTTCTGAGAGGCCATCTCGGTCCAGCGCCCGGTCAGAAACGTGAAGAGTCCGCGCACGAGTGCCAGGCCCAGCAGCAGCGCGCAGCCGGCGCCGATCTGGCGCGCAACGCCGGCGCGTATGCCGGTATCGACGATCCGGCGGATGACGACCGGCATCCAGATCGCCAGCCCGTTGGAGGCGAACACGGCGGCGTACGCGCCCAGCACCAGGGGCCAGTACGGTTTCAGGCAGGCCAGCGCGCGCCACACGTAGCGCGCGCGCGCGCGGAACGTGGTGGCGGCGCGTGCGTTGGGCGGCCCTGGTGTCGTCGATCGCTGACGGTTCATCGGCGCCTTTCCCTGCTCACCTCACAACGTCGCGCAGGCATTCCTGAGTCCGCTCCAGGAACCCGGCTCGCGAGGACGCTCGCCCTCCATCACCACTACATCTGGCGCCAATGGAGGGCGAGCGTCCTCGCGAGCCGCC
>JAFGHX010000469.1 GCA_016929905.1 Kiritimatiellia bacterium
GCCGAGCGGATGCTTGAGCAGAGGGGTGCCGGATCGGCATGACCGGGGTTGCGCACGGCGCTCGGATCCTCGCGCAGCCGGGTGAGTCCCGTCAGGCGATATGGCGGGCGTGGGTCTCGGACGGGTGGCGCGCCTGCAGGCCGAGGGCCTCCTGGTAGAGAGCCATGTCCCACCGATTCCGAGCGACGATCGCCTCGTAGGTCGCGAAAGGGATCTCGTACATGGACGGACGCATCCCTTTCCGCTCGACCGGATAGGGTGGCGGAAGCCCCAGCGCACCGGCGAACCCGGCGAAGTTCTCGAGGACCCCCACGACGGAAAAGGAGCGCAGGTTCTGCAACGCCGTCCGGAAGCACGCCTGCGCCTCGCTGTCTCGTATGCCGGAAATCCAGCGGCATTGGCCGTTGTCAAGGTCCAGGCCCATATCGGAAAGCGCGTACTCGCGCAGAGACATCCGCCCGGCGGCTTCATGCAGATGATGATCGGTTTCCCGCAAAGCGTGGTAGTAGTGAGAGATGGCGCGGTCCACCGGATGACGCAGCATGGTCACGTAGCAGGAGTCCTCGAAATGCGTATGGAAGCCGTAGGCGAAATGCCCCCACACCACGCGGCATTTCATGCCGGGCCGCCAGTGCTCGCGATACACGACCGCATCGGGTTCCGGATACTCTCGCTCGAACAGCTTGGCGATCGAGGTGCCGCCCGTCTTGGGAATGTGAAGAAAAAGGATGGTCTTCATTGTACCCTCGCCATGTAGCGATCTGCGACCGCGCCTGCCCCCGACGCGTACGGAATCCCCCACGGCGATGGGTAGCAGGTGCTATGCCTCGGGAATGGAAGGGCGGCGAGGCCGGAAGGGAGGGCCGAGCCTGCTTGTGTCGCGAGCCCCAAGAGGCTGCCGGCGGAATCGACGGGCCCCCCGCGGGCCTACTGGTAGATGCCGAATACGTTGGACAGCCCGTGGCGGTCGGCCGCGCTGACGAGCTTGCCCTGTATGCTGTCGCTCGAGACGAGGACGGCCGTATCGGCCGGGACGGGCAGACATTCCGCGGGTTTCAGGACGGGGATGCCGTCGATGGACTTGACTTCGGAGAAGTCATCGATGATGCCGCAGATGTTGAGAGGCTCCAATCTCGTCAGCGCCAACAGCCGACGCGTGTGGGTGCCGGCGGGATAGAGGTAGACGCTCTTGAACCCCCTGCTGACGAGGTCGGGCACAACGGTCAGGAGCGCCTGCAACATCTGCTTGTCGGATCGGTTCGGCTCGAGCCCGGTCACGGTCTGTTGCGCGCGGTGCCGTTCGGCGACATCCGCGTAGAACGCAATCAGACGTTCGGCAATGCGGTGGATGTCGAAGAACTCCTCGGCCTTCTTACGCCCGCCGCTGCCCACGCGCTCGCGCAAGGCCCGGTCGTCGACCAGGCGCAGCAGCCCGTCGGCCCAGGCGTCCGGGCTGTCCGAGTCGACCAGCACGGCATCCTGTCCCTGCACGAGTGATTCGCCGAACCCGTCCGAGGAGAGGACCATGGGCTTGCCGAGCGCCATGCACTCGGGAATCCGTGACGGCAGCCGCAGCCGGTTGAAGCTGTTGCGCTCGCCCGGGCAAATGGCGACATCGCTGCCCCGTACGAGGGCCTGCACGTCGGACTTGGGCAGGTAGCCGAGCATATGGATCCGGTTCAACACCCCGAGGCTATCGGCCAGGGCCTTGAACTCCTGCATGCGCCGGTTGTACCCGCACAGCACGAGGTACACATTCGCGCGCTGCTTCACCACGCGGGCAAACGCCTGCAGCCACAGGTGGAAATCGATCGAGAAGTCGTAGAGGGAACCGGACGAAACGACCATGACGTCTTCCGGCTTGATGTCCAGTTTCCGCCGCCACGGGTCGTCTGCGGCCGGGATCGGCTGCGACGCCATGGCCTCGAGCCTGTAGCCGGGCGGCAGCAGGCACACGGGCCGCCCGAAGGTGCTGTCCAGGAAGCGCTCGAGCGGATGCCAGATGGCGGTGAACGCAGTCGCCGAGTGGGTCAAGGCCGCGAAGAACAGCGGGTGCACGCTGATGTAGCTGAACGGGTTCATCCACGTGCGGTAGAGCGACTCCACGCTCACCCTGCTGAGGATCTCGCGCACGACCCCCGCCGTGAGGAAGGGGCGGTCGGCGAGCCGCAGCACGGAATCGTCGGCTTCGGTCCCGCCGTCGTAGCGGTAGACCCAGTACTCGTCATCTTCCCAGTGCAGCACCAGCGCGGCGCCCGTGGCGACGAGCGCTTCAAAAGCCGCGCGCTGCCCGATGTGCCGCATGCCCCACAGATGAATGAGGTCCGGGTCGAACTGCGTGACGGCCCGCTTCAGTTCGCGCGCCAGCCAGACGCTGCCAAACACAATCCGCCTGCAGTTCAACTCCGCGCCGTAGGGGACGACGGCGGCGGGCTCGTCATCGCCCGCGTAAAGCAGAAGCACCTTGTGCCCCTTCTTCTGGAGTTCACGCGCCAGCTCCAGCATATTCAGCGTGCAGGCCGCCTTGAGGGCGGTATGGGAAACCAAGAGCACATTCATCGGTCGTTATGTCTCCTCGTAGAGCGTGACGATGTTCGAAAACCCCAATTCTCGGGCTCTGCGGCAGAGCGTCCTCTCCTTCGCGTCGGACGAGATGATCAGCGGCACATCCTTGTCAGGATAGTCAGCCGGTTTGAGGACTGGAATGCCCTGGATCTCGTCCACTTCAGCCCCGTCATCGAGGATGGCGACAATGCTGAGCGGGGGCAAGTCTGTCCAACGCAGCAGCCGCCTCGTGTGCTGGCCCGCCCCGAACAGCACGACGTCCCGCCGGCTGCCGATTCTTCGGCGAATCAGGGCCCCCACCAAAGAAGAAGCCTGCATTTGATATTCCGCATCCAGAAATGGCGGGCTGCCTTCCTCATCGACGCCTTGGAACGGCCATCCTTGTCTCCATATAGCATCCGGCTGGAGGAAGTACGAGGACAGCCCCAATTGCCTGGCCCGGCGACAGGTCTCCCGGCGCACCATGCCCGTCCAGAGCTCTATCTGCGCCCTGGCCGTACGCCGGGCGTAGCGCATGCGCTTGAGATGCCGGTCGCGGCACCGCCGCATGTCCACCACGTACTCTTCCCAATCCCGCGTGATCTGCGCCCCGTGCACCCTGAAGTTGGCCAGGTGAACGTCCAGGAATACGGGGCGAACGTGGCGCAGGATTCGAATCCACAGGTCGTAGTCGAACGCAAGAAGCCGATTGTCCGGAGCGCCGGGATAGGTGCCGGAGAACAGCGGGTTCGGCAAGAGGGTACGCCGCCAGAAGCACGTTTCCTGATTGAGAATCTCGCCGCCGAAGATGATCTTCTCCCAACACGTCTGCCCCGACGGGTGGCGCGAGAGGGCGTTGCCGCTCTCATCCACCTCCCGATTCTGACCGTGCACGAAGAAAACTTCCGGATGGGCCGCGAAGAACCTGCCCACCGTCGCAAAGGCGTTTTCGGCGTAACAGTCATCGCTGTTGATCCAGGCGACGATGTCGCCCGTGACCTGCCGGAACCCCTTGTTGAGTGCGTCCCACGGGCCTCTGTCGGGGCCGCTCTCCCAGTGCGCCAGGTGTTTCGCGTGCTTCTTGATGATCGCCACGGTGTTGTCGGTCGAATTGCCGTCAATGATAATGTATTCGAGATTGGGGTAGCCCTGCGACAGGACGCTGTCGAGGGTCCGCGGCAGGAAATGCGCCTGATTGCGAGTCGGGGTGACGATCGACAGTCTGGGCCATGCCGGCATGTCAGCTCCTATTTCGGGTACGGGCCGGGCCGCAGGTCGTCATACAGCCGCCACACGCGCACCGCGTCACCGAGCCGTTCTCTGATGCGGTCGACAAACAGGGACTCATAGACATCCGACGAGGGGATCACGATGTCGATGTCGCGAATCGCGTCCGGTTGCGGGGTGCAGACCGGGATTCCCCGCGTCGATTCCGCACCCGCCGCGCGCTCATCGAGGATAACCGCGATTGTGGGGCGGGGCGAGAGCGAGTCGAGCGTCTCGAGCAGCCACGCCGTGTGCCGTCCGTTTCCGAACAGCGCCAGGCGCGTCTGCGGCCCGGCCTGCTCGATGAGCCGTCGGAATCGGGATCGAACGTAGGCTTTCAGCAGTTCGGCGCTCATCGCCTCCAGCCCGGCGATACGCTCCTGGAGCCGCCGCTCGGGTACGGCCCGTCGGGATTCAGCGGCCCGGTTCATGCCCGCGCGGGCCTCCATCAGAATCAGGCAAAAGCGTCTGGCGTACCGCTCGGCAAGATGCTGGGCCTCAGCCGCCGCCCTGCGTTCCCGGCGGCGGTCGGGCCCCGGCTTGGTTTTCGGGAGCAGGCCGGCCATTTTCGTCGCGAGCTCCTCGGGGCTGTTCCGGTCGAAGAACACGCCATAGCGCGGCGCCTGCTCCCGGTGCACGTCGAGGTCGGACAACACCATCGTCTTGCCCAATGCCCGGCCGTCCTCGACGCCCGTGTTCCACCCTTCGAACAGGGACGGCTGCACGACGAACAGGGCCCGGCGAAGAAGCTGAATCTGGTCCGCCCGCGGCAGGAAGCCGAGGACATGCACGAGGTCCGCCACACCGAGCTCGGCAATCCGTTTCTCCATCTCGCCGTAGAAGCCCGGGTTGCGATAGTCGTGGGTCAAGCCCGTACAGACAAGAGGCAGCGGCGTGCCTCTCGCGCGCAGGATCGCCACGGCCTCAAACAGGCGTCGGTGGTTCTTATGGGCCCAGAACTGATTGCAGCAGATCGCGAACGCATCCGGCAACCCATACCGGCGCTGGACGTCCGCAGGATCCTGCTCGTACCAGGTCGGGCTGGGCAGAGCATGAAAAGGCAGCACCCTCAAGTCCGCGGGCGAATCCGGGTAGAACTGCCTGATGTCCCGCGCGCTGGCGCGGGAACTGACCACGACGGGCCCGGCGTGTCCGACCATCTCCGCGAATTCCCTGTCCCGCTTCGCGCGGTCTTCGTCGGAACAGAACTCGGGCACGAGCTTGTGCTGCAGGTCCGGAATCCAGGGGATGCCGTTGGGCAGCCCCAGTTCAGGGTAGCCGGGGAAGACACAGTCCACGCGCTCGGTCAGATCGTCAACGTGCACGTACTCGAACCCGCGCGTGCCGAAAACGCGCACGGCCTGGTCCGGATTCTGCCCGATGAAGAGGATCCCTTTGAAACAGGGAACCATGTGCCGAACGCGTTCGGCGGATTCGGGTGTGCCGTCCGCGATGATCAGGAACAGTTGCGGCCGTTCGTCTTCGGGCAGAACGGCGACCGCTCTGGCAAGATGTTCCACGTAGGATACGCCGGCCATCCAGGTGCCGCCGTACAGGACCGGCACGCCGACTCTGAGTCTCGCGATCATACCCCGCTCGCTCCGTGCGTTTCCCGAAACCAGGCACACGTCTGTGACAGGCCGGACGGCAGATCGGTGCCCGCGACGAACCCGGTCCCGGACAGGCGCCGGATGTCCGCGGCCCAACGCCGGGGGTCCCCTTCCCGAACGGCGCCGTTGAAATGCACCGGCTTGCAGGCCCGGAACTGCCGCGCCACCATGCCGGCAAGCGCGCGGATGGTCGTCTGCGTGCCGCTGGCCACATTGAAAACGACGCCGTGTTCGCCGGCGGCCAGAACGGCCGCCACCGCCCCCGCAACGTCGTGAGCGTGGATGAAGTCACGCGTCTCTTCGCCGGTCCCAAACAATTCAACTGTACGGGTCCGCGTATCGGCGAATTTCAGGCAAAGGTCATAGACGATCTGCTTTCGCAGCCGTTCGCCGTAGGCGGAGAATATCCGCAAGGTAACGGTCGGGACGCCGTGCAGCGTGTTGTACTCCTCGACGAGCAGCTCGCACATCCGCTTGTGGTAGCCGTAGGGTGAGACGGGATGCAGCGGCGCCTGCTCGCTCACCGGCAGTTTCTCGGGGTTCCCATAGACCGCCGCGCTGGACGGGAAGACGAACAGGCAATCGTTCTTCTCCTTACGGAGCGTCTCGAGCACAAACGCGCAGATGTCCACGGTGCGCGAGAAGTCGCCGTAGGGGTCCCTGACCGATTCCGGAACGGACGCCGTGCCCGCGCAGTGCACGAGCACGTCCGGCCGGAAATCCCTGACGGCGTCGACGAAGCGCGGGTCCGGCAGCGTCACGCCGGCATGGCGCCAGAGATTCGGATACCGTCCCAGGCTTTCCGTATCCAGAGAGAAGCGGCCGACTGCGGCGATGGCGTGGCCCCTCGCCCCGAAATACTCGCAAACGTGGGAGCCGAGGAACCCGCCGGCGCCCGTGACCATGATGCGTTGCGCGTTCATTTGTTTCGGATCGCAAACGCGACGCCAAACCCCTGTTCCGTGTATTCGTAGCCGGCCAGGCACGCGTGCTCAGACAGCACAGCCCGCCAGACGTCCAGCAGATAAGGATGCCGCGGGTGATTGACGTCGTCGAACACCAGCATGCCGCCGAGAGCCAGGTGCGGGACAACCTGCCTGAGATCGGCCAGCGCGCCCCGCTCGGAATGGTCTCCATCGACGGTGATGAGGTCGAAAACCGCTTCGGGCCGTTCCTCAAAGAAGGGCAGAAGCGTCGCGTGCGTGTCACCGTCCACGAAGGTGCATGCGCCCCGGTGCCCGTGCTGCCGAAGCTGATCCCTGACGAAGTCAGGGCCGGGATTGGGCATTCCGTCGTAGTCTGCCATCCACGCATCGAAGGCTGTGATGGCCACGTCCGGGTTCCCGCGTGCGGCAACACAGAGAGACCGCCCACGACGGACCCCGATTTCGAGGTAATTCTTGGGTCGCAGCAGACGCGCCGCGGTGTAGACGACATTCACAATATCCAGATAGAACCAATGCTCGCCGTAGCGGCGAACGCATTCCCGATAGAAGGCATCAACGTACCGCACATAGGTATCGGAAGCCAGCGCGCCGTGGAACGCCAGAATCTCCCGCCAGATACCGGGGGAGGCGGCAGTCCTGGCGACGGTCGACGGTGTGAGGATAACCCGGCCGTAGTCGTTTCGGCCACAGTCAAAGAGACTGTCCATGTTCGTACCCCTGCCTTGCTGGGCTGCTTGTACTATCCCTTCCCGTGCCACGTCAGATGCTCTGGCCGCGTCCGGCCAATATCGGATCTACCCGAGAAAAACACGCATGTTCGGCCAGAATTCTGCGGTACTCTTGTCTGCCGGGTATGCCATGATGCTGGCGGACCTCCAGGATCTGTGTTCGCTCAGCGTCGCCGGCGACAGTCTGCCACCGTTGAGTTGCCGGATTATACATCTTGATGACCTTCGCGGGTACTCCGGCGACCACAGAGAATGGCGGTACATCCGTCGTAACGACAGCATTCGCCCCCACCACGCTGCCCCGGCCAACCGTCAGGTTGCCACAGATCGCAACATGGATCCCCAGCCAGCAGTTTTCTTCGACTATGAGCGAGCGCCCGCAAGTCGGCGGCTGCTGCAGAATCGGGGCCGAGATATCGGCATAGGTATGGTCAGCGTCGGAAACATAGACGCGCGGAGCCAAGACACAATAGTCGCCGATCTCCAAATGGCCGGCCGTGGAGACCATGCACTGCCGGCCGATGAGAACATTTCGGCCAATCCGCAGCCGAATGTTCTCGTCCCGAATGCACACGTTGACCCAAGCGTCGTCGCCGATGACCGTCCCTTCCCCCACTTCCACGTTCCGTAAGCCGAGAATCTGGACCCCATGGCCGAACGCGACTCCGACGAAGCGCTGCCCCAGATCGTTTTGCGTCACATTCGACGTATTTTTCGCGCGCGCGTCAGGCGCGTTCGGCAAGGACATCATGCCGTCTGCACCCCTCATTGGAGTTCTCCCACATGGTCCTCTGCAGGGAAGACAAACGGCGCCCCCGTTAGCACGCCGTTACAGATCACATCCAGGCCCCGGTCCTGACCGGGCAGCAGGCTCCGCAAACCGGCGATCTTCACGTGGTAGGGAGGAAACCCCTCCTGGGGCTCCACAGCGGCAATGGGAATCATGCGCCGGAAGAAATAGTGAAAGGCGTACTTACGGGCGCGTTTCACCACGGGTTCGCGCAGGCGCGCGGGGAGAGGCAGCTCGTCCAGCAGCCCGAAGTACTGCTGGGGCGACTTTGCGTCCCGGGTCAAGCCCTTCCCTCGTATCCAGGCTTCGCCCGCGACAATGACCGGTATGCCCACGCTGGTCAGCTCGACGCCCATCTTGGTCCCGTAGATGATGGCCGCGTTGCACCCGGCCATAAGCGCATACGTGCTGATCGGGCTGTCCGGCGGAATCACGAACACATTCGCGGGGAGCGACGGGAACGCCTTCCGGATCTCGGCGAGCATTGGCTGACGGGAAGGCAGCGTCCCGCGGACCTCGGCCGGGTGGATACGGATGATCAACTGCAGGTCGGGTCGGCGGGCAAAATAACGGATCGTCTCCAGACACCAATCCAGAATATTCGGGAACGCATTGGAGCGGTAGAAGAGCTGGGCATCCCACATGATGTTGGTCAACATGCCGATGCACGGCCGTGAGAAATCGATCCCGAGCTCGGCGCCGATCGCCTGCAGGTCGTTCCGCGTTTCGGCGTGAAACTTGATCCAGTCCCGCGAACCTTGCCCGCGGCTGGCCAAGTACTCGACGACCGTCCTGTCCAGTTCTTCCGTCCACGGCAAGGACTCCCATTGGTCGGCGGGCTCCGAAATCATGGTGCGGTGATAGGTATCCAGGTGACTGAAGACGAAGCAGCGCTTGCGGTAGGCGACACACCAGTTAGCCACGTGCAGCCCCCGGTGCCGAGCCGCTTCGCCGATGATCCCCTGCGGCACATAAATCCCGTGATGGAAACACGCGGCGTCAAAGCGAGTCTCGTCGAACAGGCGCGTGACGGCGTGTGTGCTCAAGAGTGCAGCGAGAAGATACCGGCGCAATACGGGCTCGGCCAGAGCCTCTCCGTCCAGGGTCCCGCGTCCGAAGTACCGTAGCGCGCCTGCCATGGCGTGTTCCCCCACGTTCACACCAGCCATGGCATAACCGGAAATGTCTCCAGCCTCGATTGCGCGCGCGGTCTCCCGGGCTGAGTACCGTTCTTCGGCAGAAATGAGTTCGCTGTAACGGTGTATGGGAAGGCCCAGTACGTCGTATGCCGCCTTGCCCGCCGCAAAGCAGCCATCACAGAGCAAGCGGGATGGCCCGTATCTGAGAAAATCGTCCTGCGTGGCGAATTGCGTACAGATCGTCTGCAGACAGGCCGGCAACTGCCGGTCGCACAACAGGAAATGGACTTCGGCGCCGCGCAAGGTCAATGCGACCGCCAGGAGCGCTTCCACCGGCGTCACCGCCGGGTGGCCGCCCGTGCTGGTCGCCACGAGAATGCGCGGTCCTCCCCGCGCGCGGGTGCAGGCCTGAGCCCACGCGAGGGGCTCGCGCGCAACGGCTTCCGCAAGACCGGAACCGCGGCTGTCAGTCTTTTCCGAAGAGGCCAATGACAGAGCTTCCTTCTTCACATGCGGAGCGGGCGCAATCGGGGCTCGTGGGGCGTGACGTCAACTGGCCCTCCATTCTCCCGCCCACGCGTACAGATAGTCGGCGGCACCCTTGTCCTGAAGCGCCGCCTGCCAGAATGCGTCAAACCCGGAGCCAAGCGGAGTACTTGCCTCGTTTCCGCCTGGCGTCCCGTCTCTGAGCCATTGCACGAAGTTGGCGAAGTTGAAACGATGGCGGTATTGGGGCTCGAAGGAGCGAAAGCCGGCAGCCTGCACGGCGAAGCCGAGGGCGCGGCGGTCGAAGTAGTGCAGGTGCGCCACCCGGTAGAAGAACCGTCGATAGGCCACACATCCTGTCTCAAGGAGGATATCGTCGCGATTCGGCGTACTGATCAACAGCCGACCGTCCTCGGCCAGCAGGCCGCCGATCTGCCGCAGGAACCGCACGGGTTCCTCCACATGCTCGATGACGCTGAAACACACGGCCAAATGAACACCGCCGCGCCACTTTGCGAGTGCGTCTCCGACGTCCGAATACACCATGTGCCCGCGCTGCCGCAGCGAGGCGTGATACGCCTCCGCAGGCTCGATCGCGATACTGGCCTCGGCAATCCCTTTCAATCCGTCCAGAAAGGAACCGCCGCCGCAGCCAATGTCCGCGACCACCCGCCCGCGCAGGGCGAAGCGCTGCAACAGCCCGTATTTGGGCATCTGTTCCGCATCGTGTCGCTTGAAGTAGTCGTCCACGTCCGCGGCCTCGCCCACGTCTTCGCGATAGGCCCCGCTTCGGTAGTAGCCATCGAGATGGCCGAACGGCGGAAGGTACTGCACCCCACACTGGCCGCATTGGTAGACCACGGCTTCGATGCTGCGCTCAGCGACGCCATGCCGCACAGGCCCCTCGTAGGCGATAGTCCATTCGTTCGCCCCGCAGATCCTGCAACACTCGTTCATGTCACCCCCTCTGGATCGCGAGCCTTCAGGATCTGCTCCACCTTCTTGAAATCCGCCAGCGTGTCAATGCTGACGAGGGGCTCATCGATCACGACAGCGGCCGTGCGCCGCGGCTTGGTGGTTCGCTCGTCCAGCACGGCCCTGCGGCTGAAGGCGTACGCCGCGCCATTGCGATGGTACACGGGATCGAGCTGCTGCCGAGCAACAATGTCGCACCCTCGCGCGTCGTGGAAGTCCATGCCCCCATCCGGGGCGAGCTTGAGCTGTTTGAGGGGATGATACTTGAGATCCGTCAGCGAGACGGTCCAGACCGCGTCCCAGTCTTCCTTGACAAGTCTCTCGATGGTCGCCGTCACGTGCGAAGCCCGGCGGAGCGGACACGTGGGCTGCAGCATAACGATCACGTCATAGCGCTGGTTATCCAATCGCTCGATTTGGAGCAAGGCGTGCTCAAGAACCGGATGGTCGCCCACCCTGTCGCCGGCCAACGCGGCGGGCCGCAAGAACGGCGCGGCGAGCCCGAAGGATCGGGCCACCTCGGCGATCTTCGGATGATCGGTGGAGACGATCACCCGGTCGAAGCAGCCGGCCTCAGCTACGGTGTCGCCCACGTACCCGATCAAGGGACGGCCCAGCAGGGGGCGGATGTTCTTCAGCTTGACGCCCTTGCTGCCGCCCCGCGCGGGAACGACGGCCAGTATCTGTCGATCTGCGAACATGGCTTCCATGCCCATCCGCGTCAGTATTCGCGAATCAGTCTCTCCAGTCCGTGGAGATCGTCGACGCAGAGCACATCTTCAGTTCCGAAGTCGTTGTCCGGGTTCCGAACCCCGACAAAATGGCATCCGCAGGCGCAAGCGGCAGCCAGATCGTGTTGGCGGTCGCCAACAAACAGCACGGTGTCGGGCTCGGCGGCCTCCCGTCGAACGATGTGCCCAAGGTTCCCCGCCTTGCTGCCGGGGCTGCCCAAGACGTCCTCAAAGAACCGCTCCCAGGAACGCGCACGGATGACCGTGCGCAGGGCCGATGTTGGAGTCCCGGAGTTGACGTAAAGAGTATAGCGGCCGGCCAAATTGCGCAAGCAGGAGGAGGCACCCGGGACTTCAGGACAGCGTATGGTCGCCTCTTCACAGATCTGCCCGTATCGCTGCACGCACGACTGAAGATCGCGTGCGTCCGATGCGTCCGCGCTCCGAAGCCCAGACGCGCGCAGTTTCGCCAGGATCAACCGGATGACGGCGTATCGATCTGCGGCCGGCTCTTCCGAAAGGCCAGCGAGTACGAGGTCCCTCACATCGCCAAACGCGCCAAACACCTCAAAATAGGCGTCGCGTTTTATTCTGTTCGAGTCGACCAAAACGCCGTCGAAATCAAAAACGACGCACGTTATCATTCCAGCGTCCCTCTCCCTCGCTCTACGGCCTGCGCCTGCAATTCGTTCAGAAGCGTCTCGCCGAACGGGCTGCGAACGGCAGCAGCCGGTACACTGAAATGTCGACCCGTAAGATCGGAGCGGAAAAGGCTGTGGCCCAGGGCGGGCAAGAGTTCGTCCACCGCCAGAGTTGCGCCGGGCCATTTGGGAGAGCCGTACTCATCGTAAACGATCAGGCCCGTCACGCGGTCGCCCAGCCGCCGCATGCAGACACGATAGCTCTCGTACAGGTCCACGTCCAGATGCAGAAGCGCAATCCCCCCAAATTCGAAGGGCGGGGCAAGCGTTTCCTCAAAGAATCCGGGCACCAGGCTGACGCGTGTGCGGAGGAACGTTTCCAGACCCGCGTCGCGGAAGTGCTGGGCAACGTGCTCGACCGAGGTTTCAGCCCAAACGTCTCCCCGCACGGGATTCCGGTTGGATGCGTCTTCCGGGCTGGGGGCGGGGAATCCTTGAAACGAATCGTACCCGTAAAGACGGCGCTCCATCCCCAACTGCTCCATGAAGAGACCCAACGCGAAGAAAGAGAGGCCTCGTCCGACACCGCACTCCACGACATCGCCCGCAACGTGGTGTCGGTCCAGCGTGCGCAGGATCAGGTGGAAGCAGACTATCTTCTGCAAATAACCGGGATAGAAGAACGGCGGGTAGTAGTGACAAAGCCGTCGATACTCTCGACGCGCGGCAGGGGCCAGCGGCGATGCCGGCTTGTCCGCCTGCCGGACGGGGTGTCGGCCGTCTTCTCTGTTGGGCGGCTTGGTTGTCAAATCTGGTATCTCCCCCATTGGTTCACGCGAGTCTTCCGATTCACCCCGTTGCGGTTGATGGACTTGTCCTCGTAGTATGAATCGTTACCCGTATGGGTCGTTGAGACCTCCTCGAAGATCACCCCCGTCTCCGTCCAGAACTCATGCCAGACACCTTGCTGGATAAGCTGGGTATCGCCGGGATACAACACGCGGCCGCGGCCTTCCACCTTCATGTTCAGCACACCATGCAACACCTGGAACGTCTCCTCCTTCTGTTTGTGATAGTGCATGGGATGTCGTTGTCCGGGCAACTGGATGGCAAGCTTCTTGCAGTAACTGCGGTTGACGCATGTCACGAAGATAGCGCCTGTCTTGGGGAACCGCGCAATCCCATAGTGATGGGAGAACTCGGTCTCAAACTCGGTCGGCAAGGCGATGTGCGCCTCGTTCAGCATGGCCTTGGCCGTGTGGATCGCGGTCAGAAGCACCTGTTTTTCCGGGTGTGCGGGGATATTCAGCGCGGAAAGCAGAAGCGGTTCGTTGCGTCGGATCTCTCGGGCCGCGAATATCTCCTCTTTCCAGTTGCCCGATTCAAGCTGCCCCGCAACGCCGGGCATGGCGAAGTAGACGGCGTCGCGGGTGATAAGCGCTCCTTTCTTCAGGGTTTTCCGCGCATAGACCCCGCGCTTCAGCGACGCCAGAGCGGCCAGTTCGTCGGCGGTGGCCGGTTCCCTTTGCGGGCCCCCGCAAATCGCTCGGGCCTTCATGGCGGCGCGCAGCCACCGATCGATCTGTTCCGGAGTCGATGAGTAGGCGTTCAACTTGATTGTCCGGGTGGCGATCCCCACATGGCGTTCCAGAATGCGGGCTCCTTTCGCCACGGCAACCTGCACGGCCGACAGTTCGTCCGGGCTCTCATGCGTCGAAAATCCGATGACCCGGCCCGGATAGCGCCTGCACATGAGAGCGATTTGGTTGAGCTCGAGCTTGTCTTCAGGCGTCGGGTAGATCGCCATGCAGTGCATGAGCGCAAAATGAACGCGGCGGTGCTCAAAGAAGCTTGCCAGATCGTCGATCTGTTTCCACGTCAGCCCGCCCGTCGATACGACCACGGGCTTGTTACAGTCCGCGACACGCTCAATCAGCGGCCAGTCAACCGCCGAACAACTGGCGATCTTCACGAGCTCGATGTTCATATCCGCCAGCACCTCGACGGATTCCTCGTCGAACGGCGTCGCCATCGTGAGCAAGCCGTTCTCTCGCACCGCCGCCGCCAGCCGCGCGAATTCTTCCCGAGACAGACGAGTTGAGAGGAAGCGCGGTATGTGCTTGTTGGCGCTGTTGTTCGCGTGGTCGGGGTGGATGAGGGTATCCAGCTGACGGAATTGGAACTTGAGGGCGGCGCGCACGCCGTTGGCCGCGGCAACGCGTCCGATTTCCCGCACGATCTTGAGGCCGTGCTCGACCTTTCCCTGGTGGTTGTTGGCCAAGTCGAATATGAACAGGTCCTTGAAGTCAAACGTGCTATCCATGGCGGGCCTCCTTGCCCAAGTCATGCGACGGCCGACGCATGCGCTCAAAACAGACTGCCCGGGCCGTAGTTTCGAGAATAATCGATGTGCATCCGACGTTGCTCTTGCTCGGCCCGGTGTGCGGCCGCGAGGACAAGCAGCGTATCCAACCCCCGTTCCAGACGGATGGGAGATTCTGATTCAGCCTTTGCCAACTCTTGATCGATATGTTTCAGTTCCTCAATGAAGTCATCCGGGCGCGTCTTCGGGATCAGCTCGACCTCGTCTTCTGCCCCCGCACGCGAGACGATGACCGCATCATTTCCCGGCTTGTAGCCGTTCACCCATTCGATCGTACCCTCTGTTCCCGTGAGCTTCGCCCGCTTCCGGGCCGGGCGGGAAACCACGTCCTGAACAACCCGCCCCGCCAGGCCGTTCTGCGTCCGTAGCTGCATCAGGCAAAGACTGTCGTAGCTCGCACCGCCCTCTTCTTCGTAGCGCAACATGGCCTGCACCTCCGTGACGCGCCCGCCGCCGCATACGTGTGAGAGATGCTGCCACAGGTTGGCGGCATGCGAATGCTCCCCGCTCGCGCCACCCCCACGCCGCCAGAAGCCCAGGTAGGTATCGCTCGGGCCGCCCAGCCAGGGATGGGCCGAAAAGATCCCCGCCCAGTGCTCCCGGAACTCCGCGTCGATTGTGAGGATACTCCCGATTCGCCCACCGGAAACCAGAGATTCGACCCTTTGCAGCGCTTTGCCCACCACATGATCGTAGCCGACAAAACAGGGAATCCCCGCCGCCGTGACCGCGTGGTGAAGTGCGGCGATCGGTGCCAGGAACGGCTCGCACAAAGGCTTCTCCACGAAGAGAGCGCTCGGGTCTTCTTTGAGTGCCGCCAGGCTGAGTTCAACGTGAGTATCGGGCGGCGTCCCGATGCAGACCAAGTCGAAGTCACCTGATGGGACGGTGGCATGTGTGTGCAATTCGATTTCCGCGTCCCACATCCCGTATCGTCCGGGGTAGATCGATTCCCTCATTCGTATCAGAGCCGCCTCGTTGGTGTCACACACCACCACCCGCCAGCCCAGACACCGGGCCGCATGCGCCAGGTGATTCCCGACCGACCCGGCCCCGTATATCTTGACGCGTCGCATCGCTATTCCCCCGCAATGAGCCGCCGGCATTCAGCACGGATCAGCTCCCGCTCAACCTGGTCCGCCGGCATGTGAGGGTGGAACCCCTCCGCGAGCCGGGTCAGGAACACATCATCCCAGAACAGATTACGACCGGCAACCCATTCATGGAGTCTGCTGCGCCTGTCGGGTTCAAGGGCGTTGTTCTTCAACACGCGCTGCAGGAGGATCTCTCGCGCCTCCAGCTCGCGCGCCAGGCCCTGCGATGCCGCGGCCGCCCAGCAGAACACGAGCCCTTGGTAGGGCAGCCAAGGCGATATCCCCGCGCAAGCCGTCTCGATCCATCGGCGAACAACGCGCTCTTTCCGGTTGCGCTCGCAGTCGATCCAGCCAACAAGATCGACCACGGCATGACAAGGATTCTCGGGACATGGGCAAGCCGCCATGCCTTGCCGGGCGACCTGCAGTGCGTCTGACGGCTGTCCCAGGTGGAGAAGCAAACGGGCATATTCAAAACAGCTGTACCAAAGCACCGCAGAGTCGCCAACCTGGACGGCCGCCGCATGTGCCTTCAAAGCCTCAGCCATGCTCCCAAGGTTCCGATACGTCAACGCCAGCCAGTAGTTGGCCAGGCCCCGCAATGCGGGCTGCGCGTCGAAATCCTTCATGTGCGCCTCCAGGATGTCGCGCGAGTGCTCCAGACGCCCCGTGGTGAAAAGGAACGCGGCTCCCCAAATGAGTGTCTCCAGCGACGATCCGCGAGCGGCTTCTCGCGCCTCCAGGCAATCAAGCGCATCGTCAAGTTGCCAGAAGCATCTGTGAAGAAGCACGCGACATAGGTCTCCTTTTCTTGATAACCCGAGCGTCAAAGGTGGCCTATCCAGGGCCATCCGGACCAAGCCGAACATCCGAGCACGCAGAGCCGTCTGCGCGAGCCTCTCCAGCTCCGATTTCCCGCTCAGAGATCGAATGTCGATGGCTTCCAGAACCTGCCGCGCCTCCTCGACTTGGCCCAACTGCAGCAGGATGTGCGCAAACGTGATGCGATTGGTAGCGGGCAGTTGCGGCGCATCAACGCGCGGAAGCACGGCGACCGCCTTCCCGGGCCTGCCGATCTGAATCCAGAGAGCGCAGACCCGCAGCCGTGCATCTGGAGCCAGCGGCATGTCCTCGACCCCGGCAAGACAGCCAACGGCCTCTTCGTGACGGTTGAGTGCTGTCAAGGCCTGAGCTACTTGAATCCTCATCGTGGCGGTCTTCAGCGGGTGTTGCTCAAGCGCCCGGAGTAGCCGGCAAGCCGCTTCGCCGTCTCCCGGCTTCTCAGCCGCGGTTGCGAGCGTAGCCACACAGAGCCGGGCCAAATCAGCGGTTTCGCAAAGAATCGAACTCCGATGGTCGAACCGGTCACCTCTGCAGCCATTCCCCGGCTCTTCGGAGAGCAGACCGGTAGCGTGCGTTACCATCCTTGCGGCAATCTGGGTGTAGTCCCAGTCCATCAGAAGCTCAGAGGTACGGGCGGGGATGTGAGGCGCATCCAATTGTGATCCGAAGGTGCGCAGGCCGCGGGGACATACGTTTCCGCCGCTGGAAGACACGGGTGCACATTTAGAAACCCACGCCTGAGAGCCGCCACGTGGGCGAAATCGCATCGGCTGAGACGAGGGCGCTGCTCTTGAGGCTGGCGTCCGAATTCAGCAGCCAATGGACAACCAGGCCGCTCCGCTGGTTGTGCCACAGCAAGTCGATCGTGCCGTCGTTATCAATGTCGCCTATTCCCGAGAGTTGCCAAGTCGGCGAGATCGCGTCGTCTGTGACAAGCCCTTGACTCTTGAGGCTGGCGTTCGAATTCAACAGCCAGTAGACAACAAGGCCGCTCTGTTGATTGTGCCACAACAGGTCCACCGTTCCGTCCTTGTCGATATCGCCCACCCCCGAAAGCTGCCATGTCGGCGAGATCGCATCCTCCGAGAGAAGCCCCTGCCCCTTGAGGGTGGCATTGGAATTCAGAAGCCAGTATACGACAAGACCGCTCTGCTGATTATGCCACAGCAGGTCCACCGTGCCGTCCTTGTCGATGTCGCCCACCCCCGAAAGCTGCCATGTCGGCGAGATCGCATCCTCTGTGAGAAGGCCTTGACTCTTAAGGGTGGCATTGGAATTCAGAAGCCAGTATACGACAAGACCGCTCTGCTGGTTGTGCCACAGCAAGTCCACCGTGCCGTCCTTGTCGATGTCGCCCACTCCCGAGAGCTGCCATGTCGGTGAGATGGCGTCCCCCGAGACCAACCCGCTGCTCCTCAGGTACCCGTCCACCTCCAGCAACCAATATACCACCAAACCGCTCTGTTGATTGTGCCAGAGAAAATCATCAATCCCGTCCCTGTCGATATCTCCTACGCCGGAAAGCTGCCACGTCGCCGCAATCGTGTCTTGTGCGGCCAGTCCGTACGATTTCAGCCTGCCGTCTTCCTTCAGGAACCAATCGTAGACGATACCGCTATTCTGGTTGTGCCAGAAGAGTTTCAGTCGGCCCGGGTCCGGCGTGGCCATCGCGTGATTGTTCCCGGCGGCCGCGACCGCACCTTCCCCGCCTCCGGCCCCCGCCGCGGCGTCGCCTGGATCAGAGTCGCCTTCCCCCTCCGATCCGCCCTCGGCCGGGTCATCACCGGCGGCACCGCCGTCTGCCGACCCACCGTCAGCGCTTCCGCCAGCGCCTCCGCCCATAACCGCAACGAGCGGCGGAGACGAATCCGGAACCGTGATGGTGAGCTTGAATTCGGCCGTTGTCACCGGGGGCACAAAAGACCAGGTGGGCGACATGACGGACGTCGCCACACGGGTCCAGTCCTGATCGGGTGTCTTCATCCAGATGTCGACAGGGGCTACGGCATCATGGCTGATCCGGATCTGCCCGTCGATGGTTTGAATATCGGTAATGCGCGGTTCCTCAATGCTCGGGGAAGCCCCAAATTCCGTCGCCAGCAGGACCACAAACCCAATCACCGTGACGGCCGCCGCCCGTCCGACTATCCCCCATTTCGCAACATGCATCGCTTTCATTTGGGATCCAGTCCTTCCGTCTAGGCCTGCTGCCATTCGCTCTTCGGATACAGGCTGATTTCCTCAGTAGCCCACGCCGGAGAGCCGCCATGTGGGTGCGATCGCTTCGGGCGAAACCAACCCGTCGCTCTTCAACGTCCCGGTCGGGTTCAAGAGCCAATACACGACGAGACCACTTCGCTGGTTATGCCAAATCAAGTCCACGGTGCCGTCGTTGTCTATGTCGCCCACCCCCGAAAGCTGCCACGTCGGAGAAATCGCGTCCCCAGACACCAGCGCGCCACTCTTCAATGTACCGGTCGCGTTCAACAGCCAATACACCACCAACCCGCTCTGCTGGTTGTGCCACAGCAGGTCCACGCTGCCGTCACGGTCGATGTCGCCCACCCCCGAAAGCTGCCACGTCGGAGAAATCGCGTCCGCCGTCACCAGTCCGTCGCTCTTGAGGGTTCCGGTCGCGTTCAATAGCCAGTACACCACCAACCCGCTCTGCTGGTTGTGCCACAGCAGGTCCACGCTGCCGTCACGGTCGATGTCGCCTACCCCCGAAAGCTGCCACGTTGGAGAGATCGCATCCGCCGTCACGAGGCCGCCGGATTTCCTGGTGCCGTCGGCGTTCAGCAACCAGAAGACCACGAGTCCGCTGCTCTGGTTGTGCCAGATCACATCGCTTGTCCCGTCCCTGTCAATATCCCCGACGCCGGAAAGCTGCCAGCTGGGAGCAATCGTATCGGCCGAGACGCTCCCGCCGGCCCCGCGCGTTGCGTCGGCGTTCAGCAGCCAGTAGCACACCAGCCCGCTCGTCTGATTGTGCCATAGAATGTCGGCACAGCCGTCCTGGTCTATGTCGCCTGTGCCGGCCAGCTTCCAGCTTGACGCGATGGTATCCGACGCAACAAGACCGCCGTGCTTGTTTGTTCCGTTGCTGGCCAACATCCAGGAACAAACGTACCCGCTGCTCTGGTTATGCCAGAACAGCTTGAGCCGGCCGGCCTCCGGCGTGGCGGTGGCCTGGTCTTCGCCGTTGGTCACGGCGGCGTAGGGCGAGCCGTCGTTGAGCCAGAGGGTGTAGTAGTACGGCTGGCCGGGCGTGAGGCCGGGGTCTTCATGGCTCTGCGCCGTGCCGGTGTAAATCTGGGTGCCGTCGGCCGAATGGGCCGGGTAGCCGGTCGTCTTGCGGCGGATGTAGACTGTCGAGTTCGGCATGGCGGAACTGCGCGGGTCGGACCAGCTCAGGTAGACGCTCGTCTGCAGGCCGACGGCGGAGAATTCCATCGGCGCATTGCCGGTCAGCGTGAAGTCGGCCCCCCAGTAGTTGCCGCAAACGATGGTGGACGAGTTGCTCGTGCTGATGTTTTCGAGCGTGTCCAGTCCGTAGCCCGCACCCCACGCCTCGACGTTGAACGTCGTATTGCTCGGCACGCCGATGATGCCGTAGTAGCCCTTGTCGTCGGTGAGCGCCGAGTAGGTGGGCCCGCCGCCCTGCGCCTGGGCGGCGACCTGCGCGCCGGTGATGGGCGCGCCGTTCTGATCGACCACGCGCCCGGCGATGATCTCGCCGACCGCATTGGTGAACACGTTGTAGGTGATCGTGTTGAGCGTGTCGTACACGCCGATGTCGGGAATGTCGTACCACGCGTCGCTGGAGCCGGCCCAGCCCATGTTCAGGTGGTGGTACATCACCCCGCCGTCATAACCGAACCCGTCGCAGCAGATCGCATGCCCGCCGCCCGGCCTGGAAATCGAGAGCAGCAACGGGTGGTCGGCGGCCAGGTTGGAGTTGAGCAGGGCGTGGTTCTTGTTCTCGTCGCTCACGTTGTAGTAGTAACACGCATTGGAGTAGCCGAAGTCGTTCTTCAGGGCCTGATAGACGTAGCTCATGTACGCGCCGGAACTGCCGAGCGTGTACATCATGTGCACGCACACGCCCGCGTCGTAGCACAACGAGCCGATCATCGACCACTGCGCGTCGGAGTAGGGGGCGGAGGCCGGGACCAGCGGCATCAGATCCCAGTTGTACGCCCCGCCGCTGCCGTTCCCGCCGCGCGTGGTGAGGTTCGTCTCAACGCTGTCCAGCTCGCAGGTCCTGGTGAGCAGTCCGATGCCGGTAACGGGATAGCGGTGGTAGCGCATGACCTGCGCCATGGCCGTCGCCACGCAGCCGCACACGCAGTGGTTGGGCGTGTAGTAGTTGTAGCAGTAGTGGCTCTGCGCGGTGCTCTGGCTCCATTTGCTCTGCAGCAGCGGCGCGACGCGCACGTCCGAAATGCTGGCCACCGTGACGGGCTCGCCGTCCGTCGGCGGTTCGGCGATCGTGATCTCGAACGTCGCCGCCGGGTCCGCGCCGGACACCGTCCAGACCGGCGCCGTCACGCCCGTGGCCACCACCTGCCAGTCGGAACCCGGCGTCTTCTTCCAGATCGTGACCGGCGTCGTCGCGTCGTGCGTCAGCTCGATGCCGCCGCCCGCCACCCGGCGAATGCCCGTGATCCGCGGCCGCAACGCCGCGGCCGAAGCGGCCGAGACGGTCCCGGCGTTGCCGCCCGGGCCGAAACTCGGCCGCTCCCAATTCCGAAGACGCCGGCCCTTCTCCTTCAACGTCTGCCATCGGGATCGCGCGGCCGCCGCAACGCGGCGGCCCGCGTCCCCGTCCTGCTCCGCAATCTGTTTCAGCTCAACGGGATCCATGGCCATGTCCGCCCGGTACGCCTTGGCGCGGGCCAGCCGGCCCGGCACATCCTTGTTGACCATCGCGCCCAGCGGGCTGTCGTAGCTGTGGTCGAATGCGCCCTCGTCCGTGAACGCGATGACCGGCTCAACCAAATCGTCGGCCGACACAATCACGAAACCCGAAGGATCCACGTACACAACGTAGTACACCGTCTCGCCGGCCTCGTTCGCGTACGCCACCAGCTCCTTCAAGTTCTGGCCGAAGCATTTGCCCAGATGCTCTTCCGATTCCTTCAGCCAGCCGAGCACCAGGTCCTGGACTTCGGCATCGGTCACCGGCTCAGCCGCGAGCCGGGGAGCGACCAAAATGAATACCGCCATCATGAGCGCGCACGCCCGCAGGGGCGTCCCGGCCACTCGAACCTGTGTCTTCTTCATCACGGTACCCCCTCACCCCCCGTGGAGACACCAAGGGCACCGTGTTACAGAGCAAAAAGCCTGCCAACCGGCCTGTTTTCAGCCGATTATTTGGTTTCCTTCTGCAAATACATCCGCACTCCGGCAGGAATTGCCGAAACCCTACAATATATTGCGGCGCCGTAGACAACATGGCGGCTGTTCCGACCGTTCTTGTTAAGGTGAAACCAGCCAATTTCTTGTCATTTTTTAGAATTCGAGAATCGTGAAAGACTCGGTGCGGGTGAAATCGCTTTCGCCCGGAAGCTTCCGCCGTCGCCCTTTCCGCAGGCGGTCTCAAGACCCCAATCGCACGTTGCCACACGCCTCACGGCGTTGACTACAAACGGCACATCCGGTGGTTTCAACCGTTTGTAGTCAAGCCCGTAAGGGCTGTTCCCCGGTCTTGAGACAGCCTCTCCACGCCCGCCGCAGCGGCCTGGGGTTCTTCAGTGGGGTCAATCCTTGAGCCGCCAACCGGGGGTCGCGCGGCAGCGTCGCGGAGTCTCTGCTCGAACCCCGCCCGGTCGGTGAAAGCGACTTGCACCCAGTTTGTCAGGAGCCAGTCGGGCCGCGCGAGGACCTCGTCGCGAATCCGAGCGATCAGCCGTTCCTCGAGCGGGGCGGGGCCCGGCACTGTACGGGTGGGATCCGCGTCCGCCCTGGCCACGGCATAGGCGCGGCGGAAGACCCAATCGTTGAGGGCACTCGCGGATGGATCATCGAGGATGCCGGACAGCGCTCTCTGCGCGGCCGCCGCGTCGGGATGGCGCAGGAGCGCGACGGCAAGCTTCTGCATCATGTTGAGCGGCGGCTCGCCGGGCTCCCTCTCCCGCGCGTCTCGCATGAGCATGCGGCGGCCCGCAGCCAGTATCTCCCAAATCCGCTGGTGCATACCCTGTGAGATGTTGAGGTGGAGATTGAGCTTGGCGCCGTTGTAGGCCTTGTTCAACGCGTCGCCGTGTTCGAGCACACCGCAGGCGTACTTGCCGAAGCGAGGATGCTGCTCCCAACCGCGCCCGTACAGGTGCAGGTCCACGCCAAGCTCATCGGCCCACTCGAGCACCACGTGCCGGTAGATGGCGTCGTTCAGCCGCCAATAGAGGAGTTGGAAGATCTCGTCGGCCTGCGGGGAGAACCGCGCGGCGTTGCGGGGCCGGTCGGGTGCTGCATCGGCCGGCCGGGCAAGATTCGCCGGAGCGCCGTCACCGTCCGCCGTCTGTCGCTCGAACACCGCCGCCAGTTCCGGGAACGTCATGAGCTCGGCGAGAAAGGCGTTGCGGTCGGCGAACGTACGGCCGGCGCGGTATTGCGCCCAGAGGTGATCATGCACGGCCTCAACTGCGGCCCGGGACACGCCCAGCGGTTCCGCGCGGGGCACGATCCGCTCATCGACGATCTGCTCGGTCGGCATGCTCGTGTTGGTCACGAAGGCCAGCTCGCAGCCGTACCGCCGGGCGTCCTCGGGGGTGAGCGCGACCGGATGAAACAGCCGGGGGTCGGCCGGGATCGAGAACTCGACCAGCCGGTCTTCGGGATAGCCGTAGCGGCCGGCGACGAGCGGCTTGGTGTAGCCCACGACGAGATCCCGTTTTCGCGCGGCGGCATACGCCGCGATCTTCGCGCCCGCTTCCCGGCAGTGGATGTGCTTCATTTCGTCCTGGATCCAGGAGACGAACATCATGTTCCTCGGGTAGACCTCTTCGGCTTCGTAACGCAAGTGGTCGATGAACAGGAAGACGTCCGGCTTGAACGTATGGATCTGCTTCACGAGATAGTAGGGCGTGAGCATGCTCGCCATCCGCAGGATGCGCACCTCCCAGCCGAGTTCCTTGAACGCCGCGGCCGTGTCGCGGGTGCTGTGCTGGATGAAAGTCGACCAAGTGCAGGTCGGCATCAGCAGCCGCGGCTTGCGACTGCCGTCTCCGGCGATGATCCGCCTGAGCGCGTTGTCGTCGACGGCGTCGTAGTAGGCGTCGTTCTCCGCGCGCAGCCTGTCCATCTCCGCGTTCCGCTCCTCGACCAGCGCGACGAACGGCGGCATGATCCGGTCCAGCGTCTGGTCGCTCGCCCCGCTGATCAGGGTGAAGACGTGCGGCCGCTCGGGATGGTTGCGGAGGAAATCGACCTGGTCGGCGACGGCCTGTTCCAGGAAGAAATGCACGCGCGGCGCGGCCAGAACCCGCGTCGCGTCCCAGGTCTGCAGAAAAGCGTAGAGACAGGGCAACGAATCGACGCACACGTAGATCGGCTGCGCGGCGTGCGGGGTGCGGTCGTTCTCCGCGTTGTCGAAGACGGCGAGCAGCTCGTTGCCCGGACACAGGCCGACCACGAGCACCGGCATCGTGTAGTCCGCCAGCCGCCGGGCATGCTGCTGAAGCTGGTTCCGGATGCGCGTCAGCGGCGTCGCCGGGTCCGTCAGCGGGACCACCCGGCCGTCACGCACGTGGCCGTAGGCCACGCCGCCGTCTTTGGCCCGGAATATCCGAACCTCCTCCTGGCCCGGGAAGGCGTCCACCTTCGCCGCCAGCCCCGGCATGCGCTGCCGCAGCGCGGACAGGTTCGACTCGTACAGGCGTGTCTGGTTCCGCAACATACTGAGGGGTCCGGCCGGCGGCGGGCGCACTCCGTGCCCGTCGATTATGCAGGCCACGAGCGCATATGGGGGCAAAATACTGCCATATCTACCCCTTATGATGTATCAGGAGTAGCAGGCTGGGTGCCATGGGCGGATGCCGGACGTGTCCGCCGTAGGCCCGGCGAAGGCGGATGCCGGGCTTGCCCGCCGAAGCCTTGGCGAAGGCGGGTGCCGGGCCTGGGCAGGGTCTGTCCCTCGTCCTTACGGGGCGGGGGTGGCTGGCTGGCAGAGAGAGAGTGCGGAACCCCGGCGGAGGGGAGGCGGGGCGGGCAGGAATTGCCCTCCGAACCCGGCCAATACCGGGCGACTGTGAGGGGACAGCCCGCCGTACCGGGCCCGCCAGGCGGGGTATGGCTGTGCTTTTCGAGTTGGGTGTGGGTTTGTTGAACAGGCCCGTAAACAGGGGGCAAAACGCGTACCGCCAAAGGGCGAGGGACAAGCCCTGCACCCTTTCTCCGGCGCGAGTTGTGAGGCGCGTCACGCCGCTTGAAGAAGCGCGTGGCACGCTGGGTGCTTGGGGGTTTGGACGGGCGTATTGCGCCCGCAGGCTCTTGTTCTTCACCATCTTGCCGACGGGAACCAACAAGGGTCCTGCCGAAGGTTTTGGGAAGGGTACCGGAATTCCCAGGCTGATCATCAGCCGGGGCCACCACACATTCCGAGCGAAACAACAGGTTCCGGCATCTTTCCGTGTCGACCGGAGGCAGGACCTTTTCTTTCCCGGCAGGGGTGTGGGGCGAGCGCCACCTCCGGTGACGGATCCACCTGTTCGGCAGGCAACGGAAACGACGAAGCGGAAAAGACGAGGGAGGGAGCCAACGTTCAACATTCAACGCTCAACATTCAACATTCAACGTGGGATGCTGCCGTTGGAAGTTGGACGTTGAACGTTGAGCGTTGAACGTTGGACCCAAGAACAAACGGGAGCCGAACATCTGCCTGCATCGTACCGCTGACAGCCGATGGGAAGCGTCTGTCATCGTCCGGTGACGCATCCCGTTCGTGACGGACCGGCGCAGTCTCAGCGGTTCTCGGGCGCACCCGCTCCGCGTTTGATTGGGGATTACGAGTCCGATCATGACCTGTGAACCTACATTCGGCAGTTCAACTGCTCCGCAGTTGACGATAACAGCCACAAAGCGCTGAACACCAGCCACTTGCGAGCATTCTCCGC
>JAFGHX010000470.1 GCA_016929905.1 Kiritimatiellia bacterium
AACAACAACACGCTCATCATACGGGCTGGTGGCGTTCTAACAAGATCAGCCTCGGGAGTCGGCAATGAAAATCCTCTCAGCCAAGGACCTGACCGTCTACAAGAAATCCTATGATTTGGGGATGCGCATCTTTGAGGTCACCAAGCGCTTCCCGCCTGAAGAACGCTACGCTCTGACTGGGCAACTGCGCCGTTCTTCCCGCTCTCCGTGTCGCAGTCTCCGTGAAGCATGGGCCCAGCGCCGATACGAGGCACACTTCATAAGCAAACTGACCGACGCCGACGGTGAAAACGGGGAGACAGACACGTCTCTGGATATGGCCCGGGACTGTGGTTACATCACTGAGGCTGAACATGCTGAGATGACTGCTGAGTGCGAGCAGATTGGACGGATGTCAGGAGCCATGATCAAGTCGCCGGAGAAATTCCTGACCTCTGACCTCTGGGTTGCGGGCGAAGCCCGCATTGGTGCCTTAATCCGGGGCTCCTGCGATGAAAAACAAGAAGTTTTTCATCGGCAGGGCCCGCGGATTAAGGCAGTGAAAGTGGCAGGTCGAAGGTGCAGGTATGGGGGATGCATGAGTTGTTGGCGGTCTTCGTGCGCTGCAGGAAACGCGGCGGCAGGAGGCGACGGGGTGATTTAGGCGGCCATTTGCAGGAGTGGCTCCGTGGAGGCAGCAAGCATGGCGTGCAAGGCAGTCGTCAGTTGCCTGCCGTTGTCGCTCAGAGGGTAGCGGTTGCGGTTGGGCAGCTTGCGGATCAAACCGTGATCGCGCAGAAGGCGCAGATGCCTGGTGATACGCGCGGAGAACTGTCGATCGACGAAACCAACCCCGGCGCCTCGGAGGTATTCGTCAAGGTGAGCTGAAGCTGGAAGGCAGGCAGACCGTGCGCGGCCGAGGACGACCGCGCTACTCAGACACACGCTAAGATGTGTATGTTGATCGCAAAGCCGTCTCAGTGCACCTGCTCGCAGATACTGTGATGTTCGAGGGAGCGTCACCCCGGACTACCCGCTCTCCCGCCCGATCAGCCGGCGCACGATCCGGCACGCTTCGGCCACGCGCGCCTTCATCCCGCCGTTGAGCCGGCAGGTATCGCGGAAGATCAGCTCGACGAAGTTGTCCTTGGCGATATCGAGCGTCTCGCGGATATGCGCCTCGAAATCGGCGGCGGCGAACCGCTCGCCCGTCAGCTTCATCGGGTGCGGCTTGCGGGAGTAGACGTAGTCCCTGCCGAGCTGGGCGGCGATCGACTCCTGATTACACCACGGGGAAACGGTGATCTTGCGCAGCGCCTTGAAGGTCTTGATGGTGGGGAAGAACTCGTGCACCGGCTCGCAACACCCGTAGTAGATCAACCCGTACCGATCGCCCAGCCGGCGCTGGTAGGGATGGATGAATTCGGCGTACATCGCCGGCGAGATGCCGACCGCTTCCTGCGCTTCGATGTAGGCCCAGCAGTCCTCGGGCCCTACGGACTCGCCGTCGCGAACCGCGCGGCGCGGCAACTCGTCGGTGTAGCCGCAACTGCCGGACCCCACGCAGAACTCGCCGCTGTTCGGCAGGATCAGGTCCTCAGCTTCCAGCCACGAAAGGAAGTCGGCGGCCTCCGTCGCGACAAACTCGAAAAACCGATGCACGTTCGCCGGCCGGTCGATCATGGCCATGTAGAAGTTGTCCATGCCCATGCACTGTACGGCCTTGCCGGCCATGCCGGCGCCGGCCGAATACGTCCGCGTGTTCACAAGCTTGACGGGCAGCAGATCGCCGAATGCCGTCTCGGCAATCTCGACTCGGCGCGCCGTTGCCTCGCGATCCACGCGGAACGGCGCGCGCCGCAGCTTGGCCAGGCCCTTTTCGAGATCGGCCAGCGGCTTGTTCGTCTTGTAACCGAGCTTGCGGCCGGTCGGGTCCGCGGCCCGCGTGTACTCCAGCTCGGGACAGATATCCGGCCGCGTGATCGCCCAACTCACCGCGCAGTACGGCGTGAACACGCGGTCGTCGTCGATCAGCTCGTGGTTCGTGAGCGCCCGCAACATGACGGATTCCAGCCCGCGTTCGATCTTCCCCTCACACTGTGCCGGTGGGGCCAGGTCCGCAAAGAACGTGCCGTTGTCCTCAATCTGGAACGGGACGGTCCGCTCCTGCAGCCGATTGCTCCGCCGCCAGACCTCGCGCCGCGCGTTCATCGTGTCGCTGTTCACCATCGCCGCATAGTCCGCGGCAACCGCGCGAAGCCGTTCCCGGTCCTTCGGCGTGGTGGTGATTGGCGTTTCAAGTTCGGCGGCTGTCTGCATCTGTGGACCTCCTGGATTCTCGCTCCTGTTTGCCGATCGGCTAGGTAGGGTTACGAGCTTGTTCCCCTGCACCGTGCTTTGGTGCAGGGCGGGCTCGTGCCCCGGGTGCGCGAGCGGAAGCTCGCGCACCTACTCAACCCCCAGCCCATCATACAGCACAAAACTGCTGGAAAACATGGACGGATATGGGTATTATATGGACAAAACTAACATGTACGGGCCTGTGGCCGTTTGTTGGTCCCGGCTCGCGAGGACCCGCCTACGCTCGGATAGCTACGGCGGGCAGGCTGCTCGCCCTCCAGGAATGATGTCTTGGCGCTTGCCCGCCGATAGCGATGCCTGATGGAGGGCGAGCGCCGTGCCCGCCGAAGCAACGAGCCTGGCGAGGCGAAGGCGGGTCTCGCGAGCCGGGCTGCGGAACGGTGTGTACTTGTTTGTGCGACTATCTGCCCGTATCTGAGCACGCGCGAGGGCCGCGACGTGGCAACATCCGAAAAGCGCCTGGGTTTCATCGTCCCGAACGGGATTCTGGCCGAACTCGAGCGCTACCCGTTCATGCGGGATCTGCACGTCACGCATGCGGGCTTCTACCCGGGCAGCACGGGACACTGCAACCGGCCGAACGGGACGCACGAGATGGTGCTGATATTCGTTGCCGGCGGAAAGGGTTACGTCAAGGTCGCGGGGCCGAGGCAGGCCGTTGTTCCGGGCGATCTGATCTGCGTCCCGGAAGAAGCGGCGCACCGCTACGGATCGGACGAAGGCTGGCGGATCTACTGGGTACACGCGCGGGGGGCGAGTCTCCCCTTCTATCGCCGCGAGTGGGGTGTGGACGCGAGGAAACCGGTGGTGCCTGTCGAGGGCGAGCTGCAGATCATCGGGCTGTTCCGGGAGCTGCTCACGATCATGGAGCAGGCTCTGTCCGTACGCGGCGTGTTTGCGGCGAGCTGCGTGCTCTGCCACCTCATGCAGGTGCTGGTGGAGGCGGCCGCCAGAGGCCGCACCCGTTCGGGCGGCGCGCGGGAGCGTGTGGCGCGGACCGTGCGCCACATCAGGGCCAACCCGCGGATGACGTTCGCGGTCAAGGATCTGGCGGCGATGGCGAACCTGGCGGCGCCCTACTACGCGCATCTGTTCAAGCGGTTCACGGGCTTTTCCGTCCGCAACTTCGCGATTCGCTGCAGAATGAACCGCGCGCGCTCGCTGCTGGCGACGACGAAGCTGCAGATCGCCGAGATCGCCGCGGATCTCGGCTACTCCGACGCCCTCTACTTCTCGCGCCAGTTCAAGGCGTTCAACGGCGTGCCGCCGACCGCGTTTCGCATGGAGAACCGGTTCTGAAACTCACTCGAGAACCCGACGTCGCCGTCGTGCCTCCTGGCTTCCGCCGTCGCTCTGCGAGCTATGGCGGACAAGTCGTCGGACGCGGCTTACTCGGGAACTTACTCGAAACCCCGCCGCAGCGGCGGGATCGACAGAGCTCGCCACAAGGACGAGCGAATCGTAGGACGGGCTTTCCAGCCCGTCCCGCACAATCGTGAGCCGACGGGAAATGGGGACGGGCTGGAAAGCCCGTCCCACGGGGAGAGGCGCCCGGCACGGCGACACGCTCCGTCCTGAGCGGCCGTACAGCCGGTGCACAGAGGGCGATTCAGCTCTCCGCGTCCGGCCGCTTCTCTCTGATCGCCCGGAGCTGGAGCACGGTTTCCTTGTCGCGGGGACGCCCCATGGCTTCCTTGGCCTTGATGAGATCGTCGATCGAGAGAATCCTGCACGCGCCGGCTTCCAGGCGGACCTCTATGCTCCCCCGCTTGACATCCGGAAAGTCGCCGAGTCCCATCACATTGCCAAGACAGTCGAGCTGGCCGTAGTCGGTGTCCAGATAGAGATTCTTCAGGCCGCGGCACTTCTCGGGTGTCAGTTCCAGAGGAAGACGAGCGGGAGTCATGCGATGGACGGGATGCAGATCCGCAACAGCCTGCTGGAGACGCATGAGGTTGTCGGGCGAGAAATCACAACAGACATCCACGTCCTGAGTCAACAACGTTCCGCCGTGGGCGACAGCCGCGAAGCCCCCGACGACGACGAAGTCCACTTCATTCTCAATCAGACGAGTCAGCAGTCCCTGGAGGTCCGGCATTGTGTTTTCTCACGGCTTCGCGCAATGCCAGCGCCGTGCATAGCGCCCGGTCATGCGCTTGCATGCGTTGCGTCGGGCTGCGCCGCAGATTCGCTTCGATCAAGGACATGTCGATTCCGTGGCGTGCCGCTCGATCCCAAGCGGAGAGCTCTTGAGGTGCTTTCGATTCCGTCTTCACGCGCGGACAGTCTATCGCAACATCGTCCGTGAGACAAGATGAAGACGTCGAGAGAACACCGAACATCGAAGGAGCGGCGGCATTCTTCATTTTTCATTCTTCATTTTTCATTGAGTTCCACGGCCGTGACCGAGGCCGGCGGGAAGGTCCACTTCCCGGAAGCCGGCACCCGTTTCTCGACGGGCGCAAAGCGGTCGGGACAGAACCGATCGATCTCGGCCATGGGATCGTCGGCGATCTCGAAGGCTTTCCCGGCCGTGATGCGCCGGCCGTCGATCTTCAGGACCACCGGCACCGCTCTTGTGCGGCTCGTGTTCACGACGTTGAGGAATACTCTGGAACCCGTCCGGCTTGCGACGACATCCAGCGCGTTCGGCGCCCGGCGCACGCTGGCGGCTTGGCGGCCGGAGTGTTTCCTGTACAGGCCCATGACCCTGGCCACCGGCATCATGTAGGCCTGCCCGCGGGGTGTGGGGATCATGATCGCATTGCACTGCCAGCGTGTCCCGCAGAAATCGGCGAGTGTCGCGATCTTGAGCAGGTCGCCGTTGCGCTGGAACACGTTGAGGCAGCGCGCGTTGGCGACGCCGGCCGCCCAGCTTGAGAGCAGGTCGCCCCGGTTCCGCGCGCGCAGGCTGAAATGGCCCTCGGTCAGCGCCAGCTTCACGTGCGAGCCGGCGACCTGCTCGCGCATGACCCGGATCTTCCGCTCGAGCGGCACATAGGCCTGCATGAGGTGCGCCCACGTCTGCGCCGGGTCCTCGCGCCAGCGGTAGCCGTGCAGCGAGTCGTCCGCCTTCGGCCCCTGATGAAACGCGATGTACTGGATGTGTGCGCCGCAGATCTCGAGCACGCGCGGCGCCCAGCCGGAATCGCCCCAGCCGATCAGTTCCAGGTCCGGGTCGACCTTCCGCATCGCGCGCGCGAACGCGATCGTGCGGCGCCCGGCCGTCTCACAATCGTATCCCCGCTTGTCATACGACGTCTCGTTGCCGATCTGCCAGAGCTTCAGGCTGAACGGCTCGCGCGCGCCGTTCCCGCGGCGCAGCGCGTTGTTCGGGTTGTTGCAGTAGTCGACCCACGCCGCCGCCTCGGCCGGGCCGGCCGAGCGCTTGCCCCCTTTCGGCGGCCGCGCCCACCGCTGCCGGCCGTCGGACTCGAAGTTCACGCAGTAGAACGGCGTCGCGCCGACCCGGCGGCAGAAGCCCACAAACTCGTGGGTCCCGATCTGGTTCGTCTCGATCCCGCCCCAGCACAGGTTGTGCATGGGCCGGCGCCGGCTACGCGGCCCCACCCCCTCGCGCCAGCGGTAGAACGAACTGAAGCAGCCGCCCCACCGCATCAGCGGCGGCGCGAGTTCCCGGGTCACCTCGACAACATCCTCCCGCCAGTCGTCGCGCAGGTGGTCCCACGCGGCTTCGACCGAGCCGTCGGTCGTCCCGAGCGGCTCCATGAACTGCATGGTCAGGTTCGGCGAAAGATCGAACCTGGGTTCCGGGTCTACAAGCAGTGTCTCAGGTTTCATGTTCGTTCCCTACCTGCAGGGAAGCATAGGCGCGCTCGGCCCGCATTGCGTTCGATCGCGCCGCCTGATAGATTATCGAACATGCCGACGGACATGATCACGCGCTTCGACGGGCTGCGGATCGGCAGCGTGCTGGAGCTCGGCCGGCATCGGTACACCCGGGCGCACCTTTCACGCGGCGAGCACCGGCATGCGGACGGGATGGAGCTCTGCTACCTGGCCTCGGGCCTGCAGACGTACTGGATCGAGGGCGCGGAATACGCGCTGCACGGCGGCGACGGGCTCGTCATCCTCCCGCGCGAACGGCACGGGCTGGGCGGGACGCGCGAGAGATCGCTGTTCTACTACGTGATCTTCGACCTGGGCAAGCCGCGTGAGCCGTTCTTCGACCTGCCCGTTCGCGAGTCGGACGCGCTCAGGAACAGCCTCCGCGGGCTGACCGAGCGCCTGTTCGCGCTGGGGCCGGGCCCGAAGCGCGCCTTCGACACCATCCTCCGCTTGGCGCCCGGTTCCGCCCGGTTCCGGGCGACGCGGATTCGGAACCTGCTGGTCGACCTCCTGATCGGGTTGGTGCGATGCGACCAGGCACACGCGACCGAGAGCGATCCGCGGGCGGTGCGTCAGACGCGCGACTACATCGCCGCGCATCTCGGCGCCCGCGTCACGATCGCGGAACTCGCACGGCACACGCGGCTGTCCGAGGCCCAGCTCCAGAAGGTCTTCAAGCGGCGAACCGGCATCCCGCTGGGCGAGTATGTCCTGCGCCAGAAGATCGCCGCGGCGCAGCGGTTGCTGCGCGGGCCCGGGGTGACCGTCACGGGAGTCGCCTACGACCTGGGGTTCTCTTCCAGCCAGTATTTCGCCACGGTGTTCAAGCGGTACACAGGCATCCGTCCGTCGGCATGGTCGCGTCCTGACGTACGCCATCACGCCGCTCACCTCCAACGTTGAGCCTGTCGAAAACGGCCGCGGCCGGACAGGCGGCCATCCACCGCGGGTTCAGCCGGCCGGCCGATGCCCTTTCGCGCAGCGTCGAAATCGTGCAAGTTTTCGCCCAATATCGCCAAGAGAACGTGCGGCAACGGCGGGTACACTTGCGTGGACGTGCGAGGGCAGGAAAGGAGACCAGACGTGAGGAAGTACGGATTCAACTTCGACATCGGCGTGCAGGGCTACTCGCTCGGGGGTGGAAAGTCCAAGACGAAGATCGCCTGCGACACGCCGGAGGGCGCGATCGAGGCGATGAAGGCCTGCGGGCTGACCGCGCTCGAGGCGTGGACGCCGCAGCTCAACGCGCTTGAATGGCAGGACCTGAACGGGGAAACCGCCAAGTATCGCGACGCCGGCATCACGCTGACCGCGGCCGGCTCATGGGGATTGGGCAGCGACGAGGCCCAGGACCGCAAGTACTTCGCGTGCGCGAAGGCGGCGGGGCTGCAGGCCATCACCTGCAACGTGCAGTGGGACGGGACGAAGGAGAGCCTGGCCGGCGTCGAGCGGCTGGCGGAAGAGTACGACGTCAGGCTCGCCCTCCACAATCACGGGCGCAAGCACAAGCAGGGCTCGAAATGGGTCCGGGACGAGATCCTGGCGGCCGCCTCGGACCGGATCGGGCTGTGCCTCGACGTGGGCTGGCTGCTGGATTCCGGCGAGAATCCGGAAGAGGCGCTCGCGACCTACTACGACCGGATCTTCGGCATCCATATGCGCGACTGCGCGTTCGACCGCGCAGGCAAGTTCATCGACGTCGTGCCGGGCACCGGCAACCTGGACATGCCGAAGCTGCTCGGCATCCTCAAAGAGCGCGGCTTCTCGGGCTATTTCAGCATCGAGTATGCGGGCCCGGAGCAGGATCGCGTCAAAGTGGTTCGCGAACGCGCGGAGGCGATCCGGTCGTTCGGCCAAGCCACGGCGTGAGCTGCTGGGAATTCGCCGGCCCCTTTCTGCCCGCGAAATCGCGCGAAAGGTGCGCGAAAAGGAGAGGACCGTTCTGCCGCCGGCGCAGCAACTTTGAACTGTTTGCGCGACGGCGTCATTCCCCCGGGAGAAGACGCTCCAGCGCGCAAACAACTCAAAGTTGCTGCGTCCGCTTTCTTCTTCCCTCTGAAGGCGCTCGTTGCGGGAATCGCGGATTGCCACGACGCTCGCTACGCTATGTGGCCCGTGAAAGCCGTGCGGCGTGGCAATCCTTTCGATTCCCGCAACAAACGTCACCCGACGCAACGCCAGCAGCGCAGCCCAGGCAATCCTCTGCGACCTCTGCGCGCTCGAGCGAGTCTGCGACCCGACTTCGCTCAGATAGCTTCGTCGGGCACGGGCGGGCGAGAGACAGTTCTGCCTTTCGCGCTTCTTTCGCGCGATTTCGCGGGCAGGTCCCCCTACTCCGGGTACTTGAACTGCCCGCGCTTGAACACGCACAGCACGCGGTCGCCGGTGATGCCGCGGCCGCCGTTGGCGCCGTCGCGCTCCTCCAGCACCTGGTAAGCGCCGGTATTCTTGCTGCGCAGGTCCTTGGGCTGGGCGAACATCGCGCAGAGCACGTCTTCGCAGTGGGTCAGCCGCACAAGCGCCCGTTTGCGCACCGTGTGGTTCCCGAACCCGTAGAACCCGATGTTCTTCGAGTCGATCGCGTGGTAGATGTCGTTGCCGGCCGGCTCGAGGTTGTAGCCGATGAACCGTATGTTGCGCGCGTTACGCAGCAACGTCTGCGCACCGCCCTGCGAGTGGATCCCGCCGTAGTGATAGAGCGTGAGCGGCTCGCACGTGTTCTCGATCGCCAGGATGTGGTAGTCGGGATCCTTCGTCTCGCCCTTGTGCTCGTGAATACAGGAGTACCAGCGCCCGCCGCCGCCGTCCCGGATCCGGAAGCTGCTCAGCGGGTAGCCGGGCGTCGTGGCGACGTCCATCCAGTCGGGGCTCCCGACGATCTGCTTCAGGACCGACCGCCGGCCGACGCGCCAGGTGAGCACGTTGAAGTGATAGGTGCCCGCGGGCGCCGCGTTGTATTGGATCTTGAAGCCGCTCAGCACCGCCGTGCCGTCCGGCGCATCTTCCGTCGTGAGAATCGGGGTCTCCGTGGCCGGCTTCCACTCCGGGTCCGTCACGAACTCCGTGTTGTTCGGCGAGGCACTGAAGAGTTTGGTGTTCGCCCGCAGCGTGACGGTGCCGTCCAGCATGTACCGGCCTTTCGGCAGGAAGATCTTCTCGTGCTTGTCGATCGCCGCCTGGAGCGCCGCGCGCACACTGGTCTTGCCCGTGTTGTCCAGTCCCAGATCGCGCACGGCATTCACCACCGTGGGATCGCCGTCGCCGTATTCGGGGAGCTTGCCCCACAAGTGCCGCTCGACCAAATCGGAAGGCGGCGCCGCGGCAGCCGCGTTCGCCCTCAGCGCCGTCTGCTTCGTCACCTGGCCGTCGATCAGCGCGTCGCTCGGGCAGACCAACTTGCCCCAGCCGCCATCGACGGATTCCACGCCCTTGTTACAGTAGCGGTACTCGGCAATGTGGGTCCAGCCGCTTCCGCACGGAACGGGTGGGTCGCCGGCGCTCTGCAGAACAGCCGTTGCGCCGCGCACATAGACGTTTTCCATGTACAGATTCTTGCCGACCGCGTTGTCGAGCGCCGTGCCGCCGGCGGAGAGCGCGATCGTGCCGTCCATCAGCAGCAGGTTGCCGTGCACGCTGCTGCGGTACCCCCCGTCGCCGGGCAGTTTCAGGACCGGGCCCGCCGCCTTCTCGATCCGGAACCCGCAGAGGGTGATGCTGCCGGCCGCACCATCGAATGCGAGGGCCGCTTCCGACTGGTTCCTGAGAGTCAGTCCGACGTAGCAGGGCGGGTTCCCACTGACCCGCACCCCGTAGCGGCCGCCCTCGACTTCGAGGTCGTACACGCCGCCCGTGGCCCAGCTCCCGCCTTCGAGCCCGGCATAGGCATGCGTGGCGACGATCTTCGTGTTCACCACCATGCCGCCCTGCGCGCCCTTCCAGTACAACCCGATCGCGCCCGGGTTGCGCCCGCAATCAATGGTGATGCCGTCAATGATGCCGTAGTAATGCGACGCGGGATAGTCCGTGCGATAATCCGTCAGGTTCTCCGGGTCGCCCTGCTTCCACATCACCACCACGCACTGCGGGTTCTTGGGGTCGCCGAACCGCGCGGCGCCGTCCTTGAGCCGGATCACGGGCCGGCTCTTCCGGTCGCCGTACAGCTTGCAGGTGTGGCGCCTGGATCCCTGCGCGATCCAGTCGCCGCGCCGCGTCTGGCGGACATAGGCGGTGTGCCGGCAGTTCAGCATGTCCGATACCAGATAGGTGCCCGCGGGAAAATAGACGACCAGATCGAAGTCGCGCCCGATTTCGATCGCCCGGTTCAGCGCTTGGGTGCAGTCGCGCACGCCCGCCGGATCGACGGCGTTCCCTTCCCACCCGTCATAGATCGTCACGTCCAGAACCCCGTCCTCGAACAGCCGCCGCTGCTCCGGCGAGAGATTCTCCCACTGCTGCGCGACCCGGGGCGGACGCTCCGTCACAAAGGAATGGTAATGGCTCCAGTTCGAGGAACGCGTCCTCATGCTCGCCTTCGCCGGGGCGCTCTTCGTTGCCGCCGCGCTCGGCTGCGCCGCGGCCAGAAGCAGGGCCGCCGCCGTGCCCAACCCGATCTGCCGTACGTGCCTGTTCATGAACGTTCTCCTTCGATGTGTCTCTATACCGCGGACGCGTGACGGAAATCGATCCGGAACCGCTCGAGCTCTCACTCCGTACGTGCCCGCCGTGCTCGATAAGCTTAGAAAGATATTGCGAAGATCAGCCGGCCAGTGTCTCTTGGCCTGACGCGGGCTCTTCCCAGGGATATTATTGGGTAATATCCTCGGCTTCACCAATGGACAATCGTCACCGTAATGGATTATCTTGCCTGATTTGCAGGGGTGCCAGGCCGGGCCAAACGCGAGACAAGCGACTTTGAGCCAACAGGGGACAGGCTCACGGCAGGCGCCGTGGCAGGAACAGACCGTCCATGCAGGCCGAGAAGTCCGTCCGCTTTCGGAACGGGTTCAGCCACGGCGCGTAGATCCAGTGGACGAGCATGTCCATCGCCGCGCGATCGACGGCAGGGGTCTGGGGCAGCAGCAGGACCGCATCGAGCTGCGCGCCGCGTCCGGCCGGACAACGGACAGCCGCGCAACGCAATATCCGTACCGCCCGTGGACGATCGTGACGCGCCGTGTTAGAATGGGCGGTAAACGAGGGGAGTCCGATCGTGACGAAGAGAGCCGCCAAGCAGCCGCTCGGTCCGTCCTACGTGCGCCGCGTCGTGCTGATCCCCGACGAGGTCTTCGCGAACCTGCCGCACGGCCGGCTGCTGGCGGTGTTCCGCGTGACGGGCGCCGGCCAGTACGACCGGGCCGAGCGCCACCACGTGCGGCGCCCGGACACCACGGTCCCTTACTATGTCGAGAACATTCTGATGTACTGCACCGGCGGCACGGGCACGGTCGGATTCGGAGACAGAACCTGGCCCGTGCACGCAGGCGATATGGCCTTCGTGCCGGCATGCACGCCGCACGAATACGCCGCATCCGCGCGCGAGCCCTGGAGCCTGTACTGGGCCCACTTCCGCGGCGAGAGCTGCGGCGCGCTGTTCGAGACACTCGGCGTCTCGGCCCGGAAACCGCTGCTGCACGTCGGCACCAATCCCAAGATCGCCGGCTGGTTCACGGAAGTGCTCGACACGCTCGATCTCGGATTCAGCCACAGCAATCTGCTCTACGCGGCGTCCTGTTTCCAGAAGCTGCTCGCCTACGTCTTCTACCTGGTCAAACACGAGGCGCCGCACGAGCGGAACACGTTCGACGTGCGCGACGTCATCGGCGAAATGCTCGGCAACCTCGACGAGCAGTTCCGGGTTCAGGACCTGGCGAAACGGTACGGGCTGTCGAAATTCCACTTCTCGCGCCGGTTCAAAGAGCGGACCGGTTACGCCCCGATCGACTATTTCATTCGGCTGAAGATGCAGAAGGCGGCCGAACTGCTGCTCGGCGGGCCGCACAGCATCCGGGCCATCGCCCGGCGACTGGGCTATGAGGACCCGTACTATTTCTCCCGTGCTTTTAAGAAGATGACCGGCGTCTCGCCCGCCCACTACCGCGCACACCGCAGCGCGACGTGATCGATCCGCGGATCGGGCATGCCCCGTTGGGTCTTGACTCCGGGCAGCCAAACCCCGACACTGGACAGGTCATGGCCAGGGCCGCATCATTCCGTTCTGTGCCGGGGGGGCTTGTGCGCGCACGGGGTGCCGCCGCTCTCCTTCTCGCGCTGACTGCCGGCGCCGCCTGGCTGCCGGCACGCACCGCCCTGGGCCAAGTGGGCCGCAACAACACGTATTGCTCCACGCTGCTGGCGGGCGACCCGGTCGCCACGGGCGGCGGCACCTACCGTTTCCGCATCCCGCTGCTGCGGCTGGGCGGCCCGATGCAGCTCGATTTCGGCCTCATCTACCGCTCGGAACTGGCGGCGCTGAACAACACCGCCCCTTCGGACCTGCCCGGCCGCTTCTGGTGGACCCCGAAACTCGAAGCGCTCAAGACCCCGTGGTACTGGGGCAATCCCATGTTCTCCGTGTTCACCGTCCAACTGCCGGACGGCGATTTCGTCGCGTTCATTGACGAGTGGCCCAGTACGACCTGGCGGCTCCTCCAACCCGGCGAAGCGCCCTACACGGACAACGCGATGGGGACCCCGTACGAACTCAAGCAGACGGCGTCCTACTTCTACTTGAAGGACCCGGCCCGGGGCAGGGTCTACATGTTCCAGCGCAACATCGACGGCAACGGCAAGGCGCGGGTGCGGGCGATCCTTGACCGGAACCACAACCGGCTCTTGTACGAGTACGCCGCGCCGACAGACACCGCACCGACGAGTATCGCCGATGAGTTCGGCCGCTCGCTTTCGTTCAACTACGGCCTGGCCGGCAGCCAGACCTGCCTGTTGTCGGTGACGAGCCACTGCGGCCGGGCGGTGCACTTCATGCACGAGGAGCAGGGCGCCGACAACAGCGACGCGTGGACGCTGCGCGGTTTCACGAATGCGGCGGGCGAGGCCACGACGTTTGTGTACCAATCCAACGAGTTGAACAAGATCCAACAGCGCGTCTGGCCGCGCGGCAATGCGCCGTGGACGCAGGCGTACGGCGAACGGAACCTGAATGGGGTGACGACCGTTCGCGTCGTCTCGCAGCAGGACGCGCTCGGCCATACGTTCGCCTACTCCTACAGCGAGACGTCCTCCGTCGTCACGGTGGAGCAGCCGGATTTGACGGCATGGCAGTACGAGCATTACAGCGTGGAAAGCCTGCCCAAGAGCGTGACCGACCCGGCCGGCGTGAGGGCCACCTTCGCGAAGGACGGCTACGAGCGGCTCGTCTCGGCCACCGACCGACTGGGCCGGACAACGCTCTTCGGTTACGACGGGACGTCCGGCAGGCTCGCCGCCATCACCAACGCGCAGAACCACGCCCTGCGCTTTGCCTACTCGGCCGTGAGCCAGGCGTTCACCAATCCGGTCATGCCGTCGGACTCCGTGTTCTTCACCTTCCACGATATGACGCGCATCGACTACCCCGAGGGCAGCACCGAGTTCTTCGCCTACGACACCTGCGGGAACCTCACCAACTACACGGACCGGGCCGGCGACGCGTGGGCGTTCACGCATGACGGCAGCGGGCGTGTGCTCACGATCCGGAACCCGGCCGGCGGCGTGGTGAGCAACGCCTACAACGCCGCCGGGCTGCGCACGAGCAGCTTGGACAGCGAGACGGCGGCAACCCAGTACGAGTACGACGCGCTCAACCGGCTCATTCGGAAGACGGACGGGCTCGGCAACGTGACGAGCTACGACTACGACGACATGGACCGGCTGCTCTCCGTCGTCGACCCGCTCAGCAACACGGTCACACTCGCCTACGACGCGAACGGGAACCTGACGCAGTTCGCGGACCCGGCATCGAACGCCTTCTGTTATGTGTACGACGAGATGGACCGGATCGTGCAGGTCACCAACCGGCTCGGCCTGGCGACCGCCTACGCGTACGACGCGCTCGGCCGCTTGAGCCGCGTCACCTGGCCGGACGGCGACTGGCAGGACTACACCTACGAACCGTGCGGCCGACTGGCGGGGATCAGCGATGCACAGAGCAACCAGTGGAGCCTGTCGCACGACGAGGCCGGGTTGATCACGGGTGTCCAGGACCCGATGGGGCGTGTGTGGTCGTTCAGTGCCGACGCGCTGGGGCAGCTCGCGTCGGCCGCCGATCCGCTCGGGCGCTCGACCGCCTTCGGCCGTGACGTCATGTCGCGGATCACGAACATGACGGACAATCTGTTCCGGACCGTCCAGCTCGGTTACGACTCGCGCGGCGCGCGCACGAACCTGACCGACCGGACGACGGGTACCGCTTTCATCTCCTATACGCCGCTCGGCCTGCCCGAGACCGTCACGGACCTGAACGGCCAGCCATGGACAATCGGCTACACGCCGGAAGGCCGCCTGGCCTCGCTGACGGACCCGCTCACGGGCAACTGGCAATACGGGTACGACCCGCTCGGGCGGCTCATCACGATCGCGTATCCCGACGGCACGGTTCAGACCAACACGTACGACGCGCGCGGCAACGTGACGAACGTCGTGTGCGACGCGGAACCGACGGGGTACAGCTACGACCCGCTCAACCGGCTGGTCGGCAGTTCGAGTATCGCGCTCGACTACGACGCGGAGGGCCGCATCACGAATTCGCTCGCGGCGGGCGTCGCGTTCGGTGCCGAATACGACCCGGCGGGCCGGCTCCAGTGTGCGCGGTATGACGGCGGGACGCTCGCGGTCAGCTACGCCTACGACTCGCTCGGCCGGCTGGCGGGCGTGGCCGACGACCTCACCGGCCACGGCGTCGCGTTCAGTTACGATCCTGCCGGACGGCTGACGGGAATCGCCCGGACAAACGGCGTGGCGACGACGTTGTCCTACGACGACAGCGGGCTGCTCAGCCGCATCCAGGCCGGCGGATTCCTGGACCTGGAGTACACGCTGGACGCTGCCGGCCAGGTCGGAGGCGTCCGGATCACGGCGCCGCTGGACCCCGCGGACCTGCTCGCGGGCGAGACGAACACGTTCACCTTCGGCAATGCCTCGGAACTCACGGCCGCCGGCTACGCCTATGACGCGCGCGGGCGCATGACCAACTCGCCCAGCGGCTCGTACGCATGGGACGGGTTCGGCCGCCTGAGGGCGGCCGGCAGCGCCACCTTCGAGTATGACGGTCTGGGCCGCCTCATCCGGCGCGTGGACGGCGGGCAGACCAACGCGTTCCTGCGCCACGCGGCGATCGGCGGCGCGCCGGTCGCCGCGGAACGGGACGAGAACGCCGGGCAGGTCCAGCGCTATTACGTCTATACCCCGGACGGACGGCTCGTCTACATGATCGATGCGGCGGCCGGAAACGCCGTCTCCTACTTCCATTTCGACCGAACGGGCTCCACCCTCGCGCTCACCGACGGCGGCGGCAGTGTGCAGGACGCCTACGCCTATGCGCCGTACGGGCAACGGCTCCAACACACGGGCGCCAATCCGCAGCCGTTCACGTTCGGCGGGCAATACGGCGTGCGGCAGGAGGACGCCGACGGGCGGCTCTACCAGATGGGCGCCCGCTACTACGACGCGCTCAGCGCCCAGTTCCTGAGCCGGGAGCCGGTCTGGCCGCAGATGTGGAATGCCAAGAACATCAACCCTTACCAATACGCGTGGCAGAACCCGGCATCCTACACCGATCCGTCGGGCGCGTACGTCTCCATGATGGGCGTGGCGGTCCAGTTCGCCATCATCGCCAACCTGTCCAACCTGCTGCTCCCCAGCTACCTCGACGCCGTACGCGAGGCGAAGCTGGACAGAATCCACTCCGACGCCGCGACGATCGCCCGCCAGATGGCCGTCTGGATCGCGACCCGCCCGGAGGCTGAGACGCCCCGCGCCGGCGAGGGCGGCGGCGACAGCCGGCAAACGGCCGCACAGGCGGACCTCGCCCGCAAGCGCGCCGACATCGCGCAGGCGGCGGGCGGCGGAGGGGGCAGCGGAGGCTGCGGCGCGCTGCCCGCGCGCAACGAGGCGATCCGCGCCAGGACCGACGGCGCGTTCCGGGCCGAGTTCGGCCCGCTCACGCGCGGCCAGATGGATCGGCACGTCGGTTTGTCCGATTTCACACTCAAGACACTCGCCAAAATCTGCGAAATGGGCCATGCGCCCGGAGCGCGTACGGCCGACCTGCTCGGGCCCTCGGCCGTTCTGCCGGCCCCGGGCCAGACCCCGGCCGAACTCGCGCGGTGGCTGCACACGGGTACCGCCCCCTCGCCGGCAACGTCCGGAGCCGGGGCTCCGTTCCGCCTGTTCGAATGCATGCCCATCACCTACGAGCCACCTGCGATCCGTGCCCAGGACGGCCACGCGAACCTGTACGAGAAGATCGAGATCCGAGCGTTCCGGATAGATATGGAATGAATACGTCCCGATTTGTGAAGACGACCGCCGCCGCGCTGGCCGCGGCATGGCTGGCCCTGTGCGCGGTGGCCGTGCCCCGCGCGGCGGCCAGCGAGGCCGCCTACACCTACGACGCCGCCGGCCGGCTCGTCGCGGCCGATTACGGGGGCGGCCGCGTGATCACCTATCGCTACAACACGGCCGGCAACCTGCTCGAACGGCGCGTCTGCGGCACCAACGCCAGCCCGCAGGCCGACCTGCTCATCACCAAGAGCGCCGACACCCCGTTCGGGCAGAGCGGCGAGCCGTTCAACTTCGTGCTCACCGTCACGAACCAGGGCCCCGACGCCGCGACGGGCGTGCAGGTCGCCGACGAACTCCCGCTCGGCCTCGCGTTCATGAATGCCCAGCTCGACCAGGGCGGCATCGCCACCAACCTCAACGGCGTCAGCGCCGAGCTCGGCACCGTTCCCGCGGGCAACGGCGTGGAACTGCGCATCGAAGTCTTTCCCGATACCACCGAGACGACCGTCACCAACACCGCCAGCGTGACCGGCTCGGCCACCGACACGAACAGCGCCGACAACACCGCCTCCGCCGCCCTGCTCATCTACGAGGCCAACGATACCGACGGCGACGGCATGCCGAACTGGTGGGAGACCCTCTACTGGGGCCACCACACCAACGGGGTGCCCACCGACGACTCCGACGGCGACGGGCTGGTGAACACGCAGGAATACATCGTCGGGTCCAGCCCGCTGGAGAGTTCGCCGTTTGAGATCGAGACCTTCACCCGCGACGGCGAGCAACTCACCGTCACCTTCCAGTCCAGGGTCTCGCGCCGCTACGTGTGCGAGGCCACCACCAACCTCGTGGAAGCCATTTGGACCAATGTCGGCGCCGAGGCCGCCGGCGACGGCGGCCCCATCAGCATCACGGACTCCAACGGCGCCCTGCACAAAGTCTACCGCCTCGGCGTCTCGGTGCCGTAGGTCGCAATCGGATTTCGCGCTTCCCCCCGCCCGCTCGCCCGTGATAGGCTTCGGTCGGCCTGCAACGCGCTTGTTCACACATCCGTTAGGAATGAATCATGAACCTGGGATTCCTGGCATCGCACAACGGCAGCAACATGCAGTCGATCATCGACGCATGCAAGGCGGGCACGCTCCAAGCGGTCCCCGCGCTGGTGATCAGCAACAACAGCAAGTCCGGCGCGCTGGAACGCGCGCGCAAGGAATCCATTCCCTGCGCGCACATCAGCGGCGCCACGCACGGGTCAGCGGAAGGTGAGGATGAGGCGATTCTGGACGCGTTGCAGGCTCACAACGTGGACGTGGTCGTGCTGGCCGGCTACATGAAGAAGCTCGGCCCCAAAACACTCGCGCATTATGCGGGCGCCATTCTGAATATTCACCCGGCCCTGCTCCCCAAGTTCGGGGGCGAGGGCATGTACGGGATCCGCGTGCATCAGGCGGTCCTGGCCGCCGGCGAGAAGGAGAGCGGCCCGACCGTGCACGTGGTGGACGCCGAATACGACAAGGGCCCGATCCTCGCGCAGCGGCGCGTGCCTGTGCTGCCGGACGACACGCCCGAGACGCTGGCCGCGCGCGTGCTGGAGCAGGAACATCGGATCTATCCCGAAACGCTCCAGAGAATCGTAACCGGCGAAATCAGACTCCCTCGCCCGTGAGCGGCCGAACGCTCAGCATGGAACGAGTCGTCATGTGCCAAATTGCAGTGTTCCTTCTCCTCGGGATGACCGCAGTGGCCGCCGAAAGTCCAGGACCGCAACCTTTATCCTCGAAGACGCCCATTTCCCGGGCAAAGGCTACACCGGCCCCGACCTGCAGATCCGCGCGCTGCAAGGCGATGCGCGCATCCGCATCCTGCGCGTGATCAAACTCGACCCCGGCTCGGTGGCCGTGGACCGGCCGAGGTAGAGGCTAGACCGGGCCGCCGGCATCAGATTTGTCATCCTAATGTAGGATTTCTCCCATTGCTCCCCCCTTCGGGGACGAACTAGCCTGATCTATTCGTGAGCCATCTTGTATAGGAGGGCCGGCTTCCACGCCGGCCGCTTCCGCCGGAAGACTTGCGTGTGCTTGGCGCGGGTGGAGAGGCTGTCTCAAAGCCTGGACCACATGTTGCCGCACGCCTTACGGCGTTAACTACAAACGGCTCATTGGGTGGTTTCAGCCGTTTGTAGTTAAGCCCGTAAGGGCTGTTCCCAGGTCTTGAGACAGACTCTGGAACCGCGCCCTCCAGGTTGGGCGGCGGGCGCAACCCGGCGTGGGGTACTTTCCGTGAACACGGAGGAAGGAAACGAACATGACCAAGGCACCCGACGACAAACCCAAGTACATCATCCCACAGACCGGGTATTTCGCGCACGATCCGGACCGGCCGCAACCGCCGATCGTGACGCCGGGGGTCGCGCAGTCCGCGCCGTCCGACGCGACCGTGTTGTTTGACGGCAAGGATCTGAGCGCCTGGCGCGGCTCGAAGCAGGACGAGCCGACCTGGAAGGTCGAAGACGGGTACATGGAGGTGGTCCCGAAGACCGGCGGGATCGTGACGCGCGAGGAATTCGGCGACATCCAGTTGCACCTCGAGTTCGCCAGTCCCGCGGAGGTCCAGGGCCAGGGGCAGGGCCGCGGGAACAGCGGCGTGTTCATGATGGGCACGTACGAGATCCAGGTACTCGACAATTTCGAGAACCCGACCTATCCCGATGGTACCGTCGGCGCCATCTACAGCCAGTGGCCGCCGCTGGTGAACGGCATCCGGAAGCCGGGCGAATGGAACACCTACGATGTCCTCTGGGAGGTCCCGCTGTTTGAGGGGCCGAAGCTGTTGAAGCCCGCGTTCATCACGGTCCTGTTCAACGGCATCGTGATCCACAACCACACGCAGATTCTCGGCCCCACCGTTATCGGGACCGGCGACCTGCCGTGCTACAAGGCGCATCCGCCGGTCGGCCCCATTTCGCTGCAGGACCACGGCAACCCCGTGCGGTTCCGCAACATCTGGGTTCGCCGGATCGGGGCGTACGACCTCGTGTAGTCTCACGGCGCGGTCGGCTGCGCGTTCCGCTTCCTGAACGCGCCGGGCGACAGGCCGGCGGCTTTTCGGAATACGGTCGCGAAGTAGTTCTGGTTCCCGAACCCGGTCTCTGCGGCGATATCGACGATCCGCAGATCGGTGTGCGACAGCAGCATCTTGGCCCGGGCAACGCGCCAGCGGGTGACGTAGGTGCTGAAGGGCAGGCTCATCTCGTCCTTGAACAGGTGGACGAAGCGCGATGTGCTCAGCCCGCACGCCCGGGCCACGTCCTTGGCACGGACCGGTTCGCGCCCATGCCCCTCGATAACCTGCAGCGCCTTTGCGATGCGGCCGTCCCGTACCGACGCCGCGTGCCGCTGCAGCCGAATCGCCTCGCACGCGTTCGCCAGATAAGAGGCCAGCACCGCGAGGATCCCCTTCACCGCCGCGACATCGCGCCCGTCGCAGACCGGCAATGCGCCGAACGCCGCGCGCGCATCCGCGTACGGACAACGCGCCCCCCGCTTCCGCCACGGCCCGGCAAACAGCAGCCCGGCAAAACAGCCGGCATAGAAAAGCGGCACCACCAACTCCGTCACCCCGGCGTGACAGGTCTTGGTGAACGGGCGGCGCAGCCGCCGCGCGCGTGTGGCCGCCTTGACGTTGTCCTCGAGCCGACAACGCGCTTCCCCCCCGCGCCTCGACTTCACCGCGCAACAGAATGCGCTGCCGTGCAACGCCCGCTCCAGCGACACCCCGGACTCCGGCCGCCCTTCGGCGTTCTTCCATACCGTCCAGATGCCCGCCAGGTGCGCCACGCTGCCCAGCACCGAGAGCGTCTGGGCAACGGGAGAGGCTTCCGGTTGCATTCTTTCTACCCGTATAGCGCCGAATTCAGCATCATATTGTAGATATTCTAGCATGCCACGCGATAGATGCAAGGCCTACAGGCGCCGTAGTCTTGAATGGAGATTCGATATGGGCTTGGACCGCCCAAGGTAGAAGAGCCGTCCCGGCTCTTCTGCCCGTGGCGGCACGGTGTGCCGCCGCGGGAGGAAGCGGCGAGACGCCGCTTCTACGCAGAACTCCCTGCACGGAGGAATCAGAACCATGCACACCATCAACGAACCCGCACGGATGACCCCGGTCGCGCACGAATGCGACATCTGCATCGTGGGCGGAAGCGGCACAGGCGTCTTCGCCGCGGTCCGCGCGGCACGGCTGGGCGCGTCTGTTGCGCTGATCGAGCAACACGGCTTCTTCGGCGGCACGGCCACGGCCGGTTTGGTCAACGTCTGGCATTCTCTGTACGATACGTCGGGCGCAAACCGGATCATCGGCGGGCTGACGCGCGAGGTCGAGCAGCGGCTTCTCCGCCGCGGCGGCGGCACCGAGCACAGGCCCGATCCGGGCAGGGGGTTCACGTTCAACAGCGCGGAGTTGACCGTGCTGCTGGACGATCTTGTCCGGGAACACGCGCGGATTCGCCCGTTCCTGCATGCGCGTTTCGTGCAGCCGCTCACGGACGGCGCGCGGGTAACGCACGCGATCATCGAGGATGCCTCCGGCCGCCGCGCGGTCAAGGCACGCGTCTTCATCGACGCCAGCGGCAACGGCGATCTGCTCGCGCGGGCCGGCCTCTCGTTCCGACAGCTCGCCGATCTCCAGCCGCCCACAACGTGCGTCGTGCTGGCCGGGCTAGACCAGGTGGCCGCGAAGCACGCCGAGTTCAACCTGGCACAGGCCGTGTTCGACGAGAAACACCCGGACGCGCTGCCGCGCGGGTTCCTGTGGGGCGCGGGGGTGCCCGGCGTGCGCGGCGCCCGTATGATCGCGGGCACGCGGGTTTCCCACGCCGACTGCAGCGACGCGGATCGGCTGACCCATGCCGAGATGGAGGGCCGTCGCCAGGCGCGCGCCATCCGCGACATCGTTCGTGCGCGTTTCGAGGGCGGCGATGCCGTTGCCATGCTCGCGCTTCCCGCTCATATCGGAGTACGCGAGACCCGGCACGCCGACTGCCTGCATCGACTCACGGAAAAGGAAGTCCTGGAAGGGGTCAGGTTCCCGGACGCGATCGCGAACGGCAGCTACCGTGTCGACGTCCACCATTCCGACCGGCCGGGCCTGACGTTCCGGTATCTGGACGGGACCGAGGTCTACGCCGTGCCCGGCCGCCCGCCGGAGAAGGGCCTCTGGCGCGAGCCGCGCGGCGAGAGCCCCACGTTCTACCAGATCCCTTACCGCAGCCTGGTGCCCAAGGACGCGGACAATGTCCTGGTGGCCGGCCGGCTTATGGACGCCGATCGCGGCGCCTACGGCGCCGTGCGCGTGATGGTGAACTGCAACCAGACGGGCGAGGCGGCGGGTACGGCGGCGTATCTGGCGTGCGAGGCCGACACGCCCGTCAGCGAGGTGGACGCCGGCCGGTTGCGCGAGCTTCTCGGCTTGGGGTGAGGCGCGGCTCGAAAGTAGAAGCGGCGTCTCGCCGCTTCCCCCGGGCCGAAGGCCCGGCTACCCCCGGCGGCACGCCGTGCCCCGGGAGGAAGAGCCGGGCCGCCGTCGCCTTTCAGGCTATGGCGCGCCATGGGCGGCTCTTGCCGCGGCCGCCAGCGCCGCACGGTGGCGCAGACGGCGGAGGCGTGCGGGTTCAGCGATCCGCTCTATTTCTCTCGCGCGTTCCGGCGGCGGGTCGGGGTCTCGCCCCGCACCTTCCGACGGAAAGGCGGACACGTCATTCCGTGACGGACGCCCTACCCGTCCAGCACCAGCACCCAGTCGTTGTCGATGCCGGGCGAGCCGGGCGGGTCGAATCGGGTCCGTTCCCCGCGTTCGAACGGGCCGATGTCGGTGGTTTCGCCCGTACGGGGGTTGAACCATCCGGCCGACCGGACCGAGTCGGCCAGCTTGGTCGTGTCGAGCCCGATCGGATGGCCGTCCGCGACGTAGGCATAGGCATAGCTGCCGTCGGAGGCGCGCGCCGTCTGCACGTGCGAGTCGTACTCGTCCGACTGGCCGACGCGGATCAGCGACGGGTCCGGCACGAGCCGGTCAAAGGCATGCGACTCGAGCAGCTTGCGCATGTGCCCCATCTGCCGGCCGCCCGGGAATTCGAGACCCGCGCGCCAGGTAACGGTTTGGGCGTTGCCGGGTGCCTGCAAGTCCTTCAGAAACAGCCGGCCGTGCGTCCAGACCGGCTCCGCCCCGTACGTGTGGCCGCACGCGCCGCCGAAGACGGTGAAATAGGCTCGACGCCGGACGTGATAGGCCTGAGAACCGTGGCCCTGGCCGAACACGCCGAAGTGCGAGGTATACGACGGATAGCGCGGGACCGGATCGAGCGGTGCGTCTTCGTACCACGCCTCGGCATCGAGCACCGGCTTCGGCGGCGTACGCGCGCAGTCCGCGGCGAGCGCTTCCCAAACGGCCCAGGTCCCGCACGTCGATTCCGATTGCCAGTCGTCGCTCGGCAGGTAGCGCGGCGCGCACCACTGGCTGGTCTGCCAGGTATGGAAATCCAACTCGTCCCAGTACCGCGCCGCAGTGGTCATCCGATTGTTCGCGTGGAGGCTCAACAGCTTGCCGCCCGTGTCTCCCTCGCGCAGCCCGTTGACCGCCGCCATCACCGTCTCCTTGGGCGAGCCCGGGTGCGTCGCCTCGCCCAGCGTCAGCCAGACCAGCCCGTCGAAATCGCGATAGCGTTGCCCCACATAACGCGCCAATGCGTGGAGCGCCTGCGCGGAGGCATAGCGCAACTCGTGGGGTTGGCCCCACGTGATGACCGGCGCCGCGTACAGACCCGCCGCCGCAAGCTTCGCCAGGAACCGGTCGACACGAGCCCAGTACGCCTCGTTTGGCTGCAGCTTGCTCATATCGAAAGGCCGGCCGCCGGGAGGCCCCTTCATGTATGGCGTCGCCATCCCTTCCGCGCCGAGAAACGGCACGCCGTTCGCCGCCTTCTCGCTGAGCAGTCGAATCTGCACGATCGTGAAACCCTGGGCCGCCCGCTTCGCGACGTACTCATCGAGTTCTTCATCCGTGTACAGCTCCCAGCGCCACAACGTGTCGCCGATCCAGATGAACGGCGTGCCGTCCGCCTTCGCCAGGTGGCGGCCGTTGCCGCCGATTTGCAGCTTCTGCATCGCGTGCACCTCCCGCTTCGCCGACCTTCCCGTCTCCTGTCCCAGCATAGGCGGACGCCGCGCGAATCCGTCCGCGCGTTCGCATACCCGCTTGCAACGGCAGATAGGCAAGACCGGAAGCCCCGAAACGACAACATATTACATCACCAAGCAACTATCCGACATTCCGGAATGCCTCTTCTGCCGATATTTTTAGGCAGTCAGGCAAATCGTCAGCGCGCGCCTGGATGGAACGATTACACATTCCAGAAACGGGCCCGGGCGACGGCTGGCAGGGGAGAAAGACGATGAGCACGGACCGAAAGATCCGGGTCGGTTGTATCGGGGTCGGTCAGATCGGAAAGATGCACGTGCGGAACTACGCCGGGATACCGGCGGCGGAGCTGGTGGCGATCGCCGACATTGACGAAACGGAAGCGCGGCGCGTTGCGAGCCAATTCGGCGTTGCGCACGTCTACGCGGATTTCCGGGACCTGCTCGCGCGGGACGACATCGAGGCCGTCGACGTCTGCCTGCACAACAACCTGCACATGCCGGTGACGCTGGCGGCGCTGGCGGCCGGCAAGCACGTCTACTGCGAAAAGCCGATCGCGGGCGCCTACTGCGACGGGCTCGCGATGGCGGAGGCGGCGCGCCGGGCCGGGCTGCAGCTCGCCGTCCAACTGGGCAGTCTGTACCGCAAAGAGACGAGGGCGGCCCGTTACCTGATCGATCAGGGCGTGCTGGGGCCGATCTATCACGCGCGGTCGACGGGGCACCGACGCCGGGGCCGGCCGTACGTCGACGGCTACGGAACGGCCAACTTCGTGCAGAAGAAGATGGCCGGCGGCGGCGCCATCTTCGACATGGGCGTCTATCACATCGCCGAGATGCTTTATCTCATGGACAATCCGAAGGTCTTGCGCGTCTCGGGAAAGACCTATCAACGAACGGAGCTGGACGACGAACGCCGCCGAACGAGCCGGTACGACGTTGAGGAACTGGGGATGGGCCTTGTCCGGTTCGAGAACGACGTGACGCTGGACATCATCGAGTCCTGGGCCATCCATCTGGATGCGTTCGCGGGCTCCTACGTGGTCGGCGAGAAGGCGGGCATGCGCCTGGCGCCTTTCGGGCTGTTCTACAACGTCGGCGACGTGTCCGTGAATGCGGCGCCGGAGCCGGACAGCTTTCACCGGCGCCGTCAGCTCGTGCGGGGCGATGCGGACGCCTACGACTCACCGCAGCAGCACTGGATTGCCGCGCGGCAGGGCCGTGTGCCGCTGCTGCCCACCGCGGAACTGGCTCTGAACACCATGCTCATCTCGGAAGGGATCTACTTGTCAAACACGCTCAATCGCGAGGTGACGGCGGAGGAAATCGCGGAATCATCCGTATCCACCGCGTTGAAACTCGAACAGCCGGCCGTGGCGGCCGTTTGATCCTGACACAAGGAGGAAGACCATGACAGAGACACAGAAGAAGACCCCGGTCGGCTTGCAGCTCTGCTCCGTCTCGGGTGAGTGCAGGAAGGACCTGGCGGCGACGTTGAAGGCCGTCGCCGATATGGGCTACGCGGGCGTCGAGCCCTGGGGATACGGCGGACAGGCCACGGAGTGGCAGGGCCGAAGCGGCCCGGAGATCCGGCAGATGCTGGACGAGAACGGCCTGACATGCTGCGGGATGCATGTGAAGACCGCCGCCCTGCAGGGCGAGTGTCTGGCGCGTACGATCGAGCTGAACCAGACGCTCGGGAATCCGTACCTGATCGTGGCGGCCGACAAGGAACGGATGAGCGCACGGGATTCGACACTCGAACTGGCCGACATCCTGAACGACGTGGCGGACAAGCTCAGGCCGCACGGAATGCGCACCGGCTACCACGCGCACGGCTTCGATTTCGGAATATTCGAGGGCAAGACCGCCTGGGAGATCCTGTTCGAAAACACGAAGCTTGAGGTCGTGATGCAGTTGGATATCGCGAATTGCGTGGCCGGAGGCGGAGACCCGATCGCACTCCTCAAAAAGTTCCCCGGCCGCGCGCGTTCCCTGCACCTGCGCGACTACGGCGGCGGCCCGGATTCGGTGATCGGCGAAGGCGAGGCCGATTGGCCCGCAATCTTCCGGCTCTGCCGCGAGCTGCATCAGCCCGAATGGTTCGTGGTTGAAGAGGGCCACAAGGACGGGCTCGGGTTCGACAAGCCGCGCCGCAGCCTCGCCGCGCTCAAAGGGATGGGCGTGGTGTAGAGTCGCCTATCCCGCAGGCAGAAGAACGGGGTCGCAACGGCGGACCGGCTCGAACACGTTATCGACGATTTGGGCGTAGTCGTAATCGAGCGCCGGGGTGATGCCGTGCACGTTCTTCATGTAGAGCACGGTGCACAACACCTCCAGCCGGGGATGCTGCCGCGGAATGTCGATCTCCATCGCCCCGTAGACCGTATCCCCATTCTCGCCCGTGGGTTTGTTCCGGATGATCTCGAACACGTCCCTGAACGGCGTCTCGATTTCCGGGTCCGCCGCGTTCACGAACCCGCCGTACAGGCCCCTGCCGATCTCGGCCGCATTGCCCCAGATGTCTCTGTCGGCGCGGTACTGACCGTCGCCGTGGAGTTTGTCAAAGGCAGGCACTCTGGCCTTGATATGGAAGTAGTCGCCGATCAAGTCGGCGTTTTCCCGAAACACGTCGAGGTAGGCTTCCCGCATGCCGTGGCAGTGCCCCGTGTCCGGGCCCCAGCGCAAGCCCGGATGGTTCACCTTGCGGATAGCGTCCAGATAGGCGCAGACCTGGTCGGCGGTCTCGCTGGAGGTATCGAAGTGGTTGTGGTAGCAGACCTGGAACGTGCGCGTGGCGCGTCTTGCGTATGCCGCGAACTCGGCATAGCCGTCCACCAGTCTCGCCACCTGATCAGGCGTCAGTTCCTTCTTGTGCGGATGCAGCATGGTGTAGTTGAAATGCGGGAAGAATTCGAGAAAGGCGTCGAATTCCCGTTTCAAACGCGCGACGCCGCCCGGAACGTCATCGATGGAGGGGCCACTCATATAGGAGGCAATCACCCGGGTCTCCGCGGGGATGCCCGCGACGGTTCGCGCAACGGTCTCGCGGGCCACGCCGGTTTCCCGGGCCCGGTTCGCCGGGTCCAGTACGCCTTTCGGAATTTCGATCCTGCTGATCCCGCAGGCCAGGAAATGTTCGGCGCCCGCCCGGATCTGTTCCGGCGAGAAGTCGAACAGCCTGCTCGTGGCATAATTCGTGCATGTGATCATCTGCCCAACCAGCTCGATACGCTTCATCGTTGATCCTTTCTCGCGCGACGGGGCCTGCTCCGGCCAGGTCCGCACGTGGGCCCCCTCGTGCGCGGGCTGCAGGGCCAGTATACCGCGTCGCGCCGACCGGTTCTTGCACACCCTGCGCATGCACTGGGATATCCTGCGCAACATACCGGTATTCGGCGGCCGCCGATGCGAGAATTGCACACAAGAAGGGTGCAATGCTGCATTGCCGTTCGGGCACGACCGGGGACATACTACGGAGAAATCGCGCCCATGGCGGGCGAGTGAAGGAGGATTCGCGCGTGAAGAAAGACAGCAACGGGTTCTATTCCCACATCCGGCAGGTTCACATGGACTTCCACATGCCGGAGTTCCCGAAGAATGCCATCACGAACTTCGACGCGAAGGCGTTCGTGAAGCATCTCGTGCACGGCAAGATCAACATGGTGGCGCTGTTCGCCAAGTGCCATTTCGGGAACTCCTTCTACGACACACGGGTCGGGCACAAGCACACGGGCCTGCCGAACGATTTCCTGCGCGAAGCGGCGGAAGAATGCCGAAAGCACGGGATCCGGACGCTCGCGTACTACTCGCTGAGCACGGACAAGTGGGCCTACGATCATTATCCGCACTGGCGCAAGGTGGCCGCGGACGGCACGCACCCGCCCGTCAACGGGCCTTGGGCCCGGGTCTGCATCAACACCCCGTACCGCGAAGAGCTTGCCCTGCCGCAGTGCGAAGAGATCGCGCGGGACTACCCGGTCGACGGGTTCTTCATCGACATTCCGCTCTCGGGCCGATGCTTCTGCCGGTGGTGCAAGGAGAAATTCGCCGTGCTGCACGGCAAGGAGTTGACCGAGTCGGTGCCGGGCATCGAGCAGGACGCGTTCGACTACAACTCGACCGCGCGCTTTCTGAAGGAACTGCGCCACATCATCAACACGCACAATCCCGAGTTGAAGATCGTGACGAACCGCGGCGGGCATCTCTACAGTCCGAGGTCGTTTTCGGACTGCAACGATTTCGGCGTGTGGGAGAGCCAGCCGAAATCGAACTACCTGTCGCACAGCTTCGCCTGCCGCGCCGTTCGGACTCTGGATATGCCCGTCCAGGTGATGTCCGTCCGCTTCTATCAGGGTTGGGGCGATCTCTCGCTGAAGCCGACCGCGCAGATGACCACCGAGTTCGCCGCCATGATCGGGAACGGCTGCGCGGCGACCAGCGGCGACCAGGTGAATGTGGACGGCACGCTCCAGCCGGCTGTGTACGACATGTTCAACAAATCGTTCGGGTTCGTCGAGGCGCGGGAAGCGATCCTGGCGGGCGCCGAGAGCGTGAAGCACGCGGCCATCCTCGCGCCGGTCGCCCGCTACGACTATCCGGCCGACGTGGCGGAGGGCCCCGCGATGCAGGGCGCGCACAAGGCGCTGTTGGAGAGCCACGTACAGTTCGACATCCTGAGCGCACTCGATATCGACAAGCTGGATGCCTACAAGATCGCCGTGCTGACGGAGCCGTGCAGCTTCGATCCGGCCGTCTTTCCGAAGCTGGAGCAATGGGTGAAGAAGGGCGGCACGCTGGTCGCGGCGGGCAGTTCCCTGATCGAGGGCGGCCGGTTCCACCTGCAGGAGGTGCTGGGCATCGACTTCATCGACCCGTCCGTCTTCAGCGTCAGCCACTTCAAGCCGGAGCCCGCTCTGGCGGGCGCGATGGACGACCTGCCGCTGCAGTGCCGGGCGAAGAGCTACAAGGTGTTCTGCAAGGGGGCTGACAGGCTGGCCCGCTACTACTATCCTCAGACCGAATGCACCCCGGACCACGCGTTCCGCAACCCGCAATGCCCGCCGGCCAACGACGAGCCGTCGCCCTACCCGTTCGCGACCCTCAACACGTACGGCAAGGGCAAGGCCGTCTACATCGCCGCCTCGATCTTCGAGGCGTACTGGCGCTACAACCACCACTGGCTGCGGCAGTTCGTCGAGGCCGTGTTCAAGCACGTGGACCCGGCCCCGCCCTGCCGGGCGGACATCTCGGGGATCGTCGAAACGAATCTGATGCGCGCCGCGAACGGCGACCTGCTCCTGAACCTGATCCACTACCAGGTGGGGCACCAGGGCGCGCGCGAGGCGATCCCGGCCATCGAGAGCGTCCACCCCATCACGCAGATCGCGTGCCAAGTTAAAGCCGCGGGCGTGAAGCAGGTGCGCCTCGAGCCGGCGGGGACGGAGATCGCGTTCAAGCAGGACGGCGACTACGTCGCGTTCAGCGTCCCACAGATCGAGTATCTCGGGATTGTGCGCGTCGTGACCTGACGCGTTCAGTCGAGGCCCCAGGGCGGATTGTCCCGCGGGTGCTTCACATGAAATCGGATGCCGATTTCCCGCGTCTGGCCCGCCTCCAGCTGCAGGTCCCAGAGCATGACGCCCTCCCGGCTCTCATAATCCTTGGTGCCGGGCGGCGGGTCGAGTTCGACACCCTTGATCTGGACCCGGTCGGTCTTCGAGACCGGTATCGCATCAAGCAGGCAAACGCGAACGGGCTTCTTGCGGACGTTCTCCACCACAATCTTGAACGCCAGCTCGCGGGCAACCGTGTGCCGCTCCACCTTGCCGAAGAAAGTCTCGGCCGCCTTGTCGGTCACCTTCTCGCGCCGCACCTTGACGGCGCGGTCGGCGCCCAGGTTCAACCTGAACGCTTCCCCCGCCTTCGTCGGGGCGAGCGTGGTTGCCCCGACGAACCGGCCGGCGAAGTAGACGTTCAACGTGCCCGCGAGCAGCTCCTGGTCCGGCGCCGCGCGGCAGACCAAATAGGTGAGCGGGTCCTGCTTCGGCACGGCGAAGTCGAAAAACTCGCCCGGCAGCTCCTTGGTGTACATGGGCAGGATCGATTCGTCTTCGCCGGAATCGACCCGAAGCCGTTGCGGCAGCTCGTACTCGAACGTCAGCGGCAGTTCCTTCCCGACCGCCTGCGTGAAAGCGGCCTGCGGCGGCTCCGGCGCGGCCGCCGCGGCCATCGCGGCCGGCGGCGCGGCCAACTCGAGCGCCTCGTCGACATCGGACAGCACGGCAGCCTCCTCCAGCGCGACCGCCCCGCGAAACGCAGCCTTGGCCATAGGGACCGGGCGCCGCCCGATGTCAACCCGCCAGCTCTGCAGGTCCGGCAGCGCCACACCCTTGACCGGCACGGCATTGGAGACCGCCAGCTTGACGCCGGCCCAGTCCTCGCCCGTCTTCTGCCGGATTCGGGCGAACAAGCTCATCGCCACGGAGGTCAGATCCTCCGGCACGTCGACCCGATATACCGGTTCCCAGGTCGCGTGCCGCGCGACGTACGTGGGTTCGGCCAGAAGTGTCTGGTCCCCGGCAGACCGAAAGACGATCTCGATTCCTTTCCGGGTCTCCTCCTGCGGCTGCCGGCGCTGCTTGAGCTGGCGCTCCAGCACCTGGATATCGCGGTCCAGATCTTCGAGCTGGTGGTCGAGCGCGCGGATCGCATCGCTCTGTTCCCGGTAGTTCGCGTCGAGGAACTTGAGCGTCCCGTCCAGGTCCGCCGCTTTCGGAAAATCCGTTTTCACCTTCCTGGGCAACTCGCTTTCCGCGAAGTTGACGAGCGAATCGAGGAACTGCGTCTTCTTGAGCAGCACGCTCTTCTGGTCCTCCAGCGCACGGCGCCGGCGCGCGAGTTCGCGCTTCCTGTCGGTCAACGCCCGGACGTCTTCCTGGGGCGCGTCCTTGACGGGCAGTTGGCGGTACTGCACGCTGAGGATCTCGCCTTCACCGCGCACCGCGGCCTGCGCGGAGTCAGCGTCGACCGCAAACGCTTTCACCTCGACGAAAAAACGGTTCAGCCCTGCCTTGGCCTCGAGTTCGGCCCGGCGCTTCACGTACACCTGATCGGTGAACAGAACGACCTCGTCAATTCGGTTGCGCTCGCCCTCGGCGACGGTGGCATCCACGGCGAACTGTCTGGTCCCCTCCTCGCTCATCGGCAGCGTCTCCTTTCCGGGCGCGTGTTGGCGTGCGGGCGTCCGCGGGCGCAGGCAGTGTAGCGCCCGACGCCGGGTTCGGCAATCCCGGAATCGGCCGGCCCCGGGGCCGGGGCGAGTGGGCGGCAGGACCGGCCCTGGCGCAACGCCAGGCGGCCGCAAGCCTGTGGTTGCACACGGCGCGGCAGGCGGGTATACTGCGGGTCCGGTATTCGTCGGCACGCAGAACCAAACAGGAAAGGAGCGGCGCAGCATGAAGATCGATTTCCGCAAGGACTGTGAGTGGGCGCTGCTGGTCCCGACCAGCATGGGGATCCGCATCACGCCGGAGAGCGGCCAGCCGGTGCATTCCAGCCACCGCTTCCTCATGCAGGTCACAAGCGCCGAGACCAACGTGGCGAGCATCTCGTCGTACCTCGGGCTGCCGGTGAAAGTGCTGACCACGTTTGTGAAGGACAGCCCGATCGCCCGAATGATCAAGGACAACCTCGGCAACCGGCACATGGCCTACGAAGGCAAAGATGTGCCGCAGGGCGGCCCCTGGGGCTATCGCCACCAGTTCAACATCGCGGACTCGGGCGTCGGCTCGCGCGGGCCGCGGGTGCACAACGACCGCGCCGGCGAAGTCGGCCGTACGCTGAACGTGAAGGATTTCGATCTGGACCGGATCTTCGGGAAAGAAGGCGTCCAGATCATCCACGTCTCCGGCCTGATCGGCGCACTCTCCCCGGAAACGAGCACGTTCTGTCTCGAGCTGGCGCGCGCGGCCAAGAAGCACGGGACCCGCGTTTCGTTCGACTTGAACTACCGGGCCTCGTTCTGGAAGGGCCGCGAGAAGGAACTGCACGACTGCTTCGCCGAAATCGCGGGTGTCGCCGATATCCTCGTCGGCAACGAAGAGGACTTCCAGCTCTGCCTCGGCATCGAAGGACCCGAGGCGGGCGGCAAGGACCTGGCCGCCCAGATCGAAGGGTTCAAGGGGCTGATCAAGAACGCGAAAGCCGCTTACCCCAATGCGGCCGTCTTCGCCACGACCCTGCGCGAAGTCATCAGCGTCAACGCGCACCTGTGGGGCGCCGTCATGGCCGCCGGCGACGACTTCCATGTCGTCGAACCGCGCGAAATCACGGTCCTGGACCGGATCGGGGGCGGGGACGGGTTCGTCGGCGGCATGCTCTACGCCGTGCTCAAGGGGTGGGAACCCGAGAAATGGGTCCAGTTCGGCTGGGCCAGCGGTGCGCTCGCCACGACGTTCCTCACCGACTACGCCCAGCCCGCCGACGAGGAACAGATCTGGAGCGTCTGGGCCGGGAATGCCCGCGTCAAACGATAGGGGCCGGGCCGCATTCAGTACCGCCCCCATTCGCGTGCGGCGGCGTACATGGCCAGCACGTTCTCGGTCGGCGAGTTGTCCTGGATGGCGTGGGTGGGCGAGAAGCAGTACCCGCCGCCGGGCATCATGATCGCCAGCGTCTGCCGGCAGTCGCACACGACATCGTCCACCGTGCCGAAGGCGAGCGGGCCGCCCGTGGAGATGCAGCCGTGGAAGGCCAAGCGTCCGCCAAACGTCTTCTTCAGATGAGCCGGCGCCATGTTCGCCGCCTCGGGCTGGAGCGTATCGACTGCGTTGATGCCCATCTCGATGAAATCCTCGAACGCCCAACTGCTCGAGCCGCAGCAGTGGATCATCACGGGTAGATCGAAGCTCTTGGCCAGATCGACAATCTCCTGATGAAAAGGGCGCAGGTGCTTACGGTACAGATCCAGGCTGATCGTCGGCGCAATCTGCGTGCCGAGATCCTCACCCATCTGGAGGAAATCAACTCCGCCTTGGGCCGCCTCCAGTGTCCGGCGAACGATCTCCACGTTGATCGCCGTCCGCCGGCGGGCCAGCAATAGCCCCGCCGGGTCGTCCGTAATGAGGTCAACCAGCGTCTGCTCCATCCCCCGGAGAAACCCGTTGCTGTTGATGATGTCACCCAGGCCCGCCCCGCCCACGCCCACCGCGTATGGCGAATGGCGCGCACAAGCCTCCGCCACCTGCGAATAGTCGTAGTCGTCCGGCGAGGGCATGGGCCATTCGGCCACTTCCTCTTCCGTGGCATGGCGCAGCGGAAAATCGCAGTAGTCCCAATAGTACCCCGTGCCGTGCCCAACCTTCCTGCGATGAATGCCCCAGATATCCACGTGTACACCGCGTTCCGGAATGTCTTCGTGAAGCCTGGGCCCGCCATAACGCGCACGCACCGAACGGAAGTCCACGCCGAGCGCTTGCCGCAGCCCCTCATCATCGTTCCCGGCCAGGCCGAAATGCTCTTTGAGACGCGCGTCGATGCCCGGGTTCGCCGAGTAGTCCACGGGCACACGGTCCGCCTCCTGATGGGCAAACGTCATGAGAACCCGGTGCTTGGATGACAGTTCTGCGCTCATGCTGAATGGCCTCCCGATGAATGACCCAATCACGGGGCCTGTGGGCCAACGACGCGTCCGAATAAACGGCGCGCGAGGAGAGACTGTCTCAAAACCCGGGAACAGCCCTTACTGGCTTGACTACAAACGGCTGAAACCACCAGATGTGGCGTTTGTAGTTGACGCCGTAAGGCGTGTGGCACCGTACGACTCGGGTTTTGAGACAGACTCAGGACGCCCTCCAGAAGACGGCTCGGCCCCAACCGGATCTGACGTGGAGGGCAAGCCGCCTGCCCGCCGTAGCTGTCTGAGCGAAGGCGGATCCCGCGCGCCGCGTCCGCGGAACACGCGGATCCACGAACAGGCCCGTCTGTTGAGTATGACGCGCAAGATGCAGGTAACAATCGACGTTTCGCTCAAATTTGTATTATCATGTCAAATGGCGGGGTTGACAGGTATGGCATTGTTTTTTTCAGGTCATACGGGCGGATAAGGGAGGCAAACCATGGCGCTGCATACGCATGCCCCGAACGCGATCATTCTGTGGGCGAACGATGCCCAGTTTCCGCCCGGCACCCGGATCGAGTTCCCGGAGGTCCGCAGCCGGATGTTGCTGTGGTGTCGCGGCGGGCGCGGGACCGTCACGGTGAACGGCGACAAGCACGTGTTGACCGCCGGCGATTTCCTTTTCATGCCGTGGAGACATCATATTCGCTACGTGGCAGACGCGGGTGTCGATTGGTATCTGGGCGGCGTGCATGTCGTCCCGGATCATCGCCGGGGAGTGGACGTCCGGTTCCGCGTGCAGCATACTCCCGAAGACCGTAAGCCCTGGTATCGGTTCCACGGCGACGCCGCACTTCCCGGCTTTGAGACTGTGCTCTCCGGCCGGCTGGAACACGCGGAGTCTCTGCAACACCTGACGGATTACATTGTCGCCTGGTTCCGCCGGCCGACGCGCAACGAGGCGTCGGCCCGCGCGCTGGCGGGCGTGCTGCTGGACGAGCTGGAGGATGTCGCCGGCACGCTTGCCGCGCCGTACGGCTGCCTGCCCGCCAATCTGAAGCGGATGATGTCCCACGTCCCGGCCCACCTGCACGAACCCGTCGCGATCGCGTCACTCGCGGACATCGCGCACTGCAGCCCGTCCACGGTCTCGCGGCTCTTCAGGCGCTATCTCGGGATCTCACCGGGCCAATGGATCATGAAGCAGAAGATGGAGCACGCCTCAACGCTGCTCGCGACGACGACATTACGAGTCGCCCAAGTCGGCAGACGCGTGGGTATCGACGACCCCTACTATTTCTCCAAAGCCTTCAAGAAGTACCGGCAGGTGACGGCGCTGAAGTATCGGCAGATGAGTGGCGGGGTGTAGCTATGCCACGCCCGGGATGCCCGCGCTGTTGGCGACGGCGACGCGGAAGGGGTGGCAGGTGAGCCGTTTGACGCCGGGCGTCGCCTGCGGGCCGCATCCGCAAACGTAGTTCGTTGCCGTGCAGTCGAGCAGCTTGCCCATCCCGCGCCACATGCTCCAACTCTCCGTGGAGAGAGAGACGGGCACGGTCTTACTGTGCTTGCGGATCTCGGTCAGATAGTGCCGGTAGATTTCGGCGCGCGCCCACTGGGGGAAGGGTCTTGTGCGGCTGTCCTTCACCTGTTCCCTGCTCGCCTCTGCGGCACGCAGGAATTCGGGGTCGAGCAGGCCGATACTGGGCGCCAGCCGCCGTTTCATGTCGTCAACGCGAGACTCGCGCAGTGCGTCGCCAGCGGCCCAAGCTGGCCCTGGTCGAACCAGTCGCGGATCAGCCGGCGCGCAATGGAAATGTTCGACGGCAGCTTGAACGTCCCGTCCCGCAGTCCGTCCCGGATCTCAGCGCGCGTGAACCAGCGGGCGGTCTCCAGTTCGTCTTCGTCGAGGCGGACGGCATCGTTCGCGGCACGGGCGAAGAAGCCCAGCATCAGCGAGCGGGGAAACGGCCACGGCTGCGACGCCCGGTAGCGGATATCCTCGACGCGGACTCCGGTCTCCTCCATCACCTCGCGCTCGACCGCCTGCTCCAGGCTCTCGCCCGGCTCGACGAACCCGGCGATTGCCGAGTGCATGCCCGCCGCCCAGCCGCGCTTGCGCCCCAGCAGACAGCGGTCGCCCGAGCCGACGAGGACAATGACGGCCGGATCCGTCCGTGGAAAATGCTCCAGCCCGCACCCCGTGCGGGTGCAGACGCGCACGTGCCCGGCTTCCCGGCTCTCGGTCGGACTGCCGCAGTCGCCGCAGAACCGGTGGCGGCCGTGCCACTCCACCATCGATTTCGCCAGCGCGAGCAGCGCGCAGTCCTGCGCGGTGAGCGAATCGGCCGCCTGCCGCAGCCCCTCGAACCGGCCGAGCCCGGGCGGCAACGCGTCCTTCGCAGGCAGCCCGATCGCGAAATAGGCCCTATCCTCCGCCTGCCCCAGGAAGATAACCGTCCCCGCCAGGCGGGAGACGTGCTCCGGCGTCAGGTACGCGGGCGCGCCCTCATCCGTCGCATGGAAGAGAACGTCCCCATCGCAAACGGGGATGAAACGCGTGTCGGCCCGCTCCATCTGCGCGGCGAGCCAGCCGGGATCGCGGCGTCTGGCGGACAGCCGATCCAACCCGCCCGTGACGAGGTGGTCTGGTAACAGGAATTGGGCAGCCATCCCGGCAGCATGACAACCCGAAGGAGTGTCGTCAAGACCAGCGCCCCGCTTATCCCCATCAACCCTCAACCATGGCGATTCGCGCATTCCCATGCGCGAATCGCCCGGCGGTGTCGAACAGGGCCACGATATTCTCGGGCGGCGTGCCGGCCTGAATGGCGTGAGACGGGCCGAGAATGTAGCCGCCGCCGGCACCGAGCACGGCGATGCGCTCCTCGACCTCGCGCACGACGTCGGCGACGGAACCGAACGGCAGCGTGCTCTGCACGCTGATGCCGCCTTCGAAACAGAGGCGGTCGCCGTACTGCTGCTTCAGCGCGACCGGATCCATGCCGCGCGCGTCGAACTGCAGCGCCTGCAGCACGTCGATGCCCATGTCGATCAGGCCCGGCACAACCTCCATGACGGCGCCGTCGCTGTGGTAGATGACCTTTGCGCCCAGTTCGTGAATCCGGGCATTGAGCCGGGCGTGATGCGGTTTGATGAACGCCTCCCACATGGCCAGCGACATAAGCAGCCCTTGCTGGCCGCCGAGATCGTCGGCCGTGAACACCAGGTCGATCTCGCCCGGCACGGCCTCGAGGATGCGCGAGAGCCGCGCCACGTAAAAGTCGGCCACCTTCTGCAGGATCGCATGCGCCAGATCCGGCGCCAGCACAAAGTCCATCATCATCTGCTCCAGCCCGCGCATGTACCAGGACGTCTCAAAGATGTTCGCATTCGCGGCCATCAGGCCATACTCGCCGTGGCGCTGCAGGTCCCGCACACGCGCCGGCAGCACAGAGTCGTCGAACCAGTCGGGACTCGGCCATGTGTGCGCGTTCACATCCGCGACGCTTGACGCGCTTCCCAACGGGTACACATCGATCTCGTTGTATTCGCCCGATCCGTAGCTGACCGCCTTGCGGTGCACGCCCCACATGTCGAACCCGGGCGCGCAGGGCGGGCCGACATACGCCGGGCCAACGTTCTTGATATCGATCAGCGGCGCCAGGAACGCCTCGACGGTCGTGCCGCGTTCGGCGGCAAGGTACGCCGTCAGCGCCGCCCGCGCGGGCGCATTGATCCCGCTGCAGACCATGGCGATCGGAACGCGGTCCGTCTCCTGAAACTCGAGTGCCAGTCGGACGCGTTCGCGGTGACTCAAGACGGAGGTCATGGTGTGGCTCCCAACGCGGCCCGGGGCCGCCATCAGAGGTTTCAGGTTTCGGGTGTCGGGTGTCGGGCCCGCGAGTCTCGACAATGTGCTCGACAAGGTTCTCGACAAGGTTTGATATATAGGTAGCTCAGAGACGCCCAAGCGTAAATACACGGGTGTCTTCGATTGTTGCACATTTGTCTTGGGGTGAAGCATGCCGCGCGTTGAAGAAGGAACCAGACCCACCGCGGATTGGCAGTCCGCGGAGCGGCACGCGCACCCGCTGGCATTTCGACTGCTCGATGTCGGCGCGGGCGCCCGGCGCAGCGGCCACGACACCGGCTGGCGCCGCCTGCCGACGGCCCTGTTCGAGACCCCCGAAGGCGGAAGCTGGGACTTGTGGTTGGAAGGCCGGAAGTCCCCCGTGCGCGTGAACCCCGGCGAGGTAGCGGTGGTTCCGGCGGAGGTGATGCACCGCCTGCACGTCCCCGGGCCGCGCACCTTGAAGACGCTCTTCCTCGTCGCACGATTCGAGGCCTTCACCGGGCTCGACGTCATCGGGTTGAGCCGCATCCCGCCGCGGTTGACGGGCGCGGTCGGCCAAGCGGTCGCCCGCGACATGAAGAAAATCCTCGCGCTGCGGAACGCGGCGCGCACGCGCGTGGACGCCTGTGCCCGGATGCACGCGCTCGGGTTCGCGATCCTGGCCCAAGCCCTCAGGCAAGCCGACGAACCGGAATTCGCGCCTCCGATCGGGCTGAAACAGATCGAAGCGGCCTTGGCCCACGTCCACGAGAACCTGACCGCCCCGCTGACCCGCAGCCGGCTCGCGGCTGTGGTCGGCCTCTCCCCCGCACGGTTCCACTCCGTCTTCAAGCAGGCTACGGGGATGGCGCCCATGCTCTACGTGCGCACCCAGCGTCTTCAGCGTGCCCGCGAACTCCTGATTCGGACCGGCCGGGCCGTCTACGAGATTGCCGAAGCCTGCGGATTCAGCTCCACCTACTATTTCTGCCGAATCTTCCGCCAATACGTCGGGCAGACGCCGTCCCGGTTCCGCAACGCGTTCCGGCCCGCGAGTCCCTCACGCCCTTCGCCTGCCGTTTGTCCTTGCCTTCGCCGGGTGCATGCAAGAAAATCCTGAGCGCCATGAGCGACATACCCAACATCCTGGCCCAGCGCTACGCAACGGAGGGCATGCGGAACATCTGGTCGGCCGAGGGCAAGATCGTCCTGGAGCGCGAGTTCTGGATCGCGGTCTTGAAGGCCCAGCGCGATCTGGGGCTCGACGTGCCGGCCGCCGTGATTGCGGCCTACGAATGCGCCAAAGACAAGGTTGATCTGGACTCGATTCAGACGCGCGAGGCGGTCACGCGGCACGACGTGAAGGCGCGCATCGAGGAGTTCTGCGCCCTGGCCGGCCACGAGCAGATCCACAAGGGCATGACGAGCCGGGACCTGACCGAGAATGTGGAGCAGCTGCAGGTGCTGCGGGCGCTGCAGTACGTCCTGCCCCGGAGCGTGGCCGTGCTGCAGGCCTTTGCCGACGCGGCGCGCCGGCATCGCGACCTGGTCATCGCGGCGCGGACCCACAACGTGGCCGCCCAGCCCACCACGCTCGGCAAGCGCCTGGCCATGTTCGGCGAAGAAATGATGCTGGCATGCCGGCGTCTGGAAACCCTCGTGGCCCGGTACCCGGTTCGCGGCCTGCGCGGCGCGGTCGGAACGCAGCTCGACCAAATGACGCTGTTCGGCGGCGACGTCGCGAAGGCGGCCGCGCTGGACGACAGGATCGTGGAACATCTCGGGTTCAAGAACCGGCTGGAAGCCGTCGGTCAGGTCTATCCGCGCAGCCTGGACTTCGATGTGATCAGCGCGCTGTTCCAGTTGAGCTGCGGGCCGTCGAGCTTCGCGACCACCTTGCGGCTGATGGCGGGGCACGAGCTCGCGAGCGAAGGGTTCGCCAAGGGGCAGGTCGGCTCATCCGCCATGCCGCACAAGATGAACAGCCGGAGCTGCGAGCGGATCAACGGGTTCCACACCATCCTGCGCGGGCACGTCACCATGGCGGCCGGCCTGGCCGGCGACCAGTGGAACGAAGGCGACGTCTCGTGCTCGGTCGTGCGGCGCGTGGTGTTGCCCGACAGTTTCTTCGCGCTGGACGGTGCGCTGGAAACGACGCTGACGGTGTTGAGCCAGATGGAGGCGTATCCCGAAGTGATCGCACGCGAGAACCGGCGCTACCTGCCGTTCCTCGCCACGACCACCATTCTCATGAAGGCCGTGCAGGCGGGCGCCGGGCGCGAACAGGCGCACGAGCTGATCAGGGAACACGCGATCGCCGCGGTGCGAGATCTGCGGGCAGGCAAGACGGAGGAGAACGACCTCGTCGACCGGCTGGCCCGCGAGGAGCGTATTCCGCTGACACGCGACGAAATCCAGGCCGTCGTCGAGGATGCCGCCCGCTTGACGGGCGCCGCCGCCGCCCAGGTCGACGGGTTTTGCGCCGCCGTCGACGACTGGGGCAAGCGCTACCCCCAAGCCGCCGGCATCGAGCCGGGCCGGATACTCTAGCCGGTCCGTCAGCCTTTGCGATGGGGAGAACAGGATGCAGCGACTGAAGGCCAGCGATGACGGCCGGTTCCTCGTGCAGGAGGATGGCACCCCGTTCTTCTGGCTCGGCGACACGGCATGGCGGCTGATTCACGTGCTGACCCGCGAGGAGCAGGACCGATACCTGGCGGACCGCGCCACGGTTCGGCGGCGGAGTCAGCTCCGGTAATCCGCGTTTTCGCTGATGTACTCGTGGGTCCGGTCGCAGCCGAGCACGGTGAACGACTCGCGGCCGCGGGCCAGGTCCACGGTCATCTCGACCGTTCGCTCATGCGCAGGCCATGTGACCGCCGGGCGAAACACGCCGTTGGCGTCCGGCGGTTTGGATGCATAGAGTTCGGCGTCTTTCAGATAGGCGCTCAGCCGGGCCTCGACTGCCGGGTCGATCCGGAACGCGCCGTTGGCGAAGACGCAGTCCGGCCCGATCGTCAGGGTGCACGCGCTCAGATCCAGATCGGGGAACTGGTTCCCGACACACTTGCCCACGGCCATGACGAGCCGGCCGATGTTCGGATCGTTCCCGCAGATCGCACATTGCATGAGCGGCGAGTTGATCACCGACTTGCCGATCGCCTTGGCGATCGCGGCGCTCGGTGCGTGGCGCACCGCACACCGGACCACGTGTTTGACGCCTTCGCCGTTGCGCACGACGTCTTCGGCCAGCGCCGCGCACACGCGAAGCAGCGCGGCGTCGAACGCCGCCGCCTCTTCGCACGGCACGCGGCCGGAGGCGAGCAGCACGACCGTGTCGGACGTGCTCTGATCGGAATCGACGCTGATCGCATTGAAGGACGGCTCGACGGCACGGGCCAGAGCGGCGCGCAGATGCTCGCGCGGGACGGCCAGGTCCGTGAGCAGGTAGACGAGCATGGTGGCGAGGTTCGGCTCAATCATGCCGGCGCCCTTCGCGATCCCCACGATACGGCCGGCGCCGACTTCGGCGCGCCGCACCTTCGGATACAGGTCGGTGGTCATGATCCCTTCGGCGGCGGGCAAGACGCTGCGGGCCTGCAGCGCGGCGATGGCCTCCGGCAGAGCGCCGCACATGGGCTCGACCGGCAGCCGCCAGCCGATCACGCCCGTGGAACTCGGCAGCACGGCGTTCGCGTCGATCTTCAGCAGCCGCGCGGCTTCCGCGCACACCCGTTCGGCCGCTTCGACGCCGCCGGGCGCGCACACGTTCGAGATCTTGTTGTTCACCACGATCGCGCCGAGCTGCGGCGCGCTGAGCCGGCGGCGCCCGACGAGCACCGGCGCGCCGGGAAACGCGTTGCGCGTGAAGACCGCGGCGAAATCCGGAGTCGGCGCATCCAGCGCGATCACCGTCAGCGTCATCCGCGCCGGCTTCGGCACCTCGGCCGGAGTGAACGCGAAGGCCGCCTTCCCCGTGCGGAACCCCGCCGGCAGTGCCGCCTGCGTGGCAAGCCACGCCCGGTGTTCCTGTTCAGTAGCGAATTCCATGGCACGGGAAGGATGCCAGACGCCACCTCGAAACACAAGAGCGATGTCCCAAGTTCGCGACCTCGCGAATTTGGAGTGGGCGATGGGCGATGGTTGATGGTCGTTCGGCAGGCAACGGAAACGACGAAGCAGAAAATACGAGGGCCGGACCCAACGTTCAACATGCAACGCTCAACATTCAACGTTCAACGCTCCTGGACGTTGAACGTTGAGCGTTGAACGTTGGCCCCAAGAACAGGGAGCCGAACCAAGCGCGGCACGGTACCGGCGCTAACCGCGCCGTCCCGTGAGCGCACCCGATGGTCGAGGGTTGAGGGTTGAGGGTCGAGGGTTCACGCAGGACAGGTGCGTCAGCACAGCCCTTGCGGCCTACTCCAGCCAGGCTCGTACCCTGTAGCAGCCCGCGGCATGGGTCGCGGCGTGCGTCACCGTCTGGCCCTGGCCGAGCACGCGCGTCTGCGCGGCGACGTCCGTCCAGGCGGTGGCGCTCGCACTCGCCTTCTCCTGCAGCGTGTAGTAGCGGGTAAGACCCGTGTAGCCGGTGCCCGTGGCCTCCAGCGCGACGAAGGAGACGGCCGGCTCGCCCGCCACGATGCTGATGGCTGCCGCAAAGACGTTCGTGCCGTCGTTGGGATCGGTGCCGGCCACATATTCCTCGCCGTTGGGCATGCCGTCCCCGTCCAAGTCCTCCGCGGCGCCGCCGTTCGCTTCGTTCGTGCCGCCGAGCCGCACGGTTTCCCAGTCGTCGTCCATCTCATCGTCGTCCGCGTCGGCCGGCCCGGCCAGGAACCCGCCTTCCTGCGCCGCCAGGCGGACATCGAGGATCAGGTCGCCGCTGCTCAGCGAGTTGTTGAAGACCTGCGCGGCCAGGACATTCGTGAAATTCAGCGCCGGCATCCCGGCCGTCGTGAAGGTGTTCGACCACAGCTCGGGCGGGTCCGACACATAGCCCGAAGCCAGCGTGTTGGTGTACAGGGCGTCCCCGGCCGCCCCGTCCATATTCACGCGCGCAAGCTCCTCGCCGTTGAGCCAGAGCACGAACCCGTCATCGTATTCGACCTCCACGGACAGCGCGCCGACCGCCGCCGGGTTCGCGAGCGCAAACGGTTTGCGGAGGAACAGGCAGGTGCAGTTGGTGTACATCTCCCCGAGCGCCGTGCCGAACAGCCAGCCGCCCGCGACGCGGTAGCCGAACGGCGCGGGGCCTTCCGCCCAGGCGCCGTCGTCAAACGCCGGGCGGCACCACGCCGGAACGGGCGCCGAGGCCTCGGTGGTCCCGAGCCGGTACCGCCAATGGCCTTCCCAGGCGACCTTGTCCGTTTCCACCCCGCCGCCGGCCGGCGTGGTGTCGGAGGCGGTGTTCGAGTACAGCGAATCGCCTGCGCCGTTGTGGGCCTTCGCCTTGTAGTAGAACAGCGTGGACGCCGGCAGCCCGGTGTCGCTGTGGCTCACGGTATTGCTCGCGACGGCCGCGATTTGGACCCACTCCGTCAGACCGCTCTGCCGGCGGTCGATCTTGAAGCCGTCCTCGTTGTCGCTGCTGTCGGTCCAGCTCAGATCGATGCGGTCGGCGGCCATCGCCGTCGCAGACAGCTCGGCAGGCGCTGTCGGGATGGTCTGCGGGTCGGATTCCGCCAACGTCGTGGCGTTCGTCACCGCCGTATAGGCCGATTCGCCATACGCATTGTGCGCCTTCACCCTGTAGTAGAACTTCGTGTCCGCGGGCAGACCGGTGTCCGAATGGCTCTCTGTGTCGGGGCCGGGCGCCGCGATTTGAACCCACTCCGTCGCGCCGCTCTGGCGCCGGTCGATCTGGAACCCCGCCTCGTCGCCACTGTTGTCGGACCACGCCAGGTCTATCCGGCTCGAAGAGACCGCGGCGGCCGTCAGGCCGCTCGGCGCTGCCGGCACGGCACCGCCGACCGGTGTGGTGGCGTCCGCCACCGCGGTATAGGCAGAGTCGCCCTCCGCGTTGTACGCCTTGAGTTTGTAGTAGAACTTCGTGCTCGCCGGCAGGTCCGTGTCCGGGTACGCCTCCGTGTCCTCGCCCGGCGTCGCGATTCGGACCCATTCGGTCGCCCCGCTCTGGCGGCGGTCGACCTTGAAGCCCGTTTCGTCGGCGCTGTTGTCGGACCAGCTCAAATCGATCCGGTTCGTGGCAATCGCCGTCGCCGACAGGCCGCTTGGCGCGGTGGGCCCGACCGAATCGAAGGCGTGCAGCGAGCAGGCGCAGGCGCGCGTCTTCATGTCCTGATAGCCGGACTCCAGGCCGGCATGGTTCGCGATCGCTTGCGCCGCCGCCGGCCAGTTGCCGAGCTCGCCGGAGATCAGGACCGTGTCGGTGACCGGGCAACTCGTGCCCCGGTTCTTCAACGTGCTCGTGGTGGTCCAGTTGTGATGGACATTGATGTTGTTGATCGACGACGTCCAGATGAACAGCCAGTATTTCCCGATACTGGAACAGACGTTGCTGTACACCTGCATGTTCGCGCTGCCCTCATCGGGGTAAATCCCGCCGCCGTTGTCGCGGTTCGGAACGCCCGCGAACCAGTTGTTGTGCCATTGCGTGCCGGGCTGCGAACTGAGTGTGTAGATGCAGCCGCCGTCGCTGAGCGCGCCGAGCACGTCGTGGATGTGGTTGTCGGCGAATTCATTGTTCTGCGCGTAGGACGCGGTCCCCCACCCCCACCCGCAACTGACCCCCGAATAGGGCATGTGTGCGATCTCGTTGTGGGAAAGGAGCAGGTCGGAGACGTAGCCGGCCATGATCCCGCAGCCGTCGTGGTACTCGCACGGGGTATGGTGGATGTAGCAGTTCTGCACCACGTTGCCCGTGTCGCGCAGCCGCGTGTCCGCGCGCGCCGGGTCTGACACCGTCCCGATCCGGACCGCGTTCCCGGAGATATCGGTGAACACGCAGCCGACGACCGTGCAGTCCTGGCACCCGGCGGACAACTCGAGGCCTTCCCGGCCCAGGTGTTTGAAGATACACCGTTCGAATCGAATGTCGTGCGCGGTCTTGAACATCACATTGCCGCCCGGAAAATCGGCGCCGTAGATCTTGTTCACCTGCTGCGCCACGTAGCCCTGGTTGCCGTTCGGCCAGAGCCACGTGGCATGCGCAAACGTGATGCCTTTGAACTGGATGTTGCGGATCGGCGTGCCCAGAATGCCGGTTCCCGAAACAAGCCGCTCCAGAACCGGCGCGATCACCGTGACGTCGCCCATGTCCTGCCCGCCGAGCGGCTTGTAATACACGGTGTCCTGCGCGCGATCCAGGTACCACTCGCCGGGCGCATCCAGCAACTCGTACGCGTTCTCGATATCGCTCGGCACCGACACGGCGTTCTGCACGTCGGTGCACCAGCCGCCGAAGACGCTGGAGGTCTTCATCGTGATCGCGTTGCCGGAAATGCCGGCCACGCCCAGCCGCCACTCCCACCAATAGGCATGGCCGCCGCCCATCCAGACCTCCCAGCCGTTGTACACGAATTCAATATCGCTCTTGTTCCCCCAGTACTGCATCGTGGTGTCGGAAGTCCAGTAGCCGTAGGAGGTCTTCACCGCACCGGGTACGCCGCTGCCCGAATGCGCGCGGGTCGCCCTGACGCAGTCGACATACAACTGCCGCGTCTCGAGCCCCGGCGCGCTCGCCTTCCAGATGTTCTGGGTGGAATCGTGCAGGGACCAGCCGGTGATCTGACGCCCGCCGCTGATCACCGGCGACTCGCCCGGATACGCTTCATAGATGATGTTGTAGCCATTCTGGCCCGAGCAGGTCTGGTCGAATGTGAGCGGCGACGACAGAACATGCCAGCCCCCGCGCAGGTAGACGTGAATATCGGAGGTCATGCTGCCGCTCACGGTCTTGACCACGTCGCGCGCTTTCGCGATGGTCTTGAACGGCGCACTGATCGTGCCGGAATTGCCGTCATCCCCGCTGGGCGAGACGTAGTAGTCCACTCCCCACGCCCGCGCCGTCAGCAGGCAGGCGAGGCCGGAAAGAACGGCGAAGAAACGCCGCCCGCCCGCATTCCGGATTCGGCCGCGGTTGCCCGCCGCCCGGCATGGCCCGCCGTTCACGAAGCCCGCATGCACCGCGCGCGATGGCGAATACTCGTCTCCCTTCATGCCCCCCCTGTCTCGCCCCGTAGGCTCGATGTATCCGCCGGTGACGGCCGTTCGGCCCTCGGCACAAGCACCCGTTCGGGTCTGCCCTCTTCCCTTTGGCGGGGAGGATAGCATATTTTCGCGCGGCCGTCAAAATGCCAGACAGTCAACGCCAGCTGAGTTGCGCGTGGTCATGGCGTGCGGCGGGGGCCTCTTACTCCAGCCAGGCGCGGACCCGATAGCAGGCGCGGTCGCTTGCGGCAGGCTGGCTCACTGTCTGGCCCTGGCCGAGGATGCGGACCTTGCCGGACACGTCGGTCCAGGCGGTGGCGTCCATGCCGGCCTGCTCCTGCAGCGTGTAGTAGCGGGCGAGCCCGGCGTAGCCGGTCCCCGCGGCCGCGAGCGCGACGAAGGAGACGACCGGCTCGCCCGCGACGAGCCGGATGGCGGCGGCAAAGAATTTGCTGCCGTCGCCGGGATCCGTGCCCGCCACGAACTCCTCGCCGTTGGGCACGCCGTCCCCGTCCAAGTCGTCCGCGGCCCCGCCGTTCGGGACATCGGTGCCGCCCAGCCACGCGTTTTCCCACCCGTCGTCCATCTCATCGTCGTCCGCGTCGACGCTGCCGGCCAGCAGGCCGCCTTCCAACGCCGCGACCCGCGCGTCCAGACTGAGGTCGCCGCTGCCCAGGGCGTTGTTGAGAACCTGGATCGCCAGGACATTCGTCATCGCCAGGGCCGGCATGTCGGCCGTGCTCAGCGAGATCGACCACTGGGCGGGCGGGTCCGACACATAGCCGGCGGCCAGCGTGGCGGCCGGTACGGCTGAGCCCAGCGCACCCGGCACGTTCACCCGCCCGATCTCCTCGCCGTTCAGCCAGGCCACGAACCCGTCGTCATACTCGATCTCCACGAGAAGCGCGCGCACCGCGGACGGGTTCGCCAGCGTGAAGGTCTTGCGCAGGAACAGACAGGCGTAGCCGTTGTACATGTCGTTGACCGTCGTGCCGAACGACCAGCCGCCGCCCACCTTGTAGCCGAACGGGGCAGGGCCCGCCGACCACCCGCTGTCGTCGAAACCCGCGCGGCACCACGCGGCGGCGGGCGTCGACGCTTCGGCCGTTCCGCGCCGGTAGCGCCATACGCTCTCCCTCGGTATCTTGTCCTCCGCCATCGGCGCCGACGTCACCGCATAGGCCGGCCCGGCCTCCTCGGAATCGCCTTGGCCATTGTAGGCTTTCACCTTGTAGTAGTACTTCGTCTCCGCCGCCAGGCCGCTGTCGGTATGCCCCATCGCATTGGCGCCCGGCGTCGCGATCCGGACCCACTCGGTCGTGCCGCTCTGGCGCCGGTCAACCTTGAACCCCGTCTCGTTATCGCTGTTGTCCGTCCAGCTCACATCAATCCGGCTCGAAGACGACGCCGTCGCCGTCAACCCGCTCGGCGCCGCCGGTACCGGTGCGCCGCCCGCCGTCTCGACCTTCACGCGCTCGATCTTCCCGGTGTTAGCCGGGTACGGGTTCCCCGTGCCGTCGATGCCGCTGTTGCGCCCGTGCATCATCAGGAAGGCGCCGTTCCGGAACTCGGTCGTCATGGCCGCGTCTTTGTCCGGGCCGTCGCTCAAATCGGTCGTCCAGTTGCCGGAATGCTGGGTCCCCCCCACATTCACGACCCAGCCGCTCTCGTTCAGCCGCGCGGTGACCGTGAGCGGAAAACTCATGTCCTTGATGTAGTCGGCCAGCTTCGCAAAGCCCGGGTCGCCCGCGCCTGGTTCGATTTCGGCCACGTTCTTGTTGTAAGCCTGGATGATCACCCGGCACGAAGCGCTGCTGTCTTTCTTCCCGACGAAAATCCAGAACGAACCCTTGTTGGTGCCGCTCCCGCGCCAGGGCCAGCCGGCGGTGTGGCTCTCGTCGCCGGACAGAATGCCCAAGTCCCAATGATAAGCCAGATGCATCTTGTACTTGTGCGGCGTCTGAACCGTCATGCTCTTGATCACCCACGTCACGGTCGCCCCGGCGCTGTTCCAGAAGTTGAATTCATCCGCCTCCGTGGCCGCGATCAGGCAATGGCTCGCGTGCTCGCTGGACACCGACACCGTGTAGCTGCCGTCGCTCTCCGACGCGCTGACCGTGCCGTGCTGACGCTGCCGCCAGCCGCTGGCCAGCCCGACGCCGGTCGGATTCGCGGTGAAACCGCCGGCATCGAACTCGTCGTACTGGATGGTGGCGGCCCCGGCCACGCCAAGCGTCAGCCAGCCGCAAAGGATGGAAATACCGGTACCCCCCCGCATCTTTCGCATGTCACACCTGGCCTTTCGTGACTTAACGGGCCCTCGCGCCCTCGTCCCCCCGCTTCTCTACCCTCTTAACCCGCTTGCTGCCGTTCGTTAGCCCGCATCCGCAAAAGGGCTGCCGCACCCGCCGCCCGGGAGGTTGCGGGAGCGTGGTGCGGGCTTTTTCGGGGTTTCCCCCTTGTCTCGCCCGGCTCGTTGGAGTACAACACGACGCACAGTGCCTGTGTGCGTGCCGTCGACTCGCTTCGCTCGCCAACGGCATGAACAACCGCCGCGCTACCGGAGCGGCATCGGCGAGCGAAGCGAGTCGATGCCGGCCCACGGAGGATTCGTCCCATGAAAAGCCCCATGCTCCCGAGCGAACACCATGCCGCCGTGCAGCGAGCGCTGGAACTCGGGCGGTCCGGCGACCCGGCGGCGCTGCCCGAATTGATCGGCATGCTGCGCCTGCCCTCGAACGACGTGCAACGCCTCGGGGTGTCGGCCATCGGGAAACTGGCCGAGTTCGGCGCAGACGCCCAAACGGCCGTGGCGACACTCGCGCCGCTGGCCCTCTCAGCGCGCCACCCGCAGACCCGACAGTATGCAATCCGCGCACTCAAGAAGTACGGCGCCGCCGCAAGCGCGCACGTGCAGGACCTGCGCGACCTCGCCCGCAATCCGACCGAACGCGACTACGTGCGCACGGCGGCCGCCTCTGCCGCGGACGCAATCGAGCAGGCCGCGCAGGACGCGGCCGCCGGCGTGCGGCACCGCTGCCAGCGCTGCGGCGCCAAGACTACAGACGACGAAGTTGCCAGGTCGGGGCAAATTTTTCAACGCATCTTCTGCGATCGGTGCTTTGACGAGGTGTTTCTGGAGCGACGCAACTTCGAGACGCAGGTGGAGATCAACAAGACGATCGAGGCCCGTGACGGCACGCTGCTGCAGTCCGATGGCGAGCGCCGCATCGCCGAGTGGCTCACGGCTCACAGCCTTGCCTACCGCTACGACGCCAAGTACCGGATTATCCGCGAGTTCCAGATACGGCCCGACTTCTACCTCCCGGAACTGGATGTCTACATCGAGTATTGGGGCCTTGACACTTCGCAATACAAGATGAGCATGTTCAAGAAGCAAACGCTCTACCAGCAGCAAGGCAAGCGGCTGATCTCGGTCTATCCCCACGACCTGCCGCGGCTGGACAGCCTGCTCAAGGCGAAACTGGGCCTGCTCGGCTTTGCGGCAGGCCCCAAAGACACGGCGCCGTGATCGCCGGATGCCCGGCCTTCCTTCCGCGCGTCCCCCACACAACCTGCCGTTCCCGTAAGATCGGCCATCGGCCCGTAGTATGTGCCATGGACTCCTGAAAGCGGCAACCGGTATACTCTTTCGCGGGGGCAAGGGGGCTATCTGCGCGCAGGCGGACCCGCCACATGCGAACAGCGCGTGGCCACAGCGGAAGACGACGCTGTCGCAAGAACGGAATCCGAGGGACAAATCATGAGAAGGATCCTTTGCAGAACGGGCATGGCCGCGATTCTGGGCCTGCCCGCGCCGTTGCACGCCGCGGTGATCCAGGCGGAAAGCCCGGCGCGGGCACACGTTCAGGCGGCCATCAACGCCGCCGCGGACGGCGATACCGTCCGGATCCCAGCCGGTTCCTCGACCTGGACCAACGCCGTGAACCTGAGCAACAAGCACATCACGCTCCAGGGCGCCGGTATGGAGCAGACCGTCATTCTCGACCGGACCACCCACGCCATCCGGGTGCAAGGACCGGGCGGGAAACCGTTCCGCATCACGGGGCTCGGGTTCGACGGCACGGGCAACCCCAACAGCCGCTCGATCACGCTGAGCAACGGCCGCTTCATCGGGTTCCGCGTCGATAACTGCCGGTTCTACAACGAGCGGCATGCGCTCGACTTCAACTCGGTACAGGCCGCCGGCGTGATCGACCACTGCAGGTTCTACAGCCTCGAGCCCAAGGGCGGCGGCGATCATGTGCTCATTTACGCCAGCGGCGACAAGAGCGCCGCCTGGCAACGCCCGCTCGGGCTCGGCACCGCCGACGCCATCTACGTGGAAGACTGCACGTTCGAGTTCTTCGGCGAAGGCAATTCCGACCGGCCCTACCTCGGCATGGGCAAGGGCGCCCGGGTGGTCTTCCGCCACAACGCGGCGAAGAACGGCTGCTTCGAAGCGTTTGGCGCCTCCAATTACTATACGGGCACCCGGGCGACCGTCTTCTTCGAAGCCTACGACAACGTGTTCAGCGGCAACTGCTATTGCCTGTTCACCATCAAGGGCGGCACCGGCAACATCTTCAACAACACCGTGACTGGGTACGGGACAGGCTGCTTTCACTTCACCGACTATCGCTCGCGCGACTACGGGACGGCCCCGCAATACGGGCCTTGCGACGGCATGCGCGCGATCGACGGCAACGCGCCGATCGAGGCCGGCGTCCACACGGGCGGCGACAACCAATCGGTGTTGACCTGCGCCGGCAGCGGCTGGACGCCCGGCCAATGGGTCGGCTACGCCCTGTGGAACGAGACGGACGACAGCGTCGGCCGCATCACGGCCAACACCGCCGACACCATCACGACCGGCGGCGGCCTGAAGGAAGGGTATACGATCGTGGATTCGGGCACCGTGACCGCCGTGAAGGACAAGACGATGACGTGCGCAGGCAAGAACTGGCAGTGGAGCGGGCTGAAGGAGTTCTGTTATGTCCGCAACGTGACCGACAAGAGCTACGGGCGCATCACGGCCAACGGCGCGACGACGATCACCGCCACGCTGAAGGGCGGCACGCGCAACGCCTGGCAGGTCGGCGACGTGTTTCAGGTGACCCAGGCCGTTCCGCACGGCGGCGTCGAGAAGGACTGGGATAAGGGCGACGTGTTCAAGATCACCGACGGCTATCCCTGCCTCGACCAGGTCGGCCGCGCGCCGGACGTCGAGGCGGCACACGTGCAGCCACAGCTCGCCTGCCCGTTCTACGCGTGGAACAATACGGTCAACGGCCAGAACTTGAACCCGTGGGTGAAGAACGGCGGGGTGAGCCCCTGCGGGGAACAGGACCACATCCAGCGGGGGCGCGACTACTTCGTCGATACACCCAGGCCGGGGTACGTGCCCTACACTTACCCGCATCCCCTCACCGGCGGCGCCGTCCCGCTGCCGGCGGCGCCGACCAACCTGCGCGCGACGGGTTCGCGTGATGGTCCGTGACTGTCTTGAACCGAAAGGAACGAACGCCACGACGACATGTTCGTACGGGACCAGAAATTGCGGGTTCCGTACAATGGCCCGAACGCTGAGGCGCGCCCATAACCGGATCGGGGCGCAGGCTCCGTGCCGTCCCGTTCACGCGCGGTGCGCCAGGCGGGCGGCACGAGCCGCGACCCGCCCCACCGATCAGGAAGTCTGAGGGCGGCCACGGCAACGATGAATCGCACCTAAGACGAAAGGCACATAAGATGAAGACACGCACTCGCTGCGCCTGCGCGGGGCGCCGGCCGCCTTCTGCCGCGACCGCCGTCCAGGCCCGCCTCCTCGCCGCTGTGCTGCTGGCAGCCGCCGCCCGGACCGCGCCGGCCGCCGCGATCCGAATCGATCTGGTCTGGACCGACAACAGCTCCAACGAGGACGGCTTCAAGGTCGACCGCCGCCAGAGCGGCGGCGATACGTGGGTGCGGGTCGGACAGCTCGGGACCGACGTCACAACCTTCAGCGATACGGACCTGCCGCCTGAAACCAAGTTCTACTACAAAGTCAAGGCGTTCAACAGCGCGGGGAACTCGCCCTACTCCAACGTCGCCGACGCCACCACCCCGGCTGCGGCGAGCGGCTTCACCGCCTACAACGACCTGGCAGGGAGCACCGGCCAGTTGAACACACGCATCACCACCTACACGCGCGGCCAGAGCGGGCCGCTGGTGGACTACGACACCGCCAACGCCGTCCCCGTCACGCTCCGCGTCGGGTCCGGCGGCGCGGGCCCGTACCTGACGCAAGGCGCCGACGCGGGCGCCGGTACGGACGCAGACGCCGTGTTCGGCGGCAAGGTGGACTGCGCGGGCGTGATCAGTTATTCGGACGACAGCCTGACGCTCACCTTCACCGGCATGAGCACGAACCTGCTGTATGACGTGGTGGTGTTCGGGAACCGGCACGCGGCGTCCTACACCGACCGCATCACGAAGATCGCGATCCGCGACATGGCCTACTTCCGCAACACGAGCACCGCCGGCACCCGCTTCGCCGGCGAGGCCGACCCGTCGACCGCCATCGTGAACGGATACAACACCGGCACCGGCTATGTCGGCCGCTTCACGGATGTCGAGCCGGGCCCCGACGGCGACGTCGTGATCGAAATCTACGACAACGAGTCGCCGCAACGGCCCAAGTTCTACGCCAACGCCGTCAGGCTGCGCGCGTATCAAGGCACGCCCGGTTCCGCGAGCGATCCGGACGCCGGTGCGCGGGCGGACAGCGACGGGGACGGCATGTCCGACGCCTGGGAGACGCAGCACGGGCTGAGCGCGTCGGACACGAGTGACGCCGATGCCGACACCGACGGCGACGGCTGCAGCAACTGGGCCGAATCCGTGGCCGGCACCGATCCCACCGACCCGAACTCGCGACTCGAAGTCGGCCCCGCCTCAATCGAGGCCGGCCAGTTCCAGCTCGCATTCGACACCGTCGCCGGCAGGCAATATGTGGTCGAATACGCCGACTCCCTGCCCGCCGTGCAATGGACCGAACTGACACGGTTGACCGGCGACGGACAGCCGGCCGCCGCCCGGGACGCCGGCGTCGCGCCCATGCGTATTTACCGCTTGCGCGTGCTGGAGTAGGCGGGCGACGACGCATGATCGTTCTTGACCTTGCGGTTCCCGTGTTCCAGCATTCCACACTGCGAAGGCAGAACAGTCGCGCAAGCCCACCCGCGCGCGCGGAGGATTTCGCGACCGAAATCGGCGAGCGAAGCGAGTCGATGCCGAACCAGGAAAGATCCGCCCATGAACGCCCCGTGCTTGCGAACGGGCCTCATGCCGCCGCGCACGTCATGCATGCGGGCGCGGCGGGCGCTGAATCCGGCGGCAGCACGACGATGGAGGCACATCCCACATGAAAGACGAGCTGCCCACGCTTGATCTGTCGGGCGAACCCGCGCGGCACGTGATCGTCGCGCAGGGCACGGAAACGGTCTACAACGGCCATCCCACCACGCTGCTCATGCCGGACGGCCGCACGATGTTCTGCGTCTGGACCTACGAGCACGGCGGGCCCTGCGGCCCAATGGCGCGCAGCGACGACGGCGGGCTGAGCTGGACGCGGCTGGACGAGCGGCTGCCGCCGGGCTTTCGCGCCCACCGCAACTGCCCGAGCCTCTACCGCCTGCTCGACCCGCGGGGCCGGGACCGGATCTGGGTACTCGCCGCGCAGCCCGACATGCCGCGCATCGTCAGCGAAGACGGCGGCAACACCTGGCGCGAGATGCCGCCGCTCGGGCTGGCGTGCGTGATGACCTTCAGCAGCGTGGTCCGGCTCCGCGACGGCTCCTATCTCGGCTTCTATCACCGGCGCGGCGACGGCATGACCGGGGAAGGCGGCGGGCAGCCGCTGGTCGTGCTCCAGGCGGCCACGGCTGACGGCGGCCTCACGTGGTCCGAACCACGCGTGGTCGCCGAAGTCGCCGGCAAGCGGCCCTGCGAGCCGTGCGCCTTCCGCTCGCCGGACGGCAGCGAGCTGTGCTGCCTGATGCGGGAAAACGCGCGCACCGGCCGTAGCCTCCAGATGTTCAGTTCGGACGAAGGCGCCACGTGGAGCGACCCGGCCGAAACCTGTTGGGGCCTGACCGGCGACCGCCATGCCGCGACCGTCACCGAAGACGCGCGCGTGGTGGTCGCCTTCCGCGACCAGGCGCCGGACAGTCCCACCCGCCACCACTTCACAGCCTGGGTAGGCGCCTATGCGGACATCCGGCAGGGCCGGCCCGGCACGTGCCGGGTCAAGCTGTTGCACAGCCATGCGGGCGGCGATTGCGGATACCCGGGCCTGGAACGGCTGCCCGACGGCACGCTGGTGGCCACCACCTACATCAAGTACCGGCCCGGCCCCGAAAAGCACTCCGTCGTCTCGACGCGCTTCAGCCTCGGCGAACTCGACGACCGGTTGTAGCCACCGTGGCGGCGGAAGACCGCGGCGTCAGTCGCTGATGATATCCGCAAACGCCCCTCTCGCCGCCAAAACAATATCCAGCCATAACCAAGCATAATGTCATGATATGGCTCATTATCATCTTGACAAATTCAGCCATAACTACACAATCTATCTTGTAATGGCCGATTTTCGATTCTCGCCATAGGACGGTAGACCGTGGAGTTTCTCGGAAGGCAAAGAGAGAAAGAGGCTTTGCGGAACTGGGTTGACGGGCCTTCAAAGACGCGCCTTACCGTTCTGTACGGACGCCGCCGCATAGGGAAGACACGCCTCGTCGAAGAGACGTTCAAAGACGTTCCGCTTCTTAAGTTTGAGGGGCTCGAGAATCAACCCACGGCAGAGCAGCAACGGGTGTTCCTTCGGCGGATGGCCGAATTGACCGGTCGGCGCGAATATGAACTGGTCAAGACGTCGCATTGGACCGATCTGCTCATTCTGCTCTCGGACTACCTGGCCGAAGCCTTCAAAGACAGCCCCGTAGTTGTCTTTCTGGACGAGTTCCAGTGGCTGGCGGCCGGGCGCGCGCAACTGGTCAGCAGTCTCAAGTACGTCTGGGACAACTACTTCTCGAAACGCAGTGCGATTCAGTTGATTGTCTGTGGTTCCGTCTGCTCCTTTCTGGTTCGCAAGGTGTTACGAGCAAAGGCGCTTTACGGAAGGATCGATCTGGAGATCCATCTCAAACCGCTTCGCCTGCCAACGATCAAGAACGTTTTCGTTCCTGCCCGTTCGCTTCGTGAGGTGGCTGAACTTTACATGGCCATCGGCGGCGTGCCGAAATATCTTGAAATGATTGACCCCGCGCTGCCGGTCCGGGCAAACATCGAGCGGCTCTGTTTCAGCCCCGAAGGCTTCCTTGTGAACGAGTTCGAGCGAATCTTTGCCAGTCACTTCGGGACCAACCGCCATTACCCGCGCATCCTCACGGCGCTGTCCGAGAAGTCATTCGCGAACCGCGACGAGATCCAGAAGGCTTGCAGACTCGCTTCAGGCGGGACGGTCACCCGGTACCTGGAGGACTTGGAGCTGGCGGGTTTTGTCGAGGCGTATGCGCCTGTGGACAGTCCGGGCGCCGTTCGCGGACGTCGCTACCGCATCGTCGACCCATACCTGCTGTTTTACTTCCGTTTCATTCGCCCCGCGTTGCGACGCATCCGGGCATCGGACGCCGAAGACTCCTTCTCCACCTACGTGTCGGAGCAGCGCTATCAGATCTGGCGAGGGCTCGCATTCGAAGCGCTGTGCCGGCAGCATCATCGCCTGGTGGCGGAGAAACTGCAATTCGGGGCGGTCCGCTACGACTGTGGCGCATGGTTCTCCCGCCACGGCGAGCGGCCGGGTGTCCAGATCGACCTGCTCTTCATCCGCGCCGATCAGGTGGTCACGCTGTGCGAAATCAAGTTCCGCGATCGCAACATCGGAACGGACGTGATCGCCGAGGTCGAACGCAAGCGGCACATGCTGCCGAACCCTCGGAACCGTACGATCGAAACCGTCCTGGTGACGGCGTCGGCACCAACCGAAGAACTCCGCCGCGAGCGCTATTTCAACCGCATCCTCCAACTGGAAGACATCTTCGCGTGAGCTTGTTCCGGCGCAAGCGTGAGAGACGGGATGGCCCGCCATGAACCCCGATGGGTGCGTTCATCACGCGTGCACCGGCACGGCCGCGAGGTTCACCCCGTACCCGCGGCCAGGACGGCCTGGAGTTCGAACCGATGGCCAGCACTGGCGCGCGCGCGCTTCGCGAGCAGATCGATGCGCAGACGATGCGGGCCCGCGGCGGGCAGCGCATGGGCCGCAAGCGTCCAGTTCGAGTAGCCGCCCCAGTCGGCATCGAACCACCCGTCCATTTCGACGGGAGCCGCATCGCCCACCTGGACCCGGGCCATGCCCATGTCGCCCTTGATCTTCCAGTGCACGAGGCTGAGCGTGCGGCCGGTCAGCTCGAACTCGAGGATGCTGCCAGGCGTGTCGGAGACCCAGCCGGGCCCGAACTTCCGGGTCGGCGCCTCGGTCCAGCCCTCGCAGCGGACCGGTCGAAGCGTGGCCGCGGTGAACAGGTGCGTGTGCTCGAAGATATCGCTCGTCAGGGGCCTCGGCAGACGCGCCGGGCGGCGTTGGGCCACCCGCGCCGGCATGGCCTGCCGGATTCTATCAAGCAGGTGCGTGACGCAGGCCGCGCACCACCGATGCCCGAAATCGTTTGGATGAACCGTGTCCGGCGAGTAGTCCGCCCACGCCATGCGCCCGGCCCGCATCTCCGGCCAGAGCGCATCGCGCACACTGACCATCGGCAGCCCGTAGTGCCGGCCCACGCGGGAATGAATGGCCTGCCGGTTCCCGCCTTCGGCGGTCATCGTGAACAGGAGCAGGACCGCCGGCCCGGGTTGCGCACCGAGTATCTGGCGGATCAGCCCCTCGAACGTCTCGGCAACGAGCAGTTCGTGGTCGTTCACCGCATATTCCACAACCACGAAATCAGGCTCGTGCGCGAGAAGGTCCGCCGCCACGCGGTGCGCGCCGATGTTCGAACCCGTGGCGCCGATGCCGGCGTTCACCAGCGAGACCTCCGCCTTCGGAAAGGTGGTCCGCCACCATTGCGCCACGCGGTTCGCCCAGCGGTTCTCCGCGGTCGAGGCCGCCGCCCCCTGCGTAATGGACCCGCCGATCACCCCGACTCGGAGGGGCAACCCCCGCTGCGCGCGCTGCATCACGCGATTCAGCCGGGCCGCCCTGCCCTCGTGCACGATCGCCCGCCCCAACCCGTCGTGTTCCGACATGCCGAGCCTCCTCGCCCAGTGCCCCTCCTCAGCGCAAATACCACAAGGCGGCCGGGGCCGCAACCCAAGTAGGCCGCGCCGATTCTGACCGATGGAGGGTGGCCGTGTCACGATCCAAATGCTCAGGCGCGATCCGGCGGTGTATGTCCGTGTCAGTCCGTGTCGGTCCGTGCGGCGGGCGCGGCGTTTCGCCATTGCCATCCGGACCGCCGTCGGCCATGCTTGTGCGCATGGAACCCGGGATCCGGCGTCATCTCATCCTGAACGCGGCCGGTGAAGCCCTGTGGGGCTTCGGCGGCAACCTCGCCGCTCCGCTGACCGTACTCACCCTGGTCGTGGCGCGGCTCGGCGGCGGCAACTTCGAGATCGGGCTTCTGAACGCCATCGGCGCGGCCGGCATCCTGTTCCCGCAACTCCTGAGCACGCTTGTCCTGCAGCGCGGCACGGGGCGCAGGACCTATCTGATTCGGTTCCATTACCTGGCGATTCTGCCGCCCTGGGTCTTGATCGGCCTGCTGTTGCTGCTGGTCGGCGACGGCCCGTCGCTTGCCGGCCGCATCGCGCTGCCGCTGCTGTATGCCGCTTACGTCGGATCGATCGGCTTCGTGCTGCCGGTCTGGTTCGACTGGATCGTGGGCTTCTTCCCGCGCGACGTGCGCGGACAGGCGTTCGGCTGGGCGGCGGCGGCCAGCGCGGCGGGCGCGGCGCTGGCCGCCGTCTGTGCCGGCCTGCTCGCGCGTCGCCTCGACTACCCGCTCAACTACGCGCTTCTGTTCTTCATCGGAGCCATCTGTTTTCTGGTGAGCATGAGCGTCTACACGTTCATGCGGGAGCCGGCCAGCCTCGCGGTTCCGCCGACGCTCACGGCCCGGCAGATCCTCGGCCGCTTCCGGCAATCGCTCGCCGGCCGCAATTACCGGACGTACCTGATCGCCCGCCTGCTTCTGACGGCGGGCGCGGGCCCGATCGGCTTCTTCGCGGTCCATTACCGCGGCACCGCGGCGGGCGCCGTGCCGGAACGAACGTTGATCGCGTTGGGTGCGGTGATCTACGTGTCCCAGGCGATCATGAGCTGGCTGCTGGGCCGGATTGGGGATCGGTTCGGGCATCGGCTCGGGGCGCTCATCGGCGCCTTGTCACAGGTGGGCGGGCTCGGCATCGCGATCCTGATGCCGGGCGCGGTTGGCGCGGGCGCGGCGTTCCTCATGACGGGCGTCGGCATTGCCGCCGCCTGGGTCTCACACCAGAATCTGCTCTTCGAGACCTGCCCGCACGACTGCCGGTCCGCGCACATCACGATCACGAACCTCGTGCTGGCGCCGCTCACGACCCTCGTCCCGCTCGTCACCGGACGAATGATCGAAGCCTTCGGCAGCCGCATCGTGTTCGCGTGGTGCCTGCTGCCGACCGTGCTCGGGCTGGCCTGGTTCCTGTTCGCCGTGCGCGACCCGCGGGTCGCCGATGTGACCGGCGCGTCTGCCGGGAATGCCTAACGCCCGTTCCAACACCCGGCAGGCGGCCGGGGCGCGCCGCGGCCCCGGCCGGTCGAAAGCCGCAGGTCGAAGGTGCCCGGGCGGTCGTTCCGTTCGCCGCGGAGAGAAAGCCCTACCTCGTCGTGAGCCGTTCGACCAACCGCGCGGTGGTCTGAAGGTAGCCACGACCGCTCTTCTCGATGGGGATGTCCTCCATCAGGGCATGGGCCAGCATGTAGCCGGCCGACTCCCAGTCGGGTTCGCACACCGTCATGCCGCGCTCGAGATACTGGTCGGTGCTTTCCATGCTGATCACTTCGAGCTCGCCCGGCACCCGGACGCCGTGGCGCTTGCACCAGTCCAGCGCCGCCACCGCATGCCGTTCCGTGGTGAAGACCCACACGCCGCTCGATACGTGTGCCCGGAAACGCGCCGGGTCGCCGTCGCAGAAGACAAAGACGCGTTCGAGCTCCTCAGGTGTTACCGCCCTGTACTTGCTCACGACCCCGCTCATATGGTCCAACCGATAGGCGTCGAGAAAACGGCGCCGCGTGTCTGCTCGCTCCGCGTCCGGCACGCCACGCATCACGATCCGCAATTGGAACTCCGGGTCCAGATGCTGGATTTCGGCCAGAAGCCGCATGGAGGCAACGACCCTGCGCTGGGGCCGGCCGCGCGGCGCCAGAAACACATCGGCGCGCCGGATACCCCGGCGGAACAGGAACCCGGCCAGCGTGCGCATCGCCACCGTATCGCCGTGCGTGACGCTGAAGAAGGTCACGCCGGCATACTTGCGCGCCGATGCCCGCGTCACGATCAGGATCGGCGGCGGCTCGCGCAGAACGCGCGCGTAGCGCCAGCGCACCGAGCCGACCGTCCCGGTGATCTCGTCGGCCTCCATAACGCCGCCATCGGCGCCCGTGAAGATCAGCCCGAGCGGAAACTGCCGCACGCGATTCCAGCGCCGCACGCAACGGCCCATGTTGCGCCAGTGCTCGAAGTGCAGCGTGTAGCCGTGCCGGAACAGCTCGTTCTCCATCTTCCGGAAAGCGAGCCGCTGATGCGGACTCTCGAAGACGCCCTGGAACCCGCGCCGGTCCGTCGTGAACGCGTAAATGACGCGCCGGCCCGGCACCTGCGCCAGCGCCCGAAAACCGCCCACCCAATAGCGCCGCCCGGCGCGCGTCACGAGCCCGTCGCGCTCCAGCGCGGCATAGGCCTGCCGTACGGTCCCGCCCGCCAGATGAAAACGCCGGCATAAAATCTTGCGCGGGGGCAACGGCTCGCCCGTCTTCAGCTCGCCGCGGGAAATCGACCGAACGATCGTATCCGTCAGATTCTTGACCGACGAGCACTGCACGGAATCCGGCGGCGGCCCCTCCCCGCGAGGCGCCGGAATGAACGTGCCCCTGCCCCGCACCCGAACCAGCCGGCCCTCCGCCGCATGCCGTTCCAGGACCCGCCGGATACTGGAATACGACACATGCCACTCCCGCGCCAGATCCACGTCCGGAGGAAGCCCCGAGCCCGGCTCCATCCGCGCCAGCCAGCCCGTGAGCCAGGCTTCAAACGGTGCGGTAACCCCCACGCCACCCTCCTCCCGAATGAGCGATTTGAGCGATATCAGTAATATAGTGCTTATATATCCCATAGGCAAGCGCTTGCCGAGCCGCCTAGAATTGCCGATAAGAAGGAGACACGACGATGGACTACGCCAAGTTGGAGACGATACCGAAGACGTTTTCCGGGGCGGTACGCGGGCAGCCCTGGACGATCGACGCACACCTCGCCCCGGCCATCCACCTGATCGAGCAGGTGATCGAACCCGGCGTGCCGGTGGAACACCCCCCATTCGAGGAGGCGGCGAACGCCAGAAAACGACGGCACTTCGAAGACGGCGTGCGGCGCCACGAGGAGGTGTACGGCACACAGCGCTACCGGCACCGCGCCCTGCATCGCGCGCCGGACGGCGAGGCGCCGGGCGGGTTCATGACCCGCGAGCATCCGCGCCGGATCGCGGGCCGCATGTTCAGTTGCCAGGAGTGGGAGTGGGAGTTCGTGCTGGAACACCGCGATCTGGTGTTCCAGCGTTGCGGGATGAACGGCGGTACGTCCGTTGAGGACAAAGTCCGCGCGCTGGCCGAGGATGTCTGGCGGAATCATCGCGCCTTCGACGGGCGGCGGATCGGGCCGGAGTATTACCCCAACACATTCGGCGGCGACGCGCTGGCGCTGCGGGCGCATTGTGTGGGTACCTCCGCGGCGATCGTGCTGCTCTGCGCCACGCTGGAGATCCCGGCCCGTCAGGTCGGCACGATGAACCACAGCATGGCGGAGGTCTTCATCGACGGGCGCTGGTGGTTTGTCGAGAATGCCTACGCCTCGCTGCTGCAGGACGGCGGCACAGCAATGGTGGACCGCACGTACGCGCAGCTTTCCGTCCATCCGATGGACCCCGGCGTGACGCACTCCGCCAGGCAGCGCTACGAACACTGGCTGAAGTGTGACCAGAGCTACATCTTCTGCCAACCCAACGGCTACACCGGCGGCACATGCCCGGCTGCCGGCTGGATTCGCGCGCCTCTCACGCCGCAGACCGCGCAGGCGCTCTACCCGGGCGTAGAGGACCTGTGGTACAAGTCCCCGTACCCGGATCGGTACCCGTTGCTCTGGGGCAAGCCCGGTCAACGCGGGTTCGACGAGTTGCGAATCGGGCCGGGCGAGGCGCTCGCGCGCCGGTTCTGGATCGGCAAGCTCAGCAACACGAAGGCCATTCAGGCCCAGTTCCACGGCTCGCAGCCGGCCGGCCAGCCGCCCGTCCCGGCGGACGGGGGGGAGTGGTTCGTGTTCGTGAACGACAGGCAGATCCCACTCAGCAGCCGCGAGAACGCGAAGCCGGAAATCAAGAAGACGGAGGATGGCGCTCAGGACTGGCGCTTCTCGCTCGAGCTGCCCTCGGGCGCGCTCAAAGAGGACGCCTACAACATGATCGGCATGGCAAACGCCGGCCGGAACGGAACCGCGCTCTGGCTGCGAAACACACCCAACGCCCTAATCCCGCCGGAGCGGTGTCGGGGGCGGGTGGGGTGATTTGAGACGGAATCATCCGTTTGTTGACGGGAACAAACGCATTGCCATTGCCGCCGCGGAGCTGTTTCTGGTGGTGAACGGAGTGCGGCTGGATGCCGACGATCAACTGTTGAAACCGTTCACGCTGGCCGTGGCGGAAGGCGCCGTCGAGATCGAGGAAGTCCGCATCTGCTACCCGCGGTACCGCACCCGCCAGTTCGCGTACCACCGCGAATCTTGCGGCGGCGGTTCCTGGCCGGGCTTCAGGTCCTGCATGGCGTTGAACTCGGGAATGAGCGGGCGGATCTCACGGTCCCAGATGTCTTCTACGTCGTCGAAGGTCAGCGGCTTGTGGGTGGGCTTCGTCCTCCCGTAGTCGGCAAGAAGCTGGTCCGCCATCTGTCCGAGCCGGGCCACCAGTGCGGCCACCATCCGTTCGCCCGCCCTGCGGTCGGACTCGGCGGCCAGAGTCCCCAAGGCGAAATGCGGGCCCGGCGCGTCGGGCGGCGGCAGCCGCGAGAGATCCACGCAATCCGGGTCCGTCGCCCACAGAACCGACGTTTCCCCGCGCCCGGCATGCCCGCCCATCCCCTTATCGTCCTCGAACGCGGATTCCGCGCCGATGCCGATCAGCACATCCACCCGCATCGCCAGGCGCGGTTGGACGATCGCCAGCAATTGCGCGATGTCTTGGGTGAAGGGGCCGGCATGTCCGGAAAAGACGACCGCGCCGTGGAAGCCCAGCGCATCGGCGGCACGGATATGATAGAATAGATTCTTCAAGAACATCCACACCGGCACGGCGGTCAGCCAGGGCCGTCGCTCGCCGATGCGCGGCCACGCCCACACGCCCTCCCCCCCGTGCTCGTGCACGTGCCAGTAGCAGGGCGGCGCCACAATGCCGCCGTACTGTCGTGCGGCCAGACACGCCGCCGAGTGCGCCCGCAGCGCGTCCATGCCCAACGCGTTCTGAGGGCCGTGCGGCTCGCACAGCCCGTACGGCAAGTAGACCACCGGCCGCTCCTCGAACGCGGCCTCCAATTCATCCGGAAACATCCGCTCCCAACGCACGTCACGGCGGTTCATCATGATAGCCCCCCCCCCCAGAAGACCTCTTCCTGGTACACTTTGTCGTACACTTTGTCGAGTTCTTCTGCTATCGTGCTATGGGAGGCACGGATGAACGCCAAGACCGTCCAGAAACAGATTAAGCGGCTGGTCGAGGAGTACCGGGACCGCTGCCTCTGGTTCCTGCGGGAGGATTACTACCCCGTCACCCTCGAACAGCAGTTGCGGACCCTGCGGCACATCGAACGACATGGCGACCGCGAGGCGTTTCGTCGAGCTGCGGAGCTGCGAAAATGGCTCTCACAGAATTCCAAAGAACCGTCTGCCGTCTCCTAGCGGCGCACCGGATCGAGCAGGGCGAGAGCTATGTCGCCGGCGGCGTCGCCCTGAACGCGCTGATCGCCGCCCCGCGCATCTCCCGAGACATCGACCTGTTTCACGACACGGCGGAGGCCCTCGACGCGACGTGGACCGCGGACCGCCGCCTCCTTGAACAAAGCCGCCTCGAGGTGGAGATCCTTCGGGAAAGACCGTCGTTCGTCGAAGCGCGCGTGTCCGGAGCGGGCAACAGCGTACGGATCCAGTGGTCCGCCGATAGCGCCTACCGCTTCTTCCCTCTGGTCGAGCACGAGGAGTTCGGATTGACCCTGCATCCGTTCGACCTGGCGACAAACAAGGTGCTGGCACTCGTCGGGCGTCTCGAGGTACGCGACTGGATCGACGTCATCTCCTGCCACGAGAAGCTGCAACCCCTGGGGTACCTGGCATGGGCCGCCTGCGGGAAGGACCCCGGATTCAGCCCCGAGACAATTCTGGAACAAGCCGCTCGTTCGGCTCACTATTCAGCGGATGAAGTCGCCGAGTTGTCCTTTGACGGTGAGCCACCGGACGCGGGCGCCCTGTCGCGCAAGTGGCACGCGCTGCTTGCCGAAGCCAGCGACATCGTAGCGGCACTGCCGCCGGGAGAAGCCGGCAAGTGCGTACTGGATCGGAAGGGCAACCTGTGTTCGGCCAATGCCGGGCAGATCGAGGACGCGCTGAAGCAGGATGCTGTCACGTTCCACGCCGGCTGCATCCGGGGCGCCCTGCCGAAGATCGGCGATGACGCGTAGACCGGCCCGGACGAGCGGCCGGGAGGCTTCCGCACGGACCTCCTATCTCGCCAGCGCTCTGGCAACGGCCTGCTGCCACTCGCGATAGAGGCTGTTCGCGCGGCGTTTCGGCATCGCCGGCTTGAACGCCCTGTCCTGCGCCCAGCGGTCGAGGATATCGCGGGTGTCCCGCCAATAGCCGACGGCCAGCCCCGCGAGATACGCGGCGCCCAGCGAAGTGCTTTCGATCACGCGCGGCCTGATGACGGGTATGCCGAGCACGTCGGCCTGGAACTGGCACAGGAAATCGTTGGCGGCCGCGCCGCCGTCGACCTTCAGGCTCCCGATCCGGTGCCCGGCATCCTTCTGCATCGCCTCGAGCACGTCGCGCGTCTGGTAACACATCGCTTCGAGTGCGGCTCGGACGATGTGCGCCCGCTTCGTCCCGCGCGTGATGCCGCAGATCAGACCCCGTGCGGCCGGGTCCCAGTACGGCGCGCCCAACCCGACCAGAGCGGGCACGAAATAGACGCCCGCATTGCCCGCGACCGCGCGCGCCAGCCGTTCCGATTCCGCGGCGCGCGCGACAAACCCGAGTTCGTCGCGCAGCCACTGGATCGCGGCGCCCGCCACGAAGATCGCGCCTTCGAGCGCGTAGACCGGTTCTCCGCTCGCCCCGCAGCCGAGGGTCACGATGAGCCGGTGTCTTGAAATCGGCCTCCTCCTGCCCGCGTTCATGAGCACGAATGCGCCCGTGCCGTACGTGTTCTTGACGCTGCCCGGCTCGAAGCAGGCCTGTCCGAAAAGGGCCGCCTGCTGGTCGCCCGCCACACCGGCTATCGGGATGCCCGCCGGCAGCCGGCCCATCCGGACCGTCGCGCCGAAGACACCCGCCGAGGCGCGCACCTCGGGCAGCATGGCGCCGGGAATGCCGAACAGCTTCAGCAAATCCGCGTCCCATGCCCTGTCCTGCAGGTTGAAGAGCATGGTGCGCGACGCGTTCGTGTAGTCGGTGGCGTGCACCGCCCCGCCCGTCAACTGCCAGAGCAACCAGGAATCCGTCGTGCCGAAGCAGAGCCGGCCGGCACGCGCCTTCGCCCGCGCGCCCTTCACGTTCTCGAGAATCCACTCGATCTTGGTCGCCGAGAAGTACGCGTCGATCGGAAGACCGGTCCGCTTGCCGAACAACGCGCTCATGCCCTTCCGGTTCTTCAGCGCGTCGCAGCGCGCCGAGGTCCTTCGGCACTGCCACACGATCGCGTTGTGTACGGGCTGGCCCGTCGTTCTGTCCCACACCACCGTCGTCTCACGCTGGTTGGTAATCCCGATCGCCGCGACGGAAGAAGCCGGGACCTCCCCGAGAACGTCTCGAAGGCCGAGCCTGACGCTGCGCCAGATCTCCGCCGGATCGTGTTCGACCCAGCCGGGCTTCGGAAAATGCTGCCGGAACTCCCGGTAGGCGCTCGCGACGCGGCGGCCGCCTTTGTCGTAGACAACGACGCGGCTGCCAGTCGTGCCCTGATCGATCGCCAGAATGTACGTCACGTTCGTCCCCTGATCGTGTCACGTCGCATCACAGAACCCGCCACCCGCAACGGTGGGTATCATACGCCGACCGGCACCCTCTTGACAAACGGCGTGTGCACGGCGCATTCTGAGGCGATCGACAATGAAGGAGAATGCATACCATGAAAATCGTCGTCCTCGACGGATACCGCCTCAATCCCGGAGACCTCAGTTGGGACGGACTCCATGCGCTCGGCGAGTGTACCGTACATGACCGGACGCCGGCGGACCAAACGGTCGCGCGCGCCGCGGGCGCCGAGATCGTGCTGACCAACAAGACGGTGCTGTCGAAAGAGATCCTCGACCGGCTCCCGGCCCTGAAGTACATCGGCGTGCTGGCCACGGGCTACAACGTCGTGGACGTCGAGGCGGCCCGCGCACGCGGGATCCCGGTCACAAACGCCCCGGAATACGCCACGCAGGCGGTCGCGCAGATGGTCTTCGCGCACCTGCTCAACCTGGCGCACCGGATCGGCGACCATGCGCGCGGCGTGGCCGAAGGCAAGTGGACAAACTGCCCGGACTTCTGCTATTGGGATTTCCCACTCGTGGAATTCGAGGGCCTCACGCTCGGAATCGTCGGGATCGGGCGGATCGGCCGCGCCGTCGCCGCGCTCGGGCGCGCGTTCGGCATGCGGGTCATCGCCTGCGACGCGTTCCCGCCCGACCCCGTGCCCGACGGCATTACGATGACCGATCTCGACGCCCTGTTCCGTCAGAGCGACGCGATCTCGCTGCACTGCCCCCTGACCGACGAGACGCGAGGGCTGGTGAACGCAGAGCGGCTCGCGCTCATGAAAGAAACCGCGTTCCTGGTGAACACGAGCCGCGGCCCGCTCGTCGACGGGCGGGCGTTGGCCGACGCGCTGAACAACGGGCGCATCGCGGGCGCCGGGCTCGACGTGCTCGAGGTCGAGCCGCCCCCGGCGGACAGCCCGCTGTTCACCGCCAGGAACGGCTACGTCACCCCGCATATCGCGTGGGCTACGCGCGCGGCACGGCAGCGCCTGCTCAATACCGTGGTGGCGAACGTCCGGGCGTTCCTCGCGGGCGAACCGGTGAACGTGGTGAACTGAGCGCGGAACCAGTCGGACAGAAACGAGGCTGAGACAGGCGGGCGCCAGCGTGGCACCCGGCACCTCGGCCCGCGACGCAGACCCGGCTCCCGGGGACCCGTCGCCGCCAGGCGCGTCGCGACGGCGAAGTCGGGTCCTCGCCAGCCGCGCTCCGGATGCGCGTCGCGGGCAAAAAAAACCGCGGCAGGGACGATCACCAGATCGTCTTCTCGTAGAACCCCGTAATATGCCCGTCCTTCGTCACAATCGGGATCTGCCGCTGAGCGGCCGTCGCCACGATCGTCCGATCAGCCGGGTCCCGGTGCTCCCAGTCCAGCAGAATGTTCTCCACCCATACCGTACCCGTTACCGGAACGATCTCCAGCCCCTCGATCTCGCGCACCCGGCGCGCATATTCCCGCAGATCCAGCCCTCCGAGATCCACCACGCCCCGACGCCACTTGATCCCAATCTCCCAGATCGTGATGGAACTGATGCAGCCGCCGTTTTGACCGATGCCTTCGCAGGCCGCACTCGCACGTTTCGACAACTGCTCCGGCGCCAGTGTCCACCACAGCAAGGCACAGGTGTCCAGCAGGATCACACGGCGTCCCCCCACTCCTCCGTTTCCGGCGCCAACACCGCGTCCAGCGGCAATCGCGCCCGCTTGCGCGCATCACCGAACAACTCAGCAACAGACCTTCCCGCGGACAACCGCGTGACCCGCAGAACCGGCTTGCGGTGACTCGTCACCACCAGATCTTCGCCGGTCTCCTCGACACGTCGGAAGTAGGCCAGCATCTTGGCCTTCAGTTCACTCTTCGATACAGCAATCATCTCAACCTCAAATAAAAGACTATGATCATGACTATAGTTATATTATTCGGGCATGGCGGCTTTGTCAAGCCGGAATCGGACGGCGTGGGGCGGCTTGGCTTGGCCCTCTTGAGCGAAAGACGGGGGTGTGCCGAGCAGGCCAGGTCTGACGGCGGCCTGGGCCGGGGCTGCGACTGCGTTCCTAGCGTAGCGCGTCCGGGACGCGTCCTCTCCCACTTGCTGACCCGCACAAATGAGATGGCGGGGCTGCCTTGGCGCTGGAAATTCTTCTGGTTCTGTGCTCAGATTGGGGCTGTCGCCTGGGGTGCGAGGGGGCGGGGCTGCGGTGATGGATGTCACAAACTCATCGGTCCTGAATCTGGTGCAATCGCATTTCGACCGGCTGCTGAGCACGGGGACGGCGGCGTTCGGGCCGGCGCCGTGCGCGATGTGGATGGCGTCGCTCGACACGCGGACCGGTCGCTATCCGGAGAACGACCGGCGCCCGCCCGAGATCCCGCGCCGCCACTACCGCGCGATCGACGCGCCCAAAGGCTGCTCGCTGTATTGGGATCAACCGTCGCTCGCGGCCGCGCATGCCCTGTCCGATCTGACGGGCGACCCGAAGTACGCCGAAGCGGCCGACGCCTATGTCGCGGCGTTCCTGGACCGCTGCGTCGCGCGTAACGGCGTGTTCCTGTGGGGCAACCACTACTACTGGGACGCCTTCCAGGGCGAGACACTGGCATTCGTCGGCGAGGAAACGCCTCAACCGGTTGATTTCGACGCCGAGGAGGGCGCCTACCACGAGACGCGCCCGATCCCGCCGGCCTGGGAGCTGTTCTGGCGCGTGTCGCCGGAGGCCGCCGCGCGCGAGATTCGCGCCTTCACCGCCAACAGCCTTGTCGATGCGGAAACCGGCGGATTCAACCGCCACGCGGACGGCAAGCAGGGCTGCGCATTCCTGGAATCCGGCGGCATTCTGGTCGAATCGCTCGCGTGGTTGTTCGCGAAGACGGGCGACCGCGCCCTTCTCGAACAGGCGGACCGGATCGTCGAGTTCAGCTATCGCCACCGCAACCCGGATACCGGCCTGTTGGAGAACAATCCGACCCGGAACCGTTGGGACAAGATCACGTGCACGACCGAGGTCGGGCTGTGGGCCGGCTGTCTCATGCGCGCCGCGCGGCTGGCCGGCGGCCGCGACGATTGGCTGGCCAAGGTCGACACGGCGGTCTCTGCCTATCTCCGCTTCGGGTTCGATCAGGGCGCCGGACAGTATTGGGGCCGTCTGCGTGTGGCCGACGGCACGCCCGTGCTCGGCAGGCCGGCGGAGACCGGCGATTCCGCGCTGTCCATCAAGCATCAGCCCGAGGACCATTCGGACATCTGGCGCCCGCTCTTCCCCGCGCATGATTACCCCATGCCCTTCGCCGAGTCCTGCATCGCCCTGCATCAGGCGACCGGCGCGGAACGCTACCGCCTCGCCTGCGAGCGGTGGGTCCGCCAGATCGACGGCAGCCTGCCCGCCCGCAACGGGCGCGGCGGCTATGCGGAACACTACGGCCGCTGCATCCATTTCCTCGTTGGATGCGCGCGGCTGGCGGGAATGAACGGCTGCCTCGAACTCGCGCGCCGTGTCGCCCGCGAAGCGGTCGACACGCTCGCCGATTCCGGTGTGCTGCGTACCCACCCCGGCGAACCTCGCTACGACGCGGTCGACGGCGGCGGCTACCTGCTGCACGCCCTGCTGGCACTCGAAACGGAACAGGACCCGGACATGATGGGCTCGGGCTGGTAGAGGCGCTCCGGCGCGACATACCCGAAAAGTCGGCTTCCTTCTTCAACCTGTTCGTGTACATTCGTGTTCATTCGGGGTTGCTCCGTGTCTTCGGGCAGCACCCGCGCACAGAAAGGCGAACACATGACAACGAGCTCGTCGCCAAGGGCATCGGGCTGTTCGTCTTCAGCCGGGGCGAGCCCGGGGCCGCCGTCGTCCATACACGCGTGCTTTCACCTCCAGGTGAAAACACGCGTGCGTGCTCCGAAGGAAAAGATGGCCACCACGAGGATCATTGGGGTACAGTAGCTGGTCTGGAACCCCACAGAGGAAAGGACCCACCATGGCCAAACGCCCGAACATCCTCTTCATCATGAGCGACGATCACGCGTCGCACGCGATCAGCGCCTACACCCGCAACGACCCGCTGCGGCCCGTGATCAACGAGACGCCGCACATGGACCGTATCGCGAACGAAGGCGTGCGGCTCGATAACTGCTTCTGCACCAACTCCATCTGCACGCCGAGCCGCGCGGTGATCCTGACCGGCAAATACAGCCACCACCCGCAGAACGGGGTCTACAACTTCAACCATATGGATAACAGCCTGCCCACCGTGGCCAAGGACCTGAAGAAAGCCGGGTACCAGACCGCCATGATCGGGAAATGGCATCTCGGCACCGGCCCCAAGCACTGCCCCACCGGGTTCGACTACTGGAAAGTGCTGCCGGGCCAGGGCAAGTACCACAACCCGGAATTCTTCGAAATCGACCCGGCCACGCCCGGCGGGCGGAAAGTCGAGGAGAAGGGCTACGCGACCGACCTCATCACGGACTACACGCTCGATTGGCTGAGACAGCGCGACGCGGGCAAGCCGTTCTTCGTGATGTGCCATCACAAGGCGCCGCACCGGCGCTGGGAGCCCGACTCGAAACACCTGCACCTGTTCGACGGCGTCGAACTGCCGTACCCCGCCACGTTCGACGACGATTTCTCGGCCTCGGCCGCGCGCCGGAACGCGTACATGCGGATCGAGAGCAGCATGAACTACGGCGACATCAAGCTCGTGCCGCCCAGCACAAGCGAGCGGAACGCGCGGCTGACCGTCCCCTCGGAAGCGGAACTGGCCGACTACGAGCTCAGGCGCCGCTACGAAACGCCCGACGGCGCCGTCTCGGCGGAGACCGCCCGGTTCAAGACGCTCGAGGCACGCAAGCGCTGGATCTACCAGCAGTACATGAAGGACTACCTCCGCGTCATCGCCTCGATCGACGACGGCATCGGCCGGCTGCTCGACTATCTCGACGCCGAAGGCCTGGCCGAAGACACGCTCGTGATGTATACGAGCGATCAGGGCTTCTTCCTCGGCGATCACGGCTGGTTCGACAAGCGGTTCATGTACGAGGAGTCGCTGCGCATGCCCATGCTGATCCGCTATCCGCGCGAGATCCCGGCGGGCACGGTCAACAAGGACCTGGTCCTGAACCTGGATTTCGCGCAGACCTGGCTGGACTACGCGGGGGCCAAGCCGCAGTCGCAGATGCAGGGCGCCAGCGGCCGCGCTCTGTTGCGCGGGGAGAAGCCCGGCGACTGGCGCACGGCCATGTACTACCGTTACTACATGAACCAGGACCCGTCGCACAACACCACGGCGCACTACGGCATCCGGACAGTCGGCCCGCACCGCCGCGAGATGAAGCTGATCTACTACTACGACGACGGCATGGGCGTTCCCGGCACCGAGCGCGCATTCGCGGGTCCCGAATATGGTGAACGCGCGCGCGAATGGGAATGTTTCGACCTGGACAAGGACCCCTACGAGATGACAAACGTCTACGCCGATCCGGCCTACGCCGGGATCATCGCGCAACTCAAAAACGAGTTGCACGACCTGCAGCGCAGCGTCGGCGACTCGCCGTATGATCCGGAGGTGGCCTGATCGGCCCGGACGCCTGGTCCCGGCTCAATGGTGAGCCTTGAACGTAGAAGCGGCGTCCCGCCGCTTCCCCGGGCCGAAGGCCCGGACAGCCCCGACCTATGAGCCGTTTCCTCCGCAAGTTCCTACTTGCCGATTTCGGGACCCCGCGCGTGCTTGAATCCGAGCCGGCTTTGCGGTAGGGTGCCGCATGCAACCGTGACCGGAAAGGGGCTGGCACACAATCCGGCACCCGGCATCCGGCAGTCACGATCGGGTCTTCGAAACCGCCTCTTCGAACGGACTCTGACATGGGAGTGTGCCTATGAGCAGCGTTGACGCATTGAACGACGAATTCGCTATAGCGGAACACGTGACGTTCATGGCCGGACCGGGCGGGCTGACGGTCGCCGCCGTCTCCAACGCGCACGCCACCGCGCGTGTGGCGCTGCACGGCGCGCACGTGATGGCCTTTCAGCCGCACGGCCAGGCGCCCGTGCTGTGGATGAGCAAGAAGTGCTACTACGAGGTAGGCAAGCCGATCCGGGGCGGAATCCCCGTATGCTGGCCGTGGTTCTCGCAGCACCGCACGAACCCGGACATGCCCGCGCACGGGTTCGTCAGGCTGGTGGACTGGGACCTCGCCGGCACGGCGGCCAACGACGACGGCAGCACGGCGCTCCGCCTGCGGTTGCGCGACAGCGAGGCGACCCGCGCCATGTGGCCGCACGCGTTCGAGATCGAACTCCAGGTCAACGTCGGCTCCGCGCTCCGGGCCCGGCTCCTTGTCCGTAACCCGGGCGAAACCGAATTCACGTGCACGGGCGCGCTGCACACCTACTTCACCGTCAGCGACGTCGCCCAAATCCGGATCCTCGGGCTCCAGGGCGTGCGGTATCGGGAGACCATCTACTCGCCCGACCCGCGCACGCAGGCGGAGGAGGCGATCACGTTCGACAAGGAAACCGACCGCGTCTACATGGACACGGACGCCGACTGCATCATCGAAGACCCCGGCCTGAACCGCCGGATCCGGAACCGCAAGGCGGGCAGCCGCTCGACCGTCGTCTGGAACCCGTGGATCGAGAAGGCGAAGCGCATGGCAGACTTCGACGATAACGAGTACCCCGGCATGGTCTGCGTCGAGACCGCCAACACGGAACCGAACGCTATGACCGTGCCCGCCGGCGGCGAACACGTGATGGCGGCGACGCTCACGGTCGAGTAGACGGCAAGCCGCTACTCCAGCCAGACGCGGCCCCGGTACCGGCAGACGCCCTGCGCGGCTTCACGAAGAAATCAGAGAATGCTTGTCGACTCCGGCGATGCGGCGGGCACGTATCTGTTAAAGGGAGGATAAACCCAATGAAGCCGGAACGCCGCCCGATCCGAATCGCCGCCCTGCTGGTTGCCACCGTCGCCGTGGGGGTGCCGCCCGCCAGGGCCCAGAAAGCGCCGCGCGTCCGCGAGGTGACGCCGGAGGCGCGAGCCGCCCTGGCCGCCGTCAAGCTGGTCAACGGGTCGCGGCCGCCGGGCGGATACCTGTACCCCGACCGGGTCGGAGACCGCTGGCAACTTACCAAGGAGTTCCATTACAGCTACGGCGTGCCCATCGAGGTGATGAGCCAGTGGGCGCCGTACGTGACGCCGGCGCCGAAGGAGATCGTCCGCGAAATGGCGCGTCTGCAGGACGAGGATCCGGCGCAGCCCGGTTTTCAGACGACGGCGGCCGGCAAACGCTGCACGCTGGACCCCGCGCGGTTCGAGCTGGGTGCGGTCAGCGTCCGGGACCTCGGCGCCGTCGGCGACGGCCGGCACGACGACACCGACGCGGTGCAGTTGGCCATTGATTTCGCACGCGACAACTCGCTCGTGTGCTGGTTCCCGGCCGGCGACTACCTCGTGAGCCGGACCCTGCTCGCCTATCACCTTTACGAGATCTGGGGCAACGGCACGCTGCATGCGGCCCACATGAACCACATCTGCCTGGTCGGGCCCAGCCACGGCCCGCGCGCCCGGATCGTGCTGAAGGAGGGCACGTTTGCGCAACGCCTGCCCGGCCGGCGCCGGTTCGTGATCTGGTCGCAGCACCTCAAGAGCATGCGCACCCTGGGCAGCAACCGCCGGCTGATCTTCAAGACCGGCCCGCTCGCCGACAACGACAGCGCCAGCAACTTCTGCCCCGCCATTCGCCACCTCGATATCGTCGTCCGGCCCGGCAATGCCGGGGCGTCCGGTCTGTACTTCGTGGCCGCTGAAAATTCCACTCTGCGCGACGTGCGCGTGATCTTCGAGCCGAACCCCGACGGCTCGCCCAACGGCGAGGCCGGGTTCAGCGGGCTGCCCGGCTCCGGCGGCAGCGTGCACAACCTGCTGGTGCAGGGCGGCGCGGTCGCCATCGAACTGACCGGCGAGAAAGAGCACCCCAGCGGCGTGGCGTTAGGGCCCTGGGCACGTTCCGCAACCCGGCCGGCCCCGACGGTGAGCAACAGCGAATTCATCGGCCAGACGGAAGCCGCCGTGCGCGGCAGCGTGCAGGGCACCCTGACCCTGGTCGGCTGCCGCTTCGCCATGGCCACGGCTCAACCCGCCGTCCAGTTGGCGGGCCGCTCACCGGAGTCCACGCCGGCGATCATCGACTCGGTCTTCGAGTATCCCGACGCCGCGCCGGCGAAGACGGTCGTCGGACCGCCGGGCCGCGCCGACAGCCTTTCCGGTTTCTACATGGAAAACTGCTACGTCAAGAACGCCGCCGCCCTGGAGCCGGACGGCGCAGGCCCGCTGCGCAAGGCCGGCTGGTACCACGTGCGGCGCGCGGCCCGCACGCGGCGTGACGCCTCGTTCACCGAGCCGCTGCGCGTGCCGGACAAGCCGAGCGGCAAGTGGGAGGTCTGGCGCCGCACGGACCCGCGTTGCACGGTCGAGAACGGGCAACTCCTGTTCGAGGGGCAGCCCATCCGGCTGCCCGAAAAAGCCACGTGGAAGGCAGACGGCGACGGCATCGCGGTGACCTGGCTGCTCGGCGAGCCGGTCGTTCGCAACGGGCAGGCTTCCTTTGCCCCGCTGCTCGAAGGACAGCCGGTCGAGCCGGGGCCCTGGTGGGAGACGCTGCGCCGGGCGCACCTTTACCGCCGGGAACTCGGCTTCGATACGCCCGGCCTGGTCAACGTCAAGGAATTCGGCGCGGTCGGCGACGGCAAGACCGACGACACCGCGGCGCTGCGCCGGGCGGCGGCCAGCGGCAAGGACCTGCTCCTGCCGCGCGGCACCTACAGCATCACCGGCCCGCTGGAATTGCGGCCGGGCCAGACCGTGGTGGGCATGGACAAGTGTTGGAGCGTCGTGCAAGGCATCGAGACCAACGCCGAAACCGTCTTCGGCGGCGCCCCGCGCGCGAGCGCGGCCGGTCGACAGGCACTCACCGCCGGCGTGCCGCTGGTGGCGACGGCGGCGGACGACGCGGCCAACAACACGCTTTGCGATCTGGGCGTTGCGCTCAAGAGCCCCGGGAAAGATGCCGGCGCAGCCGCAACGGACGGGTCCGCCGCGTTTCTGCTCCTGGTCCGCGGCGGCGGCTGCGAGGCGATCGACATCCTGTTCCGCTCCCGCTACGGGCCCACGTTCCGCCAACCCGTCCTGCAGGTGTCGGCCGGCGGCGGCGTCCGCATCTACAACGGCTGCTATTGCGGGGGAAAGACCGACTCGATCCGCGACACCTACCTGCTGCTCCGGAACGAACGGCACCCGGTACACGTCTATCATCTCCAGATTCAGGGCCCGAACGGGTTCGGACTGCGGATGGCGGGCTCGACGGGCGGCATGCGCGCTTACGGCATCAAGAGCGAGCACGGCACGCACTGCCTCCTGATCGCCGAGAACAGCCGCAACTTCGGCTGGTACGGCTATGGGGCCGGCGGCGCGCCGCGCCCCGACGGCCGCAAGTACGAAGACTTGCCCCCGGCCCATTACCGGATGGAGAACTGCGACGACTTCCTCGTGGCCGCCTACAGCCAGCGGATCCAGCACCTGGCCTTTCTGACTTATGACGGCATCCGCGAGACGCGCAACGGCGCCGTCGTTCCGCTCGAACGCTGCTTCAGGCCCATCCTCTATCAACGCGGCGACCCGCCGTTCGCCGCGGAGCGGGAAAGGTAGTCGATCCGCCAGCGGACGAACATGTCGATCACGGGGTTCCATTCCCGCGCATGGCGAGCCTGTCGAATCGGCGACATTCTGGCGGCCTCCCGCGCCACCCGCCACACAGAAGGCGATTGATATGGCCATTCGTAATGGCTATTATGCGGGAAAACGGGCCATTGCCGAGAGGGGGCCCCATGACGACGCATACGGTGACCTACTTCAAGAACCATGCACTTCGACTCCTGGACCAGGTGGCGACCAAGGGGGAGGAACTCATTATCACGCGGCGCGGAAAGCCTCTAGCCCACGTGGAGCCCATTAAACAAGAAAGCATGGCTGTCCGCTTAGGCAGGCTCAAAGGCACCATGCACATCGAGCGGGACATCGTGGCGCCGCTGGGCGACAAGGACTGGACGGCATGCCGATGAAGTACCTCCTCGATACACACACCTGGATCTGGATGAACGCGTTCCCCGAAGAGATCCCTCGATCAGTGGCGAAATTGGTGGAACGTCTGGGCGACGAGGACGAACTACTCCTGTCCGCTATCTCCATCTTGGAGCTGTGCAAACTTGTGGAGAAGGGGCGGGTCCGCCTGTTCGAAGACCTGGAAGTCTGGGTCGAGACCGCCCTTGACACGCCGCGCCTGCGCGTCGTCCCCGTGGACTTCAGAGTCTTCTACCGTTCGACGACACTGCCAGCGCCCTTCCATTCCGACCCGGCCGACCAGATGATCGTCGCCACCGCGCGCCTGGAAGATGCCACCATCATCACCCGGGACAAGCTCCTGCGCAACTATCCGCATGTGAAGACATGCTGGTGACGGCG
>JAFGHX010000471.1 GCA_016929905.1 Kiritimatiellia bacterium
CCGCGCGTGCCCTTGATCTTCTGTTCCGCCACCCACCGGACGGAGACGATCCTGCCCGTGATGTTCACGGGCCCGATGCGCGGGATCGGCGCGGCCGCGCAGACTGAGACAATCCACAGAGCCAGCACCGACGAAGCAAGATGCGTTCCTGTTCTCATAGCTTTCGAGCTTCGCACTGTCACGCGGCGAGCGCAAGCGAGTCGAAAGAGATATTGACCGTCCGCGCGACCGGGTTTAATATCGAGTGATAAATCGGTTTTGCGCCGCCGGCATTGGACCGCCGAAGAGAAACGGCATAGTCTGTACCGGCGAAACAGGAACACGGCCATGATCGCATCCGCCCGTCACGTTCTTGCCCCCCTCTGTGTCCTCCTGACCCTCACCCCCCTGCCGATACGCGCCGGCACCGCGAGCCCGGCGAAGACCTCCGCAGACCTCAACAACCCGCACAAGGGGTTCATGCTGTGGGGCACCGACTATGCCGACGGCGCGCCGGACAACTTCTATGGCTCGACCGTCTTCCATGTTTACATGCCGTGGCGTGAAGTGGAGACGGCGGACCAGCAGTTCGCGTGGGCGGCGTTCGAGTCGAACCACCTCCAGCCCATTCTCAACGACTACTCCAACGCCACGTTCGTGCTGAGACCCGTCGCCGACTACCCGGACGGCGAGAACAGCGGCATCACGCTCTTCTATACCGGCGGCGAACTCGTGCGCGACTATCCCAAGTTTCTCGAGTTGGCCCCGCTCAACATCGGCTACCACGACTACACATCCTGCGACGGCGACGGCCCGGGCCGGACCCCCGACTGGAACGACCCGGCGATGGTCACGCAGATGACCCAGTTCATCGCCGCCCTGCAGGCGCGGTACGACGGCGACCCGCGCATCACCTGCATCCAGGTCGGCCTGCTGGGCCTGTGGGCCGAGTGGCACCAGTCCGGCTGTGACGCGTGGGGCCCCGACACGAACACAAAGGCCGTCGTCAAGGCGCAGTACGCGGCCGTCTTCACGAACACCCCGCTCCAGACGCGTTACCCGCGCGACCCGGACGCCGTCGGCGTTGAATTCGGCTTCCATGAGGATTACTTCCCCTCGTTCACGGCCGAGTGCCTTTACGGTTTTCCCGAGTGCGACGACTCGGGCGACTGGAGCATGTACTACTGTTTCCAGAACGTGACCACGGCCTCCGTGGACAACTGGAAATCCAACCCGATCTCCGGCGAGAGCCCGCTCGTCACCCAGAAGCGCGCGTGGTCCAACGATTTTACGGACATCATGACGGTCTTGCGTGAGTACCATTTCTCCTTTCTCGGCCCCGCCGGCGGGCACGAGTGGGACGGCAACGACGTGAGGATGGAACAGATGAAGCGGGCGCTGGGATACAACTATCACATCGAGCGGTTCGACTGGCCGGATGACATCGAGCTCGACTTGCCCTTCACGGTCACGCTGGTGCTGACCAATTCCGGCTCGGCGCCCTGCTACCACCATTTTCCCGTGGAGCTGTCGTTGTGCGACGGGTCGGACAACCCGGTCTGGACCGGCGAGTGGGCCTTCGACCTGAGGCAGGTGACGCCGGGCGCGCTGTGGACGAACACCGAGACGTTCACGGTCACCAGCGTGTCCACGGGCGAGTACTCCATCCGCATCGCGATCCTGGACCCGCGCTTCGGCAATCAGCCCGGCGTTCTCATCCAGAGCGCCGGGAAGGATTCGCGCAACCGCTACGCGATGGGCAGTATTGACCTGCACCAGGAAGGCGTACTCGACCTTGACGCGGACGGCATGCCCGACGCGTGGGAGAATGAGCGCCTCGGCGGGACCCACGCGACCGCGGAGGGCGATTCCGATAAGGACGGCGGCTCCAACCGCGACGAGTACATCTGGGGCACCGATCCCAGCAACATCCTGGATGCATTCAGGATCGGCATCTCCTGGACGGACGGGGCCGTTGTCTTCTCCGCACCGACGACGGGCGCCGTGGGCGTCGGCTATGCCGGGGCCGAACGCCGCTACGGGATCGAGCAGGCCACCGGCCTGTTGCCGTCCGCGTGGAACCTCATCACAGGCTTCACCAACATTCTCGGCACCAACCAGACGGTTCTTTACACGAACAGCCTGCCGGATGCGGGCGCGTACTACCGCGCCAAGGTGTGGCTCGAAAGGCCGTGAGGCCGGCGCGCGCAAGATGATGGGGAGGATGGGTCCACCGCGGCGTCCCGGAGGCCTTGCGGCATAGCCGGGAACGTAGAAGCGGCTTCCAGCCGCTTACGCACGCGGCCGAGGTGCCGCGTCTACGATTGCGCGCATGTCAGAGGACAGCCCGGGCGTCACACTAGTCTTCCAGCGGCGGGGGGATCGTGATCGCGCGGCCGCAGGTACTGCAGGTCACTTCCCTGCCGACCCAGGCCGCTTCGGCCTGGAGTTTCTGGCCGCAACGAACACAGTAGAACTTAAAAGTCGCCGGGATGCCGGGTTTCGTGCCCACAGGCTCGGCGGCCTCGGGTTCCGCCTTCTTCGGCGTGTCCAGCTTCTTCGTGGTGAGTTGCGGGTGCGGCTTCTGGGCGCGTTCCGCGAACACCGAAATCGGTTGGGTGGGTTTCGCGCCCGACGTCGGTTTCTTGATGATGATGGTCTTCTTCGGCGGCATTCCGCTTACCTCAAGTTAGTAGAATACACCACAGCCGCAACCCGTTTAGCGAGAACAATCTGATGCCCGGCGCGCAGTCGGGTCATGCCGATGCCCCGTTGCGCTGTTCGCGTTTCGGGAGACTGCCCGCGAGCGCGTTGCGGATGATTTCTTCGGTGTCGCGCGGGAAGTCCTTGCGCAGCATCCACTCGAGGAACTTGCGCTCCTTCTCCGCCAGCTCGCGCAGTTTGCGCCCC
>JAFGHX010000472.1 GCA_016929905.1 Kiritimatiellia bacterium
ACGTTCCGCCACAATTGATAACGGACTCCGAACCAGCCCCTGCACGGGACGCGCGGGGGCCGCGCGCCCGTGAGGGGCGCCGTTCGGGCACCGAGAGAGATTCTCCCTTGACGCGGCTTCTATCGATATGGTATCCGTTATACGGAAAGGAGATCGATATGATTGCGGTCACGGTGTCACCCAAGTATCAGGTTGTCATCCCCCGTGCGGTGAGGCAACGGATGGACATCCATCCCGGAGAGAAGTTCCAGGTGGTGAGTTTCGACGACAGAATCGAACTGATGCGTACGCGTCCTATGCGGGAAATGCGCGGGTTCCTGAAGGGACTGGACCCGACATTTGAACGCGAGAAGGAAGATCGCGTATGAATCTTGTCGATACTTCTGGTTGGATCGAGTACTTCTTCGCGGGGCCGAACGCGTCCTTTTTCGCAGACCCCATCGAGAAGCCGCGGGAGTTGCTGGTTCCGGTGGTCTGCCTGTACGAGGTCTTCAAGAAGATTAACGTCGTTGCGGATGAAGCGCGTGCTCTGCAGGCTGTTGCACAGATGCGGGAGGGGCAACTGGCGGATGTGACCGAAAACATTGCGCTGAGTGCATCTTTGATCAGCATTCATCACGGCCTTCCCATGGCCGACAGCACGATCTACGCCACGGCCCGAAGCTTTCGTGCGGTGACCTGGACCCAAGATGAGGACTTCAGTGGCCTACCCGATGTGAACTACAAGCCTGCCCGAACAAGGGCATCCAGCCGACGTCCTAAGGGCCGCGGCTGATGCCTGCCGTTCGGCCCCCGAACCCAATCTCACGTTCTTCTTGACATGACCATTTTAAATGACTATTCTAGCCTCGGCACGATGAGGGAGGTGATCGAGCGTGAAGACCATGGGCATCACGGATTTCAAAGCGCATGCGCTTCAGGTGCTGGGCCAGATTGTCGATACGAAGGAACACGTGATCGTGACGAAACGGGGCAAGCCACTGGCTGAGGTGATTCCGTTTTCGGAAAGGAAACCGGCGCCCGGGAAGCTCTCCGAGGCGCTTGTCTTCGAAAAGGACATCGTTTCCCCGCTGGGAGAGGAGATGTGGGACGCGGCCAGATGAAGTACGTTTTGGACACCCACGTGTGGATCTGGTGGAATATGCGTCCCGAGAAGCTCTCTGCCAAGGTCCGCACCCTTCTTGCGACCCCGAGGCGATACGAAGAGGTTCTGCTTTCGGCGATCTCGCCATGGGAGTTCAGTAAGTTGCTTGAGAAAGGACGGCTCGGGGTTTCCTGCGACCCCGAGGAATGGATTCATCAGGCGCTGGATATGCCGAAGCTCAGGCTGGTCCCCCTTTCGCCAACTCTGGCGTACAGATCGACTGTGTTGCCGCCTGCTCTCCACGGAGATCCTGCCGATCAGATCATCATCGCGACGGCCAGAGAAGAGAACGCCACCGTGCTCACCAAGGACAAGATCATGAGGGCCTACACCCACGTGCGAACCCTATGGTGAACGGCCGGGCAGAACCAGCGCGTGCACGTTACGCGCTACCGCGCGAACGTGACGCATTCGTTCGGAGCAACACAGAATACCGGGACCATCAGAATTTCTCTGTCGTAAGCGTTGTCCCGCCACGGGCGGACAGGCTGTAGTCTTTGTATGAGAAGAGGAGGTGACAGATGAATCGGCAGCCGGCCACGAACTGGTGGGGCAGGAACTGGAAGTGGTTTGTCCCCGTGGCGTGTGTTGTCTCTTTCGTTCTTTTCGTCGGGCTCATCGCGGCCTTCATGTTCTTCGTCCTGGGCATGATGAAATCCTGTGAGGCGTACAAGGTTGCCGTTGCGAAAGCGGAAGCGCATCCGTCGGTTCTGGAAGCGCTTGGCGCCCCTCTTAAGGAAGGCGCGTTCATCGCGGGCAGCATCAATGAGAGTGGCGCGTCGGGCCGCGCCGAGCTGTCCATCCCCATCTCCGGTCCCCGCGGAAAAGGGATCATTCACGTTGTGGCCGCAAGATCGGGAGGCGAGTGGGCCTTCTCGACTCTTGTCGTGGAGTTCGAGGCCACCGGGCAGAGAATCAACCTGCTCGAGTAGCGCCGCAATCGAGCACGGCGCATCCGGCGCGGAGCGTGGCGGCGCATGCGTACCGGACCGCGCCCCAGTAGAAGGGCATGCCGTGTTCGACGAGGTTGCCGAAGGCCGGCGGCCGGCGCGCGAGTGCGGGGCGTTCCCCTTCGCCGGCCGGTTGGATCGCCACCTCGAAATCGCCGAGCAGGTAGACCGGTTCGCGTACGTCTCGGCCGGCTATGACGATGGCGTTGCGGCCGGTTGCGAGCAGCCCGGAGATGTCGACGGCGGCGAAATCCTGGCTGGCCGCGTGCGCGCGGACGGGCCGGCCGGCCAGCGCCGCGCCGTTGACCGCGAGCACGTCGAGCATGTGCCGTTCGCACAGGAGGGCGTGCACCCTGGACGGGTCCGGGACCTCCACGTCGACGACGGCCGGCAGCGCCTCGCCTTCGTGCGGCGCGAGGTAGCAGGCCGTCCGGCCGTCGGGATAGCGCCGCCAGTCCAGCAGGAGCACGTTTGGCTCGTTGCGGGTGATGCGCCATTCGCCCGACGCGACCGTGTGGCCGGCTCTGCGCGGCTCGGCGAACACCGTTCGCGCAAGCTCCGACTGCGCCCACCCCCCCCGCGACGTCCGCGGGGAGCACGTGCACGGCGTGCCCGTGCGGCAGGACGAAGCCGTCCGGTATGGACCGGCCGGTGCACAGCACGCGGTCCTCGTACGGATCGTAGACGGCGACGGGCCCGGCGAACGTCGCGCGGATCGGGACGTCCGCGCCGCTTACGTTCACGAGGTAATGTTCGCGGCGCCCGTCAACGGCGCGCGTGTGGCACAGCACGTCGTCCGCGATCCGGACGCCCGTGCCGGTGAGAGTGCTTTCGAGTTCGAACTCGCGGAGATCGTCCAGTGCGGTCAGTCGGATCGCGCCGCCCAGCACGGCGCCGGCGCCGGCCCAGAGCGGCTGTTGCGGCGCTCGGCCGTCGACGAGGCAGGCGGCCGGCGCGACGACGACGAGCCGGCCGCCCCCGGCGCAGAAGCGCTTGAGCAGTTCGACCGTCGAGCCGTGCACGCAGGTAACCGGCGGGACGATCACGGTGCCGTAGCGCATGGCGCCGACTCGCAATTGCGTGCCGTCAACCGCCCCGTGCGCGGCGAGCAGCGTCTCGTCGGCGTACTCAAAGCCGACGTGCCGCCTGAGCAGGATGCGCGAGATTGCGGCGAACCCCTCCTCGAGCGTGTCGGGGTCGGGCAGGGGCGTGCCGTGCCTGGGCTCGAAATCCCGCGCAATGCCGCGCCCGTCCATCGCGACCCAGGCGGACGCCGCCGGATAGAGGACGAGGACCGATGCGTCACAGATTCCGCGCGCGAGCAACTGCGCACTGCGCGCGCATGCCTGCAGCAGCCGCGGATAGACCGGCCAGTAGGGCTGTTGAAAGAAGTAGCTGCCGGGGCAGTCGCGTTTGGCGACGTGCTCGGTGGCGTAGGTGAAATCGTGGTGTGTGAGGAGCGTGATGCCCAACGCATGTTCGAAGGCGAGGAACGCCGCCTGATCGGCCAGCGACACGCCCCAGCCCATGAAGGTCAAGACCTCCGAGCGTCTTCATGATCGGAAGGAGGCCTTCACGGCATGAAGCATGCCCGACTGCCGCACGGAAGGCAAGAGCGACGAGGATGACAGGCGCCGGCAGACCGCCGCCGCTGAGGCGGCCGGCCCAGTTGGCGGTGTTGGCGGCGACATAGCCGTCGCAGACGGTGTCGCAGGGCACGACTGTGCCGGGCAGGCCGCGGACATTGACGCGGGCGACTTCACGGCCGTTGATCCGGCCGGCCCGTTCGGATGGCTTCTTTATCGGAATCAACAGAGTCCATCAGGCGAAATGGTCTGTATGGACGGGCAAAGCTGTGCCGAGGCTCCCGTGCGGCCTGGCGCCCGGCCATCTTCATTCCGCGATCTCGACACAGAGCCGGTAGAAGCAGGCGTTGGCGGGGGGCAGGGGGTTGGTCCAGCCCATGGTGCCGCCGGCGGCGGGCAGGTGCGAGGCGCCCGGCACGGCATGCCAGGGCCCGGCGGGGGTATTGGTCGAGGCCTCCACGTCGTACGTGCGGCCGGGCACGCTTTCCCAACTCAGGATGCAGTCTGGAGTTCCGGCGGGCACGGTCCCGCTCAGTCTGAGCACCGAATCGGGATTTGTCGCCGCCGTACCGGCGACGTATTCACCCCAGTTGTCGACGCCGTCGCCATCGGCGTCGTCCTGTGCGCCGCCATTCGCGGCGTTGGTGCTCCCGAACTGGCGGATCAGCCAGGAGGCGGGGATCCCGTCGACTTGGGCGCCGGTCAGGTCCATGTAGCGCAGCTCGGCCGGGATCCGGCCGACCATCGGGGAGCGGTCCGGTCCGATCGCGGGCCAAGGCAGTTCGCCCCACCAGCCGGGCTTGGCACTCCGATAGAGGGAGGCGGGCAGCGTATGGTCCGGCGGGACGGGTACGCCGGCGGGCAGTTCGTTCGTCTGCCAGCGGGTCGCGTTGTTCTGATAGTCGAAATTGCCCCAGCGCATGAGCGTTCTCTTCACCTTCGGGTCCAGTCCGCCGTTGTCCGGATCGCCGGGCGGGTTCGTGGGATGGTAGTAATTGTTCCCCATGTTCGGGTAGCCGAGCCGGTAGATCACGGTTTGGGCGGTGTAGTCCGGGGTGCCGCTCATCTCGTAGCGGCCGGTCGTGGTGCGTGGCCAGCTCGGGCTGCCGAGCACGTTGCCGACCACGTTGTGGTAATAGGAAAACCGGCACAGGTCGACCGTCTTGATGTTGCCGGTCCGGTTGGTCTCCACGTGCGCACCGCTGAACCAGTTTCTGAAATAGGTGATGTGGCTCACGGAGCCGTGGTACCCGTCCTGTTGAAGCCCGCCGGCGATGTTGCCCTCGAACAAGCACATCATGCCGTGCGGGCCGTGGTTGCCGTTGAACTCCTGAATCTGGTAGTCCGGCCAGCCGGGAAAGCGCGCGTTGCGGGAGTAGTTGTAGGCGATGACGGTGCCGACCTCCGTCTCGAGGACGATTGAGCACCAGAGCCCGGAGAAGATGTTGTTCTCGATCCGTAGCCCGGTGCATCCGCCGCGCGGGCCGCCATATCCGGCCATCGTGAGCACACCGTATCCGTCGGTTGTCGAGTAGGTGTCGTGGATGTAGCAGTCGCGCACGTCGCAACGGAGGCAGCCGAACAGCGCGATGTGTTCGTTCCCGTTGCCCCACGCGGTTTCCACGTTCCTGATCCAGGAGGCGTAGGCGTTCCAGAACTGGATCATGCTGCCGCCGTAGGAGGAGCCGGCTTCAATCGTCAGGTCCTCGATCCCGCACCAGGTCATTCCGGCGTTGGTCTGGTACTTGAATGTGGGATTGAGCGTGAAGGACCAGACAAGCGGGTCTTCGAATTCGATCACGGCGCCGTTCACGGCCGTGACCATGACGAACTGGCCGGTGTGTCGGGTCAGCCCGCGGGTCCAGTAGAAGTCGGGGTCGTCGTCCTGAAAGATGTCCAGGATCGTGCCCGGCTGGATGCCCTGCGCGTTCTCCACGGTGATCGCGCGCGATCCCTTGGCGGATCCGCCCAGAATGCGGCGTTCGCTCGAGAGGCCGGCTTGCCCGGTGGTGACCGCCGTGTGCAGGCTGTCCGCCGGTCTCAGCACGGTCTTGCCGATCCCGGCGCCGCGCAGCGTGATTCGGCGCTTCGCGCCCAGGGTAATGGGCGTGTTGAGCCGATAAGTGCCCGCGGGCAGATAGACGACCTGGTTGCTGGGGCAACCGGCGATCGCCGTATTGATCGCGCCGCTGGCGTCCGCTGTGCCGGTGCCGTACGCGGCCGCGTCGATCGTGGCATGGATCGCCGTGCGCTGCGGGATGCCGCCGGGTACGCCGGAGTTGCTCCAGTCGATGGACCGCGAATCGGGGATCGGCGACGCGGCCGTTCCAGCCTGGGCGCCAAGGGCGCTCAAACCGACCACCGCCAGGACGACGGGTCCGATGGAGAAGATGCCTTTCTGCCTGCTCATGGATCCTCCTGACTCATCTCGCTATCACGCCTGGCCGTTTGGGCCCGGGCCGTTACCTCGATCAGGTCCAGGAAAAGTCGTCCCGTTCCGTAACCGTAAAGGGCGAATCCGCCGATCTGCATGCCGGGGCGCATATCCGGTGTGTGCACGCCGGGCCGGCGGTATGGCGTCAGTTCGCTCCCGTTGAGGACGATCTCGCGCCACTCCGGCGTGACGTCGAGCATGGCGGAGGAGAGACTCTCCTCGCGGGTCCGCACATCGAGCGGCTGCTGCGTGAAGTAGAATTGGCCGGCCTTGTCCGACCGGATCCGGAGCCGGATCCGGATCTCGCCGGGCACCTCGTACAGGGAGGCCGCTTCGCCGGCCGGGCCCCGGCCGCAGAACTCGATGTGGACATCGGGCTGCCAACTCGCAGACTGGTTCGTGAACGGGTTGGATACGATCGCCGTCCACTGCCGGCCCGCCTCCGCTCCTCGAGCCAGGCTGTTGGGTGTCCACGTTTCGGGCCGTGCCGAATCGAACGTTTCGTGGAACAGGAGCGTTCGCGGGCCGGCCGGCTTTGGCGAGATCGGCCGTGGCGCGAACGCGACATCCGGCGCCACGGTCGCGTACTGGCCCGCGGCAACGTCGATCGAGGCGCGGTCGGCGAGCCGGGTCAGCCTGACGATTCCTTCCGTCACGCTCAGGTCCGACGCGTCGGATCGGACGCGCAGCCGAAAGACGGTTCCCAGCACGGTGGCCGAGGCGTGGGGCGTGACAAGGACGAAGGGGTGGTCGGGGTGCTGTCTCCGGACCCGGCCCTGCACGGCCCCGTGTTCCAGCCGCAGATCCCCTTCGCGGCCGCGCGGATGGATGACGAGCCGCGCGACCCCCTCCATGCGTATGGCAGCGCGGTCCGGATAAACGATCTCCGCCAAGCCGGCGGCTTGGTCGATTTCGACACGGGCGCTCGGTCTCAGGCGCATGCCCGCGCGGGCGACTCGACCATCCACTCGCACCTCGCCTTCTGTCCGGGCGACCCGCGGCAGGGCCCGCGGCGCATTCCAGATCCAAACGCCCGCCGCTCCAGCCAGGATCGCTACCGCTGCCGCCACCGCCAGAAGCCGCCGTCCGGCACGGCGGGTATGGCGGGTGTCGGCGCTTGTGATCGCCGCGACGACCCGGCCCACAAACGCGTGATCCGCGTGCCCGGCCGGCCCGCCTCTGGCCCATTCCAGGAGCAGGCCGTCGATGGCCAAGTCGTCGGCATCGCCGCTGCTGTTCCCGTTCGTACGTGTTGTGTCCTCGTGATTCATCATGCGCTCGGGGAGTCGCCGGTACCCGGGATCGCGGTATCGGCATTCAGGGTTGCGGTGATGCATGCCTGCAGAAAGCGGCGAGTCCGCTCCAGGCGTTTGCGGATCGTCTGCGCCGACGCGCCCGCCTTGCCGCCGATCGCGTGGCAATCCAGCCGCCGGCGATAGAAGTCGTCCACGAGCCGGCGGGCGGGTTCCTGCAGCCGTTGCAGGCAGTGTTCGAGTGCCGCGAACGGGTCGATTCCGTGCTCGTGCAGCGCCGCATCCCAATGCGCATGGCGGTGCTCAAGCGTATCCAGAACGCCGGGCTCCAGAGGGATTTCTCTCCGCCGCCGCACCCAGTTCAGGTATTCCAGGCGCACCATGCCGCGTACCCAACTGCCGAAATCGCGGGAGGGTTCGAAATCCGATATCTTGCGATACGCGGCCAGCAGTGCGTTCTGGACGAGATCCTCGGCCAGTTCTTTGCGGCGCACCAGCGAGAAAGCGTAGGCCAAGAGCCTGCGATGATGCTCGCGCACGAGAACGACGAACATTTTGTCTTGCTGCAGCTTGTGATCCATCCCTCTGGCGCCTTCCGCTCCCGCCCCGCTTTCGCGGCTTCTATAGACTATCAGCATAGAGCGACGGAACGTGACAACAGAAAAACACCTTTTTTCATGACTTCTGCACGAGACGCGGTATTCTACGGGTTCGCGCGGATATTGAGAGTGTAGCCGGAAGAGGAGGCACGTGAGCATGGACTTTCAGGATTTCGTCACGCCGAATAACCTCTTGCGCCCGACCCCGTTCTGGGCGATCAACGACCGGATTACGCCGGAGGAGACGGCACGTCAATTTCGCGACATGCGCGACAAGGGGCTCGGCGGCGGCTTTTTCCACTCGCGGGCCGGCTTGATCACGGACTATCTGGGCGAGGAGTGGGTGGCGTCGATGCAGGCCGCGCTGCGGGCGGCGGAGGAGACGGACGGCTATCTCTGGCTCTACGATGAGGATCTGTGGCCGTCCGGGAATGCGGGCGGCCAGGTGGCGGCGCTCGGGGACGCGTATCGGCAGGCGTGGCTGGAAGCGATTCTGCTGCCGGCCGGCAGAGCGCTGGAGCCGGCGGTGGAATCCGAGGTTCTGCGCACGTACGCGATCACCGGCAGAACGGGGTTGCGGTTGTCCGGTTGCGAGGACCGTGCGGAGGCGGATCCGGCGCAGGTCGACGGGGAGCGGTTGGTCATCCGCCGCCGGTTCGATCCGAAGCGCGGGTGGTGGTCGGGCGAGTCGTACGTGAACCTGCTGAACCCGGACGTGACGACCCGTTTCATCGAGATGACGCATGAGGTGTACAAGCGTCATTTCGGTGCGCATTTCGGGAAGCGGGTGCCGGGCATCTTCACCGACGAGCCGCAGTTGGCGCGGCACGGGTTGCCCTGGTATGCGGGGTTGCCCGCGCGCTACGGCGAGTGGTTCGCGCGCGAGTTCTGGCGGGACCTGCCGTTCATGTTCTTCGAGGGCGAGGAGGCGCGCGTGATCCGCCAGTCCATGCACCGGCTGCTGCTGCGCCAATTCGTGGCGGCCTATACGATGCCGATCTTTGACTGGTGCCGGAAGAACGGCATCGCGCACACGGGCCACTACAACGCGGAAGATTCGCTGCTGGGCCAGATCACGAACCACGGCGGCGGCATCATGGCGCACTATCGCGGCCAGCAGATTCCGGGCGTGGACCATCTGTGCCGGTCGGCGCACGAGCTGTTCCTGACCCTGAAGCAGGTGTCCTCGGCGGTGCGCCAGCTCGGGCGCCCGATGGCGTTGAACGAGATTTTCGGCGTGTCGCACCATACGAACACGTTCGAAGACTTCAAGTGGAGCGGCGATTACAGCCTGGTGCAGGGCGCGACGTTCTTCTGCCCGCACCTGACCTGGTATTCGATGCGCGGCAAGCGCAAGCGCGACTACCCGCCGAACTGGAACTATCAGCAGACGTACTGGGCGCATCTGCGCCCGCTGAACGACTACTTCACGCGGCTGGGCGCGGTATTGACCGCGGGCGAGAGCGGGGCCGACATTCTGGTTCTGCATCCGATCGAAGCGGCGATGTCGCATTTGCGGCGTTCGCTGGTGACGCGCCATTGCGATCTGGACGCGGGCGACACGGGTGATGCGGGGGCGGTGCGGGCGCTGGACGGCACATTGCGGCGCGTGATGAGGGCCGTGCAGGACGCGGGCTACGATTTCGATCTGGGCGACGAGGACTATCTTGCGGACCTGGGCAAGGTCGAGGGCGGCAAGCTGGTCGTCGGCCGGGCGGCCTATCGCTATGTGGTCGTGCCGCCCGCCTCGACGTGGCGGCCGTCGACGTACGAGTTGCTGAAGGCTTTCGCCGGGGCGGGTGGGGCGATCGTGTTCACGGGGCGGCCGCCGGCCGAGCTGGACTGCCGCCCCGCGGAAGGGGAATGGGCCGCGCTGCTCGGCATGGCGACTGTCCACACCGTTCCCGCGGGCGATCGCGAGATTGTCGATCGGCTTGCGTGCGTCGTGCAGGCCGGCTATCGCCTGCGCCACCGGGACGGGACACCCGCTGCCGGTGTGGTGGTCCAGCGCCGGCTCGACGGGCCGCGGCAGTTCTTCTTCGTCGTCGACACGCAGCGCAGCGGGCCGCGCCATTTGGTCCTCGAGTTGGACGGCGACGCGGAGGCGCCCGTCGCGGAGTGGGATCCGCTGAGCGGCGCGCGGCGGGCTCTGCCCGTCGAGCGTGCGAAAGGCCGTCGGAAGGTGCGTTTCACGCTGGCCCCGACCGGGTCGATCCTGATCGCGGTGGGCGAGGGCGTCGCGGGCGAGCCGGCCGTCGCCGTGGCGGAACGGCCGCGCATCGTGACGGCGCGGCATGCGCTGCCGGAGCGGTGGACCTTCACGCGCTCGGAACCGAACGTGCTCGTCCTGGACCGGCTGGCCTATTCGCTCGACGCGGGCGCCACGTGGTCGGACGAGGACCTGGACCACCGGATTCGCGGCGCGGTGGCCGGCCGGTTCGGCACGCGCGAATCGTTGGGCTGGCAGCCGTGGGTCGCCATTCGCAAGAGATTGTTCGACGGCAAGGGCGGCCCGCTCGCGCTGCGGTACCGGTTCAGGAGCCGTGTGGCGAACGTCGCGAGCACGGCGGTTGTGATCGAAGACATTCAGAAAGGCACGCTGCGCGTCAACGGCACGGCCGTCGACACGGCGAACCCGGCCTGGCATTGGGACCGGGGATTCGGCAAGGTCGACATCACGGAGCTGGTCAAGCGGGGTGAGAACGAGATCGTCTTCACGGTCGATTACGATTTCCTCACGGAGATCGAGGCGGCGTACGTCGTCGGGGATTTCGGTGTGCGGCTCTGCGCGCCGACGGCCGGCGAGCTGTGCAAGGAGCCCGCCAAGCTGCAGAACGGCTCCTGGCTCGCCCAGGGCTATCCGTTCTACTCCGGCAGCATGACCTACCGGGCGGACTGGCGGCGCAGTCCGAAGAAGAACAGGCGCTATCGGCTCCGGCTCCTCGATCCTGCCTGCACACTGGCGGCCGTCCGGGTGAACGGACAGGACGTCGGCCGCATTCTCTGGCGTCCGTATGAGCTCGATATCACCGCGGCCCTGCAGAAGGGCCGGAATACGATTGAGATCGAGATCGTGTCCAGCCGGCAGAACACGCATGGGCCGCTGCACGTGACCGAGGGCGACTCGTTGCGCTGGTTCGGCCCGCCCGCCTTCGAACAGGACTCCAATCTGCGCGAGCCGTTCAGCCTCTACGAGTACGGGCTGCTCGGCGGAGCGGAGATCGTCGAGGCGAAGCGCTAACGCGCTCCCGGTCGAAAGTCGGAAAGTCAAACGTCAAAGGTCGGCGGAGCGTCGAGTTCGATGCCCAGTCCGTGACTTCCGACTGGCAGACCTTCGACTTTCGCCCTTCCGACCTTCGACTCTCTCCCTACTTCGCCAGCAGCATCTCCACGTTGATGCATGGGGTGCCGACGAAAAGAAAACGCGCGGTGACGTCGTTCAGCGCCGTGCGCACCTTGTGGAAGCGGTCGGACAGCCGGCGGAAGACCGACGCGAGATGATACTCGTCCGCCAGCCGGAAGCGGCTGGCCTCCCCGAAGCTGGCGCTGCCGAGCGTCTCGTAATACGACAGGCCCGGCGCGCCGCGGTGCTCTTCCCGGTATGAGATGCGGTCGGGAAACAAGCCGGTCATGAACAGCGAGCAGTTCCCGATATGCGCGCGCAGGATGAAGCGGTTGTCGGTCTCGTGCCGGGCCAGGGCGATCAGCATGTCCACCAGGTATTCCGGCGAGAACGCCTCGTCATCCGGCAGCGGCTTCGCCATGCGTGCGCTGCGCGAGAATTCGGACAGCAGCTCCGCCACATAGTCGGCCAGCTCGCGGTCGTCCAACCCCGCCTGCAGCAGCCCGTGCCGGACCAGCAGATAGAAATACAGGTGACACGAGATCTGCAGGCAGCCGTCGTGCTCCAGGACCGCCTGCACGAGCAACGGATTGTCCAGAATCTGGTCCCGCACGTCCGGGTCGGTCAGCAGGCCCGTCAGGAACTGTGCCTCGCGTTCGCCGCTGCCCAGTACCGAGACAATGAAATCCAGATCCGGGCCGGTGAGATGCTCGCGGCAGTTCGGCTGAATCACTTTCATTGTCCCGTCTCCTTTCCCGGCGGCCGCGGGTCAGACTCTCTTGTCTGGCCCGTCGCCTCGACGCTCCTTTCCTCGTGGCTCAGCGGCACAATCTGCGCCGTTCTGCGCGGGTTGTGCCATATGTTGGGTTTAACGGTGGGGGGTGTGCCTGGGTTAGTGGAAAGCATACGGCATGCCAGAGGGCAGGACCGGGGAAAGAGCCTCTGACCTCTGACGTCCGACCTCTGACCTCTGGGTTGCGGGCGAAACCCGCATCAGACGCTTCGCGGGGGGCGTGGGCGCTGTGTCAGGCTTCTTCTTTCACTTCGAAGGTATTCCCGTCGTAGTCCTGCACGAACACGACGAGGGAATCGCCTTTCGGGACGCGTTTGATGCTGACGCCGGCCGCCTCGCATCTGGAGAGGAACGCGTTTCGGTCATCGACGGTGATACAGACGTGAGAGAAGGGCGTGGAAGCGGGCTGGGGGACAGCGGGCAGCAGGATTTCGACGGCCATATCTTCGTTGGCGTAGAGGACGACGCCGCATCGGCAGGCCGTCCCGAACAGCCGGTCCGTCAAGTCGGGGTCGAGCACGCCGGTCTTCATCTTCTTGAGTCCGAGCACGCCTTCATAGAAGCGGTCGGCGCTCTGCTCGGAGCTGCAGATGGCGCAAGCGTGATGGATTTGCATGGCGGCTTCCGATCTGCGGCGCATCCCGCATCAGTCCCACGGCAGTTTGCCTTTGAATTCCTTGGTCCCGTTTTCCGGTTTGGCGATAAAGGTGAAGAACGCTTTCATGTCCGGGCAGGCGGCGTAGGGGTGCTGTTCGTTGTAGGGATTGCGCCGTTTTCGCCGTTCGAGCAGCGGGCCGCCCGCGCCGTACTGATGTTCGGCGAACTGGCGCATGAGCTCGCTCTCGCCGTGTTGCGCGTCGCGCAGCTTGACCGGTTCATTCACGCCGTCGTATCGATAGCGGACGCCGGGCCAGCGGATCGCATCGCGGTGAAGTTCGAAGCGCTTGCTCTTGAATTCCCAGCCCACGACGGTGACGGTGCGCGGGTACTGGCGCGTCGCCTGCTGAAAGCGGCAGATGCCGAACAGGAGGTTTTCGAACGAATCCCGTGCGAAGCCCTCCATGACGGTGCGTTTCGCCACGCTGTCGCGGAGGTCTTTGTACTTCTCCGGGATCCAGAACTGGGCCTGCTTGGTGACTTCGAGGTACGATTTCGCCTCGCTCCACGGGCCGGACTCCAGCCGGCTGCGGCCGCCGGAGAAGACGAGCAGCGCTTCCGGATTGTTGGCGGTGAGCGCCACGCCGCGGCGCATGTGCTCGATCAGGAACGGCACTTCGCCCACCTGGAACGGTTTCAGGACCCACACCTCCTCACGCTCGGGCTGTTCGGGGACCCGATAGAATTCCTGTTTGAGCGAGGCGTGGCAACTGACGACGACCAGGTCTTTCAGCTTGCCGACTTGGCGCAGGGGCATGGCAGACTTCTCCTTGGCTGGGGCCCGCGCGGGCCTTTCTGATTTATATCCTTCGGGGATGATAGGCGCTCGGAAGCGAAGTGCAAGGTGAAAAGTGCGTGTCCGGATCGGCGGGCGGGGCGCCGGATGCGGGCGAAGGGGTCACAGTACCAGGGCTTTAATCAAGGCCGCTTTGACTCGTTCCGCCCGGCGTTGGAAGCCTCGGGTCGAACGCAGGGTCTGGCGTACGCGTTTGAGCGCCAGGCGTCGTGGGCAAGAATCTCGCTGCTGATCGCCCTGTCTCTTCTTCCTCCATCACGATCGCCTTGTAGCGCCCCTGCAAAAGGTGGCCGGCCCGATTGTGGCGCAGGTTGTGCCAGGTGCAATAGGCGCCGTTCACGTCGTGCATGCCGAAGGTCCGCCCGCGGCGGAAAGCGGCTGAGGTTGGCGTGGGCCGTGCGGGCGACCAGATGCCAATGATTGTCGAGAAGGATACCCCCCCGCGGGGCGGGAAGCCTCGTGTTGACCGGCCACCCCATTGGTGTTACCATGACCATAATGAGGGTAATACCCGGGAGGCGATGCGATGACCACGATGACACTCAAGGTGCCGGAGGCGCTGGTGCGCAAGATCCGGGCAGCGGCCGAGAAGCGGCACACATCGCGCTCGGCCATTATGAGACGGGCGTTGGAGAAGTACATTGACGAGAATCTGCCCGATGCCGACCAGCCGAGCGCCTATGATTTGGTCAGAGAATTCGCGGGCACGGTGATTGGGCCGTGCGATCTCTCGACCCATCCCCGACACATGAAGGGCTACGGTGCATGAAGTCGTTTGTGATCGTCGATGCGGGGCCATTGGTGGCTTTCGTCAATGCGCGGGACTCGTACCACGGCTGGACAGTGGAGCGGCTGAAGGAGGTTGCCGGGCCCATGCTCACCTGTGAGTCGGCCGTGTCGGAAGCGTTGTTCCTCTTGCGCGCCGTGGACGGCGGGGTGTCGCAGATCGCGGGGTTGCTGACCTGTGGTGGTCTGCGCATCGGCCTCTCTCTCGCGGCTGAAGCCGCATCCGTGTGCCGGCTGCTCACAAAATACGCCGACGTCCCCATGTCGCTGGCAGATGCCTGCTTGGTGCGCATGTCCGAGATGTACGGGAGACACAAGATCCTGACTCTGGACGGCCACTTCCGCATCTACCGGCGCCGCCGCAATCAGATCCTCCCGCTCCTCATACCGGACCAGCCCTGAACAGCGACAGGATACGCGGCGTGACCGACCGTATTCCCCTTGCCTGCAGCGTCGGTTCCGGCGGGCCTGGCCACACCATCGGCTTAATGCAACGGAATCAAGATTTAAGATCTGGTACTGACCCCTTTGCCCGAGAATACATTTTCGCGGAACTGAGAGGATGGGGTGCTGAGGGGGGAGCCGAGGGTGATGGGGGCGGGCTGGCAGCGACAGGGCGATCCGTCTATCGCTGGAAGAGCACGGGATGGCTAACGGGGAGAGACGCGCAGCTCGCGCGGGGAGGCCGGCGGGGCCGCGTCGGGGTCGGCATACTCGAACGCGCCGATATCGATGCGGCTGGCGGCGGCCCTGGCGCGCGCGCTCTGGTGTTTCACGTACTGCAGGGCGACGTTGTGGTCCGGCAGGACATCCGCGGCCAGCTCGCCGCCCGCGTCCACGCAGGACGAGGTTGCGCCCGGTTCGAACTGCTGCGCGTCGAAATCGACGAAACCCGGCTCGGTTCCCGTGAGGGTGCCGGCCATGTCGAGCACGTTGGCGGCGGGGTTGCTGTGGCTTTTCGTCCACCCCTCTTTGATCCAGTTATTGTACAGCCGGATGGTCCCGTTTTCAGAGAGCAGGGCGAGGTAGCTGCCTGCCGCGGACGTGTAGAGAATGTTGTTGCGGCAGTCGCACGTTTCGTTGTCCGTCGACAGCCGCACGAGCGTCGTGTTGCCGGCCCGGGTGGAGACGACGGTATTGTTGTAGAAATAGAGCGTGCCGGCGCGGTAGCGATTGGTTTCGTCGGAGTCGCCGCCGTAGTGGCAGATCTGGCTGTTGCCCGCGCCGTCGGGTTCGATCAGGACATTTCCGTACACGTAGGTGGCGCGGTATTCGGGCGCGTCGTAGAGGCTGCTGTAGTCGCTGTCCACCAGGTCGAGTTGGCGGTTCCCGGCCTCGATCCAGTTGTAGCGGATGACACAGCCTTTGGAGCGGTCCTTGAGGTTGTTTCCGCCGCACCCGTCGCGCAGCGCGCCGAACCGGTTGTATTCGAAGACGATGCCGTTGGCCTCGGTGTAGTTGTTATGCTCGTAGATGCTGTTCGTGATCCCGTTGGCGTGGATGTAGCTGTTCTGGACGCGGACGTCGGCGGCCTCGTGCCCGCAGAAGAAGCCGTTGCCGCAGTCGCGCAGGATGCAGTTGCGGATCGTGATGTGCTCGCCCTTCTCCACGTAGACGGCGGCGGCGTTCTCGCTGTACGTGCCTTGGCCGTCGCGCCCGGTGAACGTGTAGGGCGGGCGCCCGCTGGTGATGTCGAGATTCTCGAGGCGTATGTGCCGCGGCATGGCATCGGGCGGCGTGTTGGCCCCGCCGATCTTGATGACGCCCCGGTTCTCGTTCCAGAAGTTCAAGGCGCTGCGCGTCGTGGCCGCCGCACCGTCGATGACCGGCAGGTTTCCGCCGCCGTCCGGCACGCCGGTGACCACGATCGGCTGCTCGGCCGTGCCCTGCCTGCAGATGACCCATTTCTCCTTGTAGGGCTGAGCGCGGTGATGAATCCGCACCGTATCGCCGGCGGCGAGCGATTCCCACGGCACCTCGCCGATGCCGGTATACGCATATCCGGGCCCGACGTCGTAGACGGCGCCCGCGGCCGCCGCGGCGTGGAGCAAGACGAGGAGCGCGGTGGTGATTCTCATGATCGGGTTCTCCGGGCGCGTGAGATGTCCGGGGCTGTTGCGGAGAGGGTACCATGTGCGGTGAGCGTGGGGAAGCGTGTTTTCGAACGGGAGTCGCGGTTTCATCGGGGCCGGGGTTTGGGAGAAGTCGTCGAGCAAGTTCTCGAGTAAGTTCTCGAGTAAGTTCTCGAGCAAGTTCTCGAGTAAGTTCTCGAGCAAGTTCTCGAGTAAGTTCTCGAGTAAGTTCTCGAGTAAGTTCTCGAGTAAGTTCTCGAGTAAGTTCTCGAGTAAGTTCTCGAGTAAGTTTCAGTTGCTTGCAGGCTCGGTCGGGTTGGCCAATCGGCGCAGGATATCCCAATAGGCGCCGCGGTGGCCGGCTCGGATGGCCGCCTGGAGGACGGCGTTGGCGTTGTAGTTGTAGTCTTGTGCGTCGCCGCCTGACGGGAGGAAGAAGCGTTCATCGCGGCCGATCAGTTCGTGGAGCAGCGCGTCGGCGCCGCCGCCGAGGGCAGGGGAGAGGAAGAAGGCCGGCTCCAGTCCGTCCGGGTCGCCCTGGAGGCCGTGTCGCTCGACCGTTCCGTCGGCCAGCCCGCGCGCGAGCGGGGTTCCGGGGTAGACACGCACGCCGAGCGAGATGCCGACGCGGTCGGGTGCGAGGCGTTTCATGGCCGCGAGGGTTTCGCGTATGGTTTCCGGCGTTTCGCCCGGCCCACCCAGCAGCAGGTCGAACATGAAGACCATGCCGGCTTCGCGGCAGACACGGGCGGTTTCGGCGAGGTGCGCGGCCCGGAATCGGCGCCCGAGCCGGGCCAGCACGGAGTCTGTCGCGCTGTCCACGCCGAAATTAACGCCCGCGCAGCCGGCCCGCCGCATGGCGGCGACAAGCTCGGCCGGGAACGGGGCGGGGCAGGCGTAGGTGTACCAGCGGATCCGGTCTCCGATGCTGGCCGCGCTGATGGCCGCGCACACGGCCCGGGCGTGCTCGATCGGCAGGTTGAACTCGCTGTCGCACAGGTGAAAGTGGTCTATGCCGCGGGCCCGCAGGTTACGCAGCTCTGCCGCGACGTCGGCGGGCGGGCGCAACCGCGAGGCGGCCCCCTTGATGGCGGGATCGGCACAGTAGACACAGAGGCCGGGACAGCCGCGCTTGGTTTCGATGCCCGCCTGCCCGCCCTCGCGGAAGTAGGCTTCGTTGTCCACGAGATCTCTGGCGGCAAGGCTGCCGGCGCCCAGCGCGGGCGCGGCGCGCGGATTGCGGCGCCACCGGCCCTGTTGGCGCCAGACGAGGCCGGGTACCTGCTCCAACGCCGACTCGCCGGCCAGCGCTCGGACGAGCGCCGGCAGTGCCGCCTCCCCGTCGCCGCATACGCCGTAGTCCGCGCCCGCGTGTTCGAGCAAAGGGACGGGCATGAGGGAGAAGCCGCCGCCGCCGACCACGATGGGCCCGTCGTAGTGCTGCCGGAGGAGGGCGACGTCGCCGCGCAACACATCGACGAACGACTGGCGCGAGGCGAAGTAGCAGTCGTCCGTGTTTCGGAACGTCAGGGCGGCCAGATCGGGGCGTTCGCCGGCAAACGCGCGTGAGGCGGCCTCTGCCGGGTCGGGTGCCAGGCACAGGTCAAGCAGGCGCACCTTATGCCCGGCCGCCCTGAGCGCGGTGCCGATGTAGTCCAGGGCCAACGGGCCGACAGGCGGCCTCATGCGGTTGGTATTGACGAGCAGTACGGTCTTGGGCTTCATGTTCGGCCGCGAAAGACAATTGCAGGCGATCCTGGCCGACTGTAGCGTTTCCCGGGCGAATACACGAGTCCGTTCTTGTGCGGGGCGCCGCCGCCCCCCAAATTGGCTCGCAGTTTGTGATGGCATATCCGGGCCGGATGTGATAAGAAGACGCGCGCCCTGCGGACGCACGCGTTGGCGGGGCCGAGTCCGGATACGATCCCTGCGACAGGACCGATTGGAGGAACGCCTATGCCTACGCTTCAAGACTTGAGTTCGGATGCTCAGACGAATGTCGCCCGCCGTCCCACGCTGGAGACGATCGCGCGCGACGGGAATCTCGGCCGCGCACGGATGGCGGAGTTGTACAGCATGTTCTACACGCATGGGCCGGGGCACGGCACGATGTTGAGCCTGCCGTTCGACCAGTTGGTGGAGCACGGCGTGGGGCACCTGCTGAAGTGGGAGCGGTCCGGGGATCCGAGGGCCGTGATCGAATTGGGGAACCGCGGCGACTTCTCGCTTCTGGCCCTCTCGATCGGGCAGGCCGAGAAGTATCAGAACCTGATCCGGCCGGACCTGCCGCTGCTGATCAAGGTGGACGGGCATTTCATGGTGGGCAAGGAGGTGCCGTACGCCCGGCATTCGGCGATGGCCACGGTGGAGCGCGCCGTGGCGGCCGGGGCAAACGCGGTCGGGTTCACCTTCTATCTCGGCGGGGAAGAGACGCAGGCCGACGTGGAGCGGCTGGCGGAAGTCACGGAGATTGCGCACGAGTTCGGCAAGCCGGTCTTCATGTGGGCCTATGCGCGCGGCCCGCTGCCGCAGGCGATGGGGGCCGACAGCCTGTTCTGGTGCGCGCAGGGCGTTTCGGCCGGCGAATCGATCGGGGTGGACGTTGTGAAGCAGAAGTTCCCCACGCCGGTGAAGGACCAGGCCGCGTACAAGAAGAACCTGAGCCGGCTCGACGGCGAGAAGGGCTATTTCTACGGCAAGATGGAGGAGGTGGAGCAGTTGCTCGAGTTGGAGCCCGCCGATCCGAAGGACGTGCCGTACGACCTGCACGTGAAGCGGCTGAACTTCATGGCGGAGGCGGCCCCGAACACGCTGAAGATCATTTCGGGCGGCCCGAAATCCAAGGATCCGGAGAAGGATCTGATCGAAACGACGCGCGCGGTCATGGATTCGGGCAACGAGGGGCGGATCGTCGGGCGCAATCTGTGGGGGCGTCCGATCGAGGAGGGGTTGGCGCTCGCCCGGCAGATCGGCGCGATCATGACCGGGAAGGCGTACCGCCGCAAGCTGAAGGAAGCGCGGTTCAAGACGGGCCGTTGACCGGGTCGACTCATCAACGGCCGTTGCGAGCGCGGATAGGCCGGCATCTCACGGGTTGCGTGGCGGCCGCCGGTCTTGCCGTGTCTCGACACGCCCGCGTCGGGCGGCGTTTTTTTCGACGGAATTCAACGATTATATGGGTTGACATCCGTCGGCGTGCGCGGTAAGTTATGGCCTTTTTGAGCGCGAGAAAGGGCGGCGGGGATGAAGTCGTACGTAGCCAAGCAGGAAGAAGTGGAGCGCACGTGGTTCGTGGTGGACGCGGCGGGCCAGCCGCTGGGCCGGCTTGCGGTGAAGGTGGCCAACGTGTTGCGCGGCCGGAACAAGGTCACGTACACGCCGCACGTGGATACGGGCGACTTCGTGGTGGTCGTGAATGCGGAGAAGGTCAAGCTGACCGGCCGCAAGAACCAACAGAAGGTGTACAAGCGCTACACCGGCTATCGCGACGGGCTGCGGGAACAGACGGCGGCGGTCGTCCGCGCCCGGCATCCGGAGCGGCTCATCGAGCGTGCGGTGCGCGGCATGCTGCCGCGGAATCGGCTGAGCCGTCAGATCTTTGCGCGGTTGAAGGTGTACGCGGGTGCGGAGCACCCGCACGCCGCGCACAAACCGGCAGAGCTGAAGATAGGGTAGCGTTATAGTGTTGCAGTAAGGAAGACTCGCATGGCGGACAAGACCCCAGAGAATTGCGCCACAGGCCGGCGGAAGACCTCGGTTGCGCGGGTGCGCCTGAACCCCGGCACGGGCAAGTGGAAAGTGAACGGACGGGACGCGAAAGACTACTTTCCGACCAAGGCGTTGATCGATTACATCGAACAGCCGATGAAGCTGACCGACACACTCAGCAAGCACGATGTTTGGGCCCAGGTTTCGGGCGGCGGGGTGGTCGGGCAGGCCGGCGCGTTGCGCCACGCGATTGCCCGTGCTCTGACGCATGCCGACTTGTCTTTGAAGGAAGTACTGAAGAACAGCGGCTGTCTCACGCGCGATCCGCGCATGAAGGAGCGCAAGAAGAGCGGCAGGCCCGGCGCGCGCAAGAGGTACCAGTTCTCCAAACGCTAATGGGCGCTACGCAGGTGATGGCTCCCGCGAGCGTGCGGGGGAGTTCGGGGCCGCGCTCATGCTTCACCTCCCCGCGTTTCGTTCCTGCATTCACCGTCGAGATCGACTTGCGGTTCGATAAGGCGTCTGAGACGGCATACACGTGCGATGGCGCGCCGGAGTGCGTGCGCATCAATTCGGAGTACACCACCTAGGTGAAAGAACTCATTGCCAAGGCGGATGTTCTGATTGAGGCATTGCCCTACATTCAGACGTTTCGCAACGAAATCATCGTCGTGAAGTTCGGCGGCAGCGCGATGGAGGAGAAGGCCTGCCGCGGGAGCATTCTGACCGATATCGTCTTCATGGAATGCGTCGGGATGCTCCCGCTCATCGTGCACGGCGGCGGCCGGGCGATTTCGCAGAAGATGAGCGAGGCGGGGCTGCGCGCCCAGTTCGTCAGGGGGTTGCGGGTCACCGACGAGAAGACGATCGGCATTGTGGCGAAAGTGCTCACCGAGGAGATGAACCCGGCGATCGTGGCCTCCCTGCGCGAGAAAGGGGCGAAGGCCCGCACGCTGCGCGGCGAGGAAATTCTGCACGTCACGAAGCTGTCGGAAGTGGACGAAGAGACCGGCGAGACGCTGGACTGGGGGTTTGTCGGGCGGGTGGAACAGGTGGATGTGGAGCCGATCCGCGCCTATCTGCAGGCGAACATCATCCCGGTCATTACGCCGCTGGGCCGCGGCGCGGACGGGCAGGTCTACAACATCAACGCCGACGACGCGGCGGCGGCTATTGCCAAGACGCTGAAGGCGCGCAAGCTGGCCCTGCTCTCCGACGTGCCGGGCCTGCTGCGGAATCCCGACGACCCCGACTCGCTGCTTTCCACGCTGCGGCTCAGCGAGGTGGAGAGCCTCATCGTGGACGGCGTCATTTCCGGCGGCATGATTCCCAAGGTGCGCAGCGGCGTCGAGTCGCTCGAGGCCGGTGTGCAGAAGATTCATATCATCGACGGGCGCCTGGCGCATTCGCTGCTCCTGGAGATATTCACGGAAGAAGGTGTAGGAACGGAGATTGTTCGAGATGATGACAAACCAGCAGACGATTGATTTGTGGAAGAAGAGCGTCATACCCAGCTATACCCCGCGGCTCGTGCTGACGAAGGGGAAGGGTGCCAAGGTCTGGGATGCGAACGGCAAGGTCTACCTCGATTTCCTGGCGGGAATCTCGGTGGTGAACGTCGGCCACTGCCATCCGCACGTGGTCGACGCCATCAAGACCCAGGCCGAAACCCTGATGCATGTGTCCAATATTTTCTACAACGAGAACCAGGCCCGGCTGGCGGAGAAGTTGTCGGGCCTGTCGCTGCGTGGCAAGTGTTTCTTCTGCAACTCCGGCGCGGAAGCGAACGAGGCGCTGATCAAGCTCGCCCGGCTTCGCGGTCACGACAAGGGCCGGTACGAAGTGATCAGCATGCGCAACTCGTTCCACGGGCGCACGCTGGCCACCGCCGCCGCCACCGGCCAGACCAAGGTGCAGAAGGGGTTTGAGCCGATGCCTGAGGGCTTTGTGCTCGCCGAGTTCAACGATCTGGACTCGGTGAAGGCGGCCGTCAACGAGAAGACGGCCGCGGTGCTCGTCGAGGCGGTCCAGGGCGAAGGCGGCGTGGTGCCGGCTGAAACGGATTTCATGAAAGGGCTGCGCGCCCTTTGCACCGAGAAGGACATCCTGCTGCTCTGCGACGAGGTCCAGTGCGGGCTCGGCCGGACCGGCCATTGGTTCGGGTACCAGGCCTCCGTCGTGACGCCGGACGCCTTCTCGCTGGCGAAATCGCTGGGCGGCGGTTTCCCGATCGGGGCGATTGTGACGAACCAGAAGGTCGCCGACGTCTTCCAGCCCGGCACGCATGCCAGTACGTTCGGCGGAACGCCCTTGGCGTGCGCCGCGGCGCTGGCGGTGATTCAGGTGATCGAAGTCGACCGGCTCGTGGAGCGGGCCGGCATTCTCGGCGCCAGCTTCATGCAGGATCTCGAGAAGCTGGTTGACAAGTACGGGCACCTCAAGGAAGTGCGCGGGAAGGGGCTGATGGTGGGGCTCGAACTCGACCAGCCGGCCCGGCCGCTTGTGGACATCATGTTGGAAATGGGCCTGATCGCGCTGGATACGGCCCAGAACGTCGTGCGCTTTCTCCCGCCTCTGACTTTGAAGGAGTCGGAACTGGAGGAAGCCGTCGATATCATCGATGAAGCGTGCGAACAATGGCACAGCGATCTCGGCGACGCGCCCGTCGCCGCGGCGGGCGCGTCGCGCGCCGCGGGAGACGAAGGCACGGCGCCCGCGGCGGACGATCATCCGGCGGAGGGCGACGAGGACGACCTGAGCTTTCCGGAAGAAGAAGAAGAAGAGGATCTGGCGATTCCGGACGAAGAGTCGGCGGACCAGGAAGGGTAGTGCGGCGATGAAGCTCGCGGACCTCAAGAACGAGAAGGTCGGCATCTGCGTTTCCGGCGGACTGGACAGCCGGACGATCACGCGGAAGCTGGTCGAGCTCGGCGTGGACGTGGTCTGTTTCTCCGCGGACCTGGCTCAGCCGGACGAGACGGACATCGCCAATGTCCGGGCGAAGATGGCGCCGTGCGGCGCCGAGACGGTCATCGTCGATCTGAAGCGTGAAATGGCCGCGGCCTGCTTTGCGGTCCTCAAGGCGCAGGCCATGTACGACGGCGGCTACTGGAATTCGACGGGAATCGCGCGCGCCGTGACGGTGCGGGGCCTGATCCCGGAGATGAAGAAGCGCGGGTGCACGGTTCTGGCGCACGGGGCGACGGGGCGCGGAAACGACCAGATGCGGTTCGAACGCTACACCAACGTGCTCGCGCCGGAGATGAAGGTGTATGCGCCCTGGCGGGATCCGGGGCTGCTGGAGGAATTTCTCGGCCGGACTCAGATGGCCGACTATTTGAACAGGGTCGGCATCGACAGTTTCGCGGGCGGGCGCAAGAAGTACTCGACCGACGCGAACTTGGCCGGGTTGTCGCATGAAGCCGAAGATCTCGAACGGCTGGCGACGCCCTGCACGATTGTGGAGCCCACAATGGGCGTCTGGCCGCACGATGCGCCCGACACGCGCGAAGAAGTCACGGTCCGGTTTGAGCGGGGGTACGCGCGCTCGATCAACGGGCGGCCGTTGCAGCCGCTCGAACTCATGCTGGAGGCCAATCGGACGGGCGGGCGCAACGGGGTCGGCATGAAGAGCGCGCTCGAGAATCGGATTGTCGGGACCAAGAGCCGCGGCGTGTACGAGGCGCCGGGGATGGACCTGCTGGGGTATGGCCTCAAGCAGGTCTACCAGGCGACGATGGACCGCCGTGCGACCACGCTGTTTACCCTCCTGTCCCGGCTGGTGGCCGAGCAGATCTATGACGGGCGTTATTTCGACCCGACAACCCGCGCGGCCGGGGCGGCCATCGACGAACTGGCGCAGTATGCCTCCGGCACGGTGACCGTCGAGTTGTACAAGGGCAACATCTACGTCAAGTCCCTGACGGACTGCCCGGCGAGCCTCTACAACGAGGCCGATTCCTCCATGGAAGCCAGCGAAGGCCTGAATCCCGTCAGCTCTCAGGGGTACGCGGAGGTCCAGAGCGTCGAAGCGCGCAGCCTGGCGCAGGCCGGGCAGATCCGCGAGCCCTGAGCGCGCCCGGCCGTCGGGCGGGCTCAGGGCTCGCGGATCGGGTCGAAGGTCGAAGGTCACAGGTCTCAAGGTCGAAGGTCGGAAGTCCGGTCGTGCAGACCTGCGTATTCGTATTCCGTGACTTTCGATTGCGCTGAAAAACCCGGCGCGGACGGAGCCCGCCTTCGCTGAGAAGCTACGGCGAGGCAGGCCGCGCCCTCCAAAAACCCAACATGTTGCGTGTTGATCCAATGGAGGGCCGGCCTCTCCGTTGCGGAGATCTTCGACGTGCCGGGCGCAGTGGTTTTTCAGCGCAATCGACTTTCGACCTTTGACCTTCGCATTTTCGATTGCTCCGCGCGCGGCGCACGCGGAGAGCGGAGCGGCGACACATGAAGATATCCATCGTGGGCACGGGGTACGTCGGTCTGGTCACGGGCGCCTGCTTCGCCGAGATCGGGCACGACGTGTTGTGTGTGGACAACGACGACGCCAAGATCGAGCGGCTGAAGACGCTCGACATGCCGATTTATGAGGAGGGGCTCGAAGAGCTGGTCACCCGCCATGTCGATGCCGGGCGGCTGCGCTTCTCGATCTCGATCGAAGAGGGGACGCATTACGCCCAGGTCATCTTCATCGCGGTGGGCACGCCGCCCGGGAGCCAGGGGCAGGCGGACATGTCGTACGTGGAGCGGGTCGGGCGGGAAGTGGCCCAACACATGTCGGACTATCGGCTGCTGGTGGAGAAGAGCACCGTTCCCGTCAACACGGGCAAGCAACTGAAACGGACCATCGAGAAATACTCGAAGGCCGACATCCCCTTCGACATTGCCTCCAACCCCGAGTTCCTGCGTGAGGGCCGTGCGATCCGTGATGCGCTGAACCCCGACCGGATCGTCATCGGCGTGGAAACGGAGCGGGCCGGGTCGATTCTGGGCGAGTTGTACGAGCCCATCGTCCGCCGGTCGGGCTGCGAGTTGCTGGTGATGGACATCGCGAGCGCGGAGTTGACGAAGCACGCCTCGAATTCGTTCCTGGCCATGAAGATCTCGTTCATCAACGCGGTGAGCAGAGTCTGTGAGTTGACCGGCGCGGACATCGAGCGGGTCGCCCACGGGATGGGGCTGGACAAGCGTATCGGCCCCAGTTTTCTGAAGGCCGGCGTGGGGTACGGCGGCTCGTGCTTTCCGAAAGATGTGGACGCGTTCGTGCGCATTGCCGACGAAGTGGGCTACGATTTCGCCATTCTGAAGTGCGTGCAGGCGATCAACAAGGACCAGCGCAAGCGGCTGATGCAGAAGCTGCAGGAGGAGCTCTGGGTGGTGGCCGAGAAGACGATTGCGATCCTGGGTCTCGCGTTCAAGCCCGGCACCGACGATATCCGGGAGGCGCCCTCGCTGTATTTCGCGGAAAAGCTGCTCGAAGCCAAGGCGCATCTCAGGTTGTGGGACCCCGTCGCCAATGCGAAGTTCGCCGCGTGCTACCCGGCCCCGGCCTATTTCACGGATCCGGTGGAATGCGTCCGCGGCGCGGATGCGGCCGTGCTGCTCACCGACTGGCCGCAGCTGAAGGCGCTCGATCTGGCCAAGGTGAAGGCGGCGATGGCCTGCCCCATTGTCATCGATGGGCGCAATCTGTTCGACCCGGCCGACATGGCGGCGCGCGGGTTCACCTACCATTGCGTCGGGCGGTAACGGGCCCGACGCCCGGGCCGTGCGGGGGGCGGACGGCGGAACGCCAGCCGGAGGTGGCGCATGGACATCAGTTGGTGGACGACCGATTCGCTGCAGAAGCTGTTCCCGGAAACCCAGAAGCCGGCCGGCGCCTCGACCGGGATCGAATTGTGGGCGGCGCGCAACGAGACGGAAGACGCGCAGGTGGGCATCGCGGTGGGCGAGAAGCAGCGCATCAGCGGCGCGTCGTTCGCGTTTTCGGATCTCAAGGGCCCGCGGAACCACACGATTCCCAAACGGTTCCTGCGCGGGTATTGGCAGTGGTTCGTCTATGTGCACGCCAATCCCCCGAAGAACACGGACCCGGCCACCTACTTGCGCGGCGCACCCGCATTCTTTCCGGACGCCTTTCTGGAGGAAGAGAAGATCGCGATTCGCGGCCGGACGACGCAGCCGCTGTGGGTGTGCGTCCGCGTGCCGGCGGACGCGGCGCCGGGCACCTACACGGGGCGGCTGAGCGTGCGGCTCGAGGGCCGGGACGGGCGTGCGCACGCGTTTCATGTGCCGATCGTTCTGCATGTGTGGCCCTTCACGTTGCCGCAGCGGCCTTCGCTTCACCACACGGAGTGGCTGATGCCGGAGGTCGTTGCCGGGTATTACCACGTCGAACCCTGGAGCGAGCGGCACTGGAGCTGGATGGCACGGATCGCCGCGGACATGGCCCGGCACCGGCAGGACATGATCCTGACGCGGTTCACCGAACTGGTCGACGTGATCGACCGCGGCAAGGGGCCGCTTGCGTTCGATTTCACGCGGCTGGACCGCTGGCTCGACCTGTTCGAGGCCGCCGGGGTCGAGTGGATCGAGGGCGGGCACGTCGCGCGCCGTACCGGGAACTGGGAATCCCCGTTCGCCTTCCAGCGCAACTGGGCTCCGCTGGACGCGTTCGGGAAACGGCTCGACACCTCGCCCGAGGCCATGAGCGACGCCCGGTTCCGCCGCTACGTGGAGGCGCTGCTCAAGGCCGTGCACGCGCATCTCAGGAAACGGGGGGCGGCCGCCCGCTACGTTCAGCATGTGGCGGACGAACCCATTCCGGCCAACCGCGACTCCTGGTGCCGCGTTGCGGACACGGTCAGGAAGTGGCTGCCCGGCGTCCGCCGCATCGACGCGATCGTCGGCGATGAGTTGCGCGGGCACTGCGAGATTCAGGTGCCGCAGATTCAGCATGTGACGGGGCCGTCCCGGTTGCGGAGCCCGGAGGAGCTCTGGTGCTACACGTGCCTGGCGCCGCAAGGGATCTATCCCAATCGGTTTCTGGATTACGCCTCGATACGCAACCGGATCATTTTCTGGCTGTGCTGGACGCTGAAGCTCAAGGGGTTCCTGCACTGGGGATACGCGTACTGGAGCACGTGGGGCGGTGTCCCCGTGAGAATTCCGATCTCGCCCTGGACCGACGCGACCGGGGCGAGCCTCTACTGCGCCGACACCCAGCCGCTGCCGGCCGGCGACCCGCACATCGTGTATCCGGGCCGGCATTCCATCTGCTCTTCGATCCGTTGGGAGGTCGTGCGCAAGGGCATGGAGGACGTCGAACTGCTGGTGCTGCTGGAGAAGGCGGTCCGGCGTCCGAAGCGGGCCCGGCCGGCCGCCCGCGGCAAGGGGCGTGACCTGCTGGCCTTTGTGAAGGACAGGATCGCACCGACCCCGGCCGCGCATACGCACGACGACGCGCTGCTGCTCAGGATTCGCCGCGAAATCGGTGACACCGTCGCCAGGCTGTGCCCGGAAGGCTGACCCTTCATCGTTCGTGCGGGACGATGGCGTCCTTCCACGGCCGCGCTTCGATTTCAGCGGGCAGCAGGACCCGGTTCTCTGGACTGTCGGGCTCGAGGACGTTCCCTTTTTCGTCGCGTTTGCAGCCGTGGAAATCGTAGGTGATCGAGACCATCCAGTGCTCGTCGACCCAGTACTTGATGATCTGAATCGGCCCGCGTCGCACGCGAAGGAACCGGCCTTGGTACGGGGGAAGCACCTTCTCGACTTCGGCGCGGCACATGCCTTCCTTCACGTGCGCGACTTGCTCGGTCCAGGGGCACGAGCCCGGTCGGTTCGGGGCGGGGGTGGAACAGCCCGTCAGCCAGACGGCCAGGCAGAGCGTGGCCATGATCGTGCGGGTTGTTGGCATGGTCTCAATACGAGCGTTTGAACAGCAACACGAGTTCGCGAGCCTGCATGCCGGCGTCATAGGTGTAGAAGGACGTGGCCAGTTCCCAGCCTTTCAGGCCCATCTCGTTGATTTGGTTCTCCAACTCGATTTCGTTCAGTTGGCCGCCTTTGAATTCGACCACGCGGAGCTTCACGGTTCGGTATTCCCATTTCATGCTTCTGGTTCTCTCCTGGTATCTCGGGCGTTCGACACGGGCGGACACACACCGACACGGACTCACACGGACTGACACGGACGGATACGGGCCCGTGCCGCGGGCCGGCATGGCCTCAGGCCTGTGCGGGCGCCGCGTCCGCGTGCCACGCCCGCGGGTGTTCGGCAAAGTACTGTACGGTCAACTCCGGGAACGTGTCGCCAAGGTATGTCGCGAGGTTCTCCAGGCCCCACATTTCGGATGTGCCGTGCTCGACCATGATCACGGCCGCCCCCAGTTCGCACAACCGCTCCCGGCTCCGCCAGTAGGAGGCGCCGTCATAGCAGACGATCAGCACATCGGCGCCGAGATCCACCATGTCCTTGTCCGGTCCGCCGCACCCCACGCCGAGCGCCGGCCGGCTGACTCGCCTGTCGGGGTTGCCCAGCACCTCGACGCCGTCTTGGCCGAGCACACGGACGCGTGCGGCAACATACGCGGCGAACTCGCCAAGTGACGTCTCGGGAATACGGTAGACGGCATGCCAGCGCGCCTGCGGCCCGCTCGTGTTTTCCGCCAGGAAGTCTGTCAGGCCCAGGCCCTTAGCCCACGAGTCGCGGATCCCGATCCCCGGCCAGTTGTCCCAGGTGTCATGGATTCTGAGCACGACCATACCGGTTTCGTCCAGGAACGCCTTCTTGGTCTTGGCCGGCTCGTGTTCCCGGCAGTCGCTCTCGGGCAGTTCCCTGTGATCGTAGAAAGTCGGCTCGTGGGTAATGAACAGGTCACAGCCGGCCGCATGCGCCGCTCTCAGATCGTAGCGCGTGGCCATCCAGCCGACGCCGACTGTGGCAACGGGCTTCTGCGGATCGCCGGCCTTCACGGTATCGACCGTCCGGTCCCTGTCGACCCAAGGGGCTCTGGCGAGAAGGTGCTCGCGAATATCGTTCGTATTCATACGTGCCGGTCCGCACTCCGCTGCCGGGCTCGACGAGCCCGGAATGGGCGAGTTTCCCATGCGAGCCGGCCGAATTCAAGCGCTTTCCGAGGGGTGCTTCCACGCGCCGGGGCATGCGGCCGGGGGGGGCGCATGTTTTTCGGCCTTGCTTTCAGGATGGACTGGAGGACAATGCAGCACACGGTTCGCACGGGGAGGACGCGCTGAATGTTGACGGCTGACCGGATCCGACAGGTGGTGATCGACTCCGCGCACGAGCGGCTGTTCGGCTGGGAGCGGGGTTATCTCGACTACCACCTGGCCCGCTACACGGACACGCTCGCTCTGCTCGAGCCAGGCAGCGGGCGCCTGCTCGACGTGGGCGCGTTTCCGGGGCATCTGACGGTGGCGGCGCGGGAACTGGGGTACGAGGTGGAAGCGATCACCGGCCGGACCCAGATCGCGGACGATCTCGTCGCGTTCGAGGCACGCTGCGAGAAGAACGGGATTCCGCTTGCCGTGGCTGACGTGGAGAGTGAGCCTTGGCCGTATTCGGACGGGGCATTCGACGTCGTGCTGGCGGCCGAGATCATTGAGCATTTGCCGTTCAATCCGTATCGCCTGCTGCGCGAAGCGTTCAGAGTGCTCAAGCCGGGCGGCCGTGTTGTGCTGACCACGCCGAATCTGGCCCGCGTTGAGAATGTGATAAGGCTCTGGCAGGGGCGCGCGATTATGCCCGCGTTGCAGGGGCGGTTCTACGAGACCTACAGCTCTATCCTTGCGCATCGGCATCACAGGGAGTTCACAAAGGCCGACTTGTTGTACTTGCTCGAGGCGCAGGACAAGGAGATGTATCAGTTCGAGGCGGCGCGCGTGCGATTTTCTTCGGCACTTGACCCGACGTTCACCTGGCCGCGCGCACCGGAGTGCCTGGTCAGGCGAATCCTGCCGCGGTTCAGGTCGGACCTTCTGGCGGTGGCCACCCGCCCGGCAAACCTGGCGTTGCTTCACCCGGAACGAACGGTGCCTGGCACGGGTCTGTACGAGCCGGAGTTGCACGTGGCGGATGCGGCGGGTACGTCGCGGATCCTGACCACGCCGTTCCGATGGACGCAGGGCACGGCGGAGCTGCTTCTGCCGGCGTCGGATGCCGCTTTTCAGGTGTTCTTCCTGCACCTGGTGAACCTGGCGCCCGAGAGCACTCCGCCGGTTACGTGGACGCTTTCGGTCGGTGCCTGCACGGTCGGGCGCGTGTGTCTGGCCCCGGCCCGCCAGTTCACGCGGGTGGCGGTCGCCTTGCCGCGGGCGCTCGCGCAGGAAGGCCGTTTTGCGCTGCGGATGACCGGTCCCACGTGGCGGCCGGCGGACGTGTCCGCTTACTACGAGTTCCCACTCACCGATACGCGGGAGCTCGGATTGGCCCTGGGCTGGGACGGATTGCTGCGCCGGGATTGCCCGGACCGCGCGACGCTGGAGGCGGTCGCACGGCACGAGTGCCGGCTGCGTCCGTCGCACCAGGGCAACGAGCCGCTTTGGAGCGGCCTGCAACCGCTGTATCTCACCCAGACCGCGCTGGGGAACCGTGTGAAAATCGGACGGGGCGACTGGCGCCGGCTCGGGGCCGGCTGGCACGGGCTCGAATTCTGGGGCGCCGGCCCCTACCGCTGGACGACGGGCTTCAGTGAAGCGTTTGTGGCACCCACCCGCGGCTCGCGGCGCGTTCGCGCGCGGCTCTACAGCGGGGAGCGCGCGCTGGGTGCCGAGGTGACCGGGCGCCTCCGTGCAAGCTGGGCTCCCGACGGACTGTGCTTCGAGCCGTTGTGCGAAACGCCTTTCTCGCTGCCCGCGGACACGTGGGCGGATGTGGACCTGCCATTGCCCGAGCGGCTCGCTTCGGGCGTCGTTGCCGTCGCCGTGGAGACGGACCGTCCGCGCGTGCCGGCTGAGTGCGTCCCGGGTTCCGGCGACACCCGAAAGCTGGGTGTGGTCGCCACGCGGTTCGTCCTGGAGTGAGGCACAGCGAAGGGGCCTGCCGTTTCGTCCCCTGTCTCATGCCGGCGGGGTTGGGATTGGCGGTTCCCGGTGCCGCGCGGGCGGCTGAGCGCGCCGGCGCAGCCAGAGGAATTCCGCGACAAACAACGCCAGGGCCAGCAGCACGCTGGCGGCCGCCAGCGCGAGGAAGGCGAAAGCCGCACCGTTCTGGCTGCGCTTGCCGAGTATGGCGAAGGCAAGCCCGAGCGCCAGGAGGCAGTTGCGCGCCAGTGCGAAGATCAGCGGTTTGGAGGTGGGGCCCATCGCATGCAGCAGCGCGTCGATCGGCTGGTCCGGCGGGGTTCGCTGTCGGTCGCGTGTCATGATCGGCTCCAGAAACCCGCGTGCACGGTCTTCGCCTCCTCCTCGAGCACCGGCCCGCGCACGGCTACCGGCCTCTTGGCATTCGCCAGAATCGTCTCGCACGGCACGACCAGACTGCCGCCCGTCAACTCGCCAAGCGTTTGCGCCGAACAGCCGTAGACGATGCTCCCGATGCCCGCCCAGTAGATGGCGCCCGTGCACATGGCGCACGGTTCGGTGCTGGCGTACACGGCGCATTCGGCAAGCGTCTCGGCGGCGAACCGGCGTGAGGCCGCGCTGACCAGGTTCAGCTCGGCATGCCGTGTGACGTCGTTGTCCGAGACGACCGTGTTTTCCGCCCTGAGCAAGATCTCGTCGCCACGCACGAGCAGCGCGCCGAAAGGGTGGTTTCCCTTGTCCCGGGCGCGGCGCGCCAGGGCAATGGCCTCTCGTATGAAGCGCTCACGAGGCCCGTTGCCGACACCGGCGCCACTGCTTTCTCCCGTGCACATCTTTGCTGCCTCCCGGCGGCAGCGCCAAAACAGACGGCCCCTCCGGTCTGAGCCGACCCCTCTCGCCACCGTTGATCTCGATGATAGGCCGCATCCCACGCGGTAGAAAGCAAAAAAATACCGTGCATTCTAGCTGAAACCCATCCGTTACTTGTCCAGCCGCGCTCCGTTGCAACAATGATACACTCCATATGTAGTGTTGCTGCGAGAGTCTGGTTGGGACATTTTGGCTCGTCTGTTGTCGAAATTTTCGTTGGCAATGTGGACGAATTGTGGCAGATGGCAATCTGAAGGACGGGTTCTTGGCTTGGCATTCTTTTAGCGGTTGACAGGCTGACTGAGCGTGACTAGGATAACGCGGATCAATAAAGGGACCTTACAGCCAGGGAAGGGGTGTTGCAGGCGTGATTGACGTCAGGATCAAGCGCGGTGAGTCCGTTGACAGAGCTCTGAACAGGCTCAAGAAGAAGATGGACAAGGAAGGGATGATGCGCGAGATGCGTGCGCATCGTCATTACGAGAAGCCAAGCGAGAGACGGCGCCGCAAAGCGGCGCGGGCCCGTGCCAGGGCGTCCTAACGGACCTGGAAAAATTGTTTTCCGAGAGAAACTCCCCGGACTAGTGCCGGGGAGTTCTTTTTTGGGGCGCCCCCGTTGGCGGCCCGCTTCCTGCGTGGGCTGCCTGCCCGGGCGCATGCAGATGGGCACGCGCTGTGTCGAGGGCCGCCTGTTTCGAACGCAGGTGTCGGCACTTGACTCTTTTCCCTCCAGCCCCGACACTAAGCGGTCCGCTGGAGGTGCAGGTGATGGTGTTTGCCCTGTCAACGCGGTGGAATGCCGGCCGCCACAGTTCAGGCGAGGAGATGCTGGCCGAGATTCTGGATCTGGGCATCACGCACGTCGAACTGGGTTATGATTTGACCGTGGATCTGGTGCCCGGTGTGCTGAACATGGTGCGGCAGGGCGCGGTGGTCGTGCAGAGCGTCCACAATTTCTGTCCCGTGCCGGTTGGCGCGCCGGAGGGGCATCCGGAGCTTTTCACGCTGGCCAGTCGGGACCGTCGTATCTGGGAGGGGGCGGTATCGCACACGAAGCGCAGCATCGAATTCTGCGCGGAAGTCGGGGCGAACGTGGTCGTGTTGCACGCCGGCAACGTGCAGATGCGCAAGCGCAGCCATCGCCTGGCCGAGCTGTGCGCCGCCGACAGGCAATATTCGACTCGATACGACAAGGTCAAGTTGAAGCTTCAAGTCGTGCGCGAGAAGAAGGTCACGAAGCAGCTCGAGGCCCTCTATCGCGGCATCGAACGCCTGCTTCCCCTGCTGGAATCGAGCGGGGTCCGTCTGGGAATCGAGAATCTGCCGACCTGGGAGTCGATTCCGACCGAGCCCGAGCTCGTGCGGCTGTTCGACCATTTCGCCAGCGACCGGCTCTGCTACTGGCACGACATCGGGCATGGCCAGGTGCGTGAGAATCTGGGGTTCATCGGGCACGTCCGATGGCTGGAGAAACTGCAGCCCCGTCTGGCCGGCCTGCACATTCACGACGTCGGCTTTCCCGTATACGACCATCTCATGCCGCCGCGCGGGGACATCAATTTTCTTCGCTTCAAGAAATTCGCGGAGTTGGATATCATGCGGGTTTTCGAGCCGGCCCCCCGGACGCCGAAAGAGGATCTGGCCGAGGGGATACGGGTGGTGCGAGAGATTTGGGAGCGGACGGAGCCCTCGACGTGAGTGCTCCCCGGCGAGCACGGAGAAAGGAGTCACGGCCGATGAGAGCGTTGATCACGGGCATCACGGGGCAGGACGGGTCCTACCTGGCGGACCTGCTGCTGGAGAAGGGCTATACGGTGTACGGGATGGTTCGGCGTTCCAGCACGGAGACCTTCGAGCGCATCGCACACATCAAAGACAAGCTGGAATTGAGGCAGGCGGACCTGCTGGATCAGCTTTCGCTGATCAAGCTGATGGAAGAGGTGCAGCCGGACGAGATTTACAACCTGGCGGCGATGTCGTTCGTGCCGACATCCTGGACCCAGCCGGTCTTGACGGGCGAATTCACGGGCCTGGGCGTCGTGCGCATGCTCGAGGCGATGCGGCTGGTGTGTCCGAAAGCCCGGTTCTACCAGGCGTCCAGCAGCGAGATGTTCGGCAAAGTGCAGGAAGTCCCGCAAAAGGAGACGACCCCGTTCTACCCGCGCAGCCCGTACGGGGCGGCGAAGGTCTACGGGCACTACATCACGATCAACTACCGCGAGAGCTACGACCTGTTCGCCGTTTCCGGGATCCTGTTCAACCACGAGAGCCCGCGACGCGGCAAGGAGTTCGTCACGCGCAAGATCAGCGACGGGGTCGCCCGGATCAAACTCGGATTGGCCGACGAACTGCGGATGGGGAACCTGGACGCCGAGCGTGACTGGGGGTTTGCGGGCGATTACGTGAAGGCCATGTGGCTGATGTTGCAGCAGGACGAGCCGGACAACTACGTCATCGCGACCGGCGCCTCGCATTCGGTACGGCAGTTCATCGAGATCGCCTTCGCGCATGCGGGGCTTGACTGGCAGAAATACGTGAAGATCGACGAGCGCTTCCTGCGCCCGGCCGAGGTCGAGCACCTCACGGGCGACAGCAGCAAGGCACGCCAGACGCTGGGCTGGCGGCCGGAGGTGGATTTCGAGGGCCTGGTGGAGATGATGGTGGAGGCGGACTTGCAGCGGCTGAAGGACAGCCCGGAACCGGCCGCGGCGGCGAAGGCGTGAGCGGCCTCGAGTGACGAACACCGGACTGCCGGCCGCCGTTCTGCGACATGAAGTTCTCGAGCAAGGTCCAGGTCAGAGGGAGCATGAGGCGATGCGTATCCTGATTACGGGGGCGGGCGGGTTCGTCGGGCGGCACGTGATCCGGGAGCTGCTCGCACACGGTCACGAACCGCTGGCCTTTGACCTCGACCCGTCCAGGACCGTGCCGGAAGCCAAAGGCGACTACCACGGCGACCTGCGCGACCGCGCATGTATCGACGCGCTCGTCGATGAATTGAAGCCGGACGGGTGCCTGCATCTGGCCGGCATCGCGTTCGTGCCGCGCGGCGAGGAGGCGCCGGATCTGACGTTTTCCGTGAACGTCACGGGCACGCTGCACCTGCTCGATGCGTTCAGGCGCAAGGCGCCTTCGGCGCGGATCCTCGTCGTGTCCTCGGCGACCGTATACGGGCCGGGTTCGACCGGCGGCCCGATTTCCGAGACGCAGTTGCTGGACCCGCGCGACATCTATTCGATCAGCAAGGCGACGGCCGATCTGACGACGCTGACCTACGCCCGGCAATACGGGATGCACACGATGACGGCCAGGCCGCTCAATCACATCGGGCCGGGCCAGTCGGACGAGTTTGTGGTCGCCTCGTTTGCCCGGCAGATCAAGGCCGTGGCGGCCGGACGGCACGAACCGGTGATCTCGGTGGGGAATCTGGCCTCTGAGCGCGACTTTACGGACGTACGCGATGTGGCCGTTGCGTACCGTTTGCTCCTGGAGAACGGCCGAGCGGGCCACGCCTACAACATCGCCACGGGCAGGCTGGTCAAGATCCAGACGGTGCTGGACCAGCTCTGCCGTCTGGCCGGCGTCCGGGTCCGTACGGAGGCGGACCCCGCCAAACACCGTCCCACGACCGCTTCACCTGTTCTGGACACCGCAAGGATCCGCGCCCACACCGGCTGGACACCTGCCGTTCCGCTGGACGGCACGCTCCAAGACGTCCTGGCTGCGCTATGAAACGCACTCGCAAGCTCATCGGCGTGCTTATTCGGCTGGCCGTCGGCCTGGCGATCGTGGCCTATCTCGGGTACAAGATCGACCGCGGGACTGTACGCGTCGATTTCGACGTTGCCCGGGCGTCTGTCAGCGAGGGGAGCGTATACGCGGATGTCGCCAAGCCTGCCCGCCAGTTTCTTGTGATGGAGCCGATCGAGAACGGCACGCGGCTGCGTACGCTGCAAATGAGCACGGCCGAGACGCCGCCCGGCAGCGCGGGGACTCTCGGCCTGGAACGGGGGACAGGCCCCCGGCGCCTGGCCTGGCACGCGGCGAACGCCCGGCAATCCGGCCTCAGGACGGTGGGCACGCTGTTCCGCCGGCATCTGCGCCGCTGGCCCATGTGGGTCGGCGGGGTTCTGTTCATCTTTGTCGCCTTCCTTTGCGCCATCGTGCGGTGGGGCCTGCTGCTGGACGTGCAGGGGCTCAATTTGCCCTGGCGGCGGGTGTTCTGCATCTTCTATATCGGGCATTTTTTCAATTCGTTCATGCTCGGTGCCACCGGCGGCGATCTGGCCAAGGCCTACTACGTAGCCGGGCAGACCCGGCGGAAGAAGACCGAAGCGGTATCCACCGTGTTCATCGACAGGGCCGTCGGGCTCGTCGCGCTGCTGTCGTTGTCGCTGGCGATGATGGCCGTGCGCTACCGTTTCTTCCTGGAACGGCCGGCCTTGCACCTGCCGGCCTTGACCGTCCTGATCGTGAGTCTCGGCGCCGCCGCCGGATTGGTCGTGGTCTTCGGCCGGAACGTGTTTGAGCGCTGGGGCGTGTTCCGGGCGCTCGCGGCCAGGACGGCATTCGGTCCGATCCTGAAACGGGCTTACGATGCCTTCTTCCTGTGCCGAACCCGCCCGCGCGTGCTTGCCCTGTGCTATCTGCTTTCGCTCGGCGTGCACACGCTGGTCATCTTGTCCTGCGTGTGGTTCGGGCGGAGCCTGGGAATCGAATTGGCCGTCTCGGACTACCTGGCGTTGTTTCCCATCATCAATGCGCTTGCGGCCGTCCCCATCACGCCCGGCGGACTGGGCGTACGCGAAGGGCTGGCCGTTCGCATGCTGGGGGCGGTTGGGGTCCCCAGTATTCAGGCGCTGCCCCTGTCGCTCATGCTCTACCTGGGGATCCTGTTGCTCAGCCTCTTTGGCGGGGTGATCTTCATGTGCCACTCCGCCGCCTCGGGGCGCACGCTGCGCGACGCGATGGCGCAGCTCGAGGAAGAGTAGAAGCGGCGTCCCGCCGCTTCTACCTTGAGGCGCCCTGGTTCTCCTGCAGCCTGTGCAGGAGTTGACGGGCGAAGCGGGGCAGTTCAGGATCGCGTGCGCCCATGATCAAGATGGTGTCGCCGGCCCGGGCTTCGGCCAGCAGTTGCCTCGCGAGCTGTTCGTAGTTTTCGGCGTGTTTGGCCGCGACGTTCCGCCGTCCGAGGTGGGCGACAAGCGTTTGGGCCGTCACCTGCCGTTCGACCGTCCCTCCGACGTAGTAGACGGGCAGGATATAGAGACTGTGCTCGCCACGGCAGAGCTCGGCAAACGCGTTGGCGAGCTCGTCCAGCATGTGGGCGAGCGGCGCGAACCCGTGCGGGCGCCAGACGCCGATGACGCGCCGGCGGCGGGGCACGACCGCGAGCCATGACGCGCGGATTTTCGCCGGATTGTGGGCGTAGTCGTCGACGACTTCGATCTCGCCCGCGGATCCGACGCGTTCGAGCCGGCGCTGAATGCCGCGGAATTGAGACAGGGCCTCGGCCGCCCGAGGCAGATCGATGCCGAGCCGTTCGCAGACCGTTGCCGCCAGTACGGCATTCTCGGCGTTGTGGCGGCCGGGCAGCGCGAGGGTGAACCCGACCCCGCCGTGCATGAAGCGGCTGCCCGCCGCCGTGTCTTCATGTCGGAGGCTTTCGGCCAGTTCGCGTGGGTCCAACGGGCCCACGACCTCCCGCCGGACGCGGGCGGCGAACGCGCGGAACAACTCGTGCGTTTCCGCGAGGTCGAAATGGTCGCTGGACATGTTGGTGATGGCGGCCCAGTCGGGCGCGAACTGCAGCAGGGAACGGTCGCTCTCGTCCAGCTCCAGGATCCACAGCGGCGAGCGGCCGATCCTGACGTTTCCGGGCCGTTCGCCGTTCGCCCAGTTCAGAACGGCGCCGCCGTTCACGACGGTCGGATCGCGGTTCGCGCATTCCAGAATCCAGCCGAGCATCCCGGTCACCGTTGTCTTGCCGGACGTGCCGGCAACGGCGACGACCGTCTTGCCCGCTGCCAGGCGGGCCAGCATGGCGCCCCTGCCCACGACGGGGACCGCGTGCCGGACGGCGGCGGCCAGATCGGGATTGTCCGGCTCGACGGCCGAACTGGCCACCACGGCGGCGGTTGCAGGCCGTACGGCGCTCCCGTCCTGAGGGGCAAGCCGCAACCCGGCTTTCCGCAGCAGGGCCAGGACGTCGAGTTCGAGGCCCATGTTCGCGTAGCGGTCCGAGCCCGACACGTCGCAATTCTGCGCAAGCAGGACCTGGGCCAGCCCGCTCATGCCGGCGCCCGCGACGCCCACGAGGTGGTAGTGGCCGGGAATGGTTGAGGGTTCAGGGTTCATGGTTGACGCGCCGAAGAGGTCGAAAGTCGGAAGGTCAAAGGTCGAAGGTCACGGAAGGAGAGTACTCCGGACCGTACCGCCAGACTTCCGACCTTGAACCACTCCGCCTTGGATCTTTGACCTCCTGACCTTCGACCTCCCGACCTTCGATGTTTGACCTTCGACCTTTGACGGCGCGCCCTGCGCGCCTTACTCATAGCGCAACGCCTCGACGGGGTTCATGCGGGCGGCGCGTATGGCGGGCGTCATCCCGAACACGAGCCCGACCACCCAGGCGACGGCGATCGATACGAAGACGGCGAACGGAGTGATGATGCCCGGCCATTTCGTCCAGTAGGAGGCGGCGGGCACGCAGATGAACCCGAGCGCGCAGCCCAGGATGCCGCCGAGACTGGTGAGGGTGACCGTCTCGATCAGGAACTGAAGCAGGATGTCGGCCTTCTTCGCGCCGACGGCGCGGCGGATCCCGATTTCGGGGATTCGTTCGGTGACGATGGCGAGCATGATGTTCATGATGCCGATCCCGCCGACAATGAGCGAGATGGCGGCGATCGTCACGAGTACCAGGTTCAGGATGCGCTGGGTGCGCTGCTTGCTGCGCAGGATATCGAGCGGCACGGTGATGGCGTAATCGGGGTCTTCGTGGTTGATCTGGAGCGTACGGCGCACGAGCGCGGCGGTGGCCGGGATGGCCGTTTCGTCGGCCACGTGGACGACCAGTTGGCCGATATCGGTCTTGGTGAATGCCATGCCGCCGCTTTCGCGCTTGATTGTCGTCGTGCCGAACGCGGCTTTGGCCGTGCGGTAGGGCAGCAGCGTCAGGTCCGTGGAGCGGCGTGAGGAGATGCGCACGATGCCGACCACGTCGAAATAGTCGCGCCCGATTTTGACCTTGTCGCCCACGCCGCCGCCGAACGCCCGGACCGACTGCGCGACGGTCTCGCTCAAGACCGCCACGCGGTGCCCGGCATGGTTGTCCAGGTCGGAGAGCAAGCGGCCCTTCACCAGTTCGGTCGAGAACAGGCGGAAATAGTCCGGCGCCACGCCGAGGGTGTGGCTGTCGATCCGTTCGCCTTTGTAGTAGACGTTCTGTTTCACGAGGTGCGCGGTGCTCAGGCGGGCGTGCCCGCACACGGCGGCGGTTTGGACCGCGTCGCGTTCCGTGAGGCCGTAATGCAGGACGTGGTATTGCCCCTGCGTCGCCGGTTGGGCCGGGCGCACATCGGTCGGGCGTACGGAATCGACGATGATGTTCCGCAGGCCGAGCCCCTCGATTTCCCGCAGCACGGTGCGCTGTGCGCCTTCCCCGATCCCCAGCATCGTGATGACGGCGGCCACTCCGAACACCACGCCCAGCAGGGTGAGCGTGGATCGGAGCTTGTGGCGCAGGAGGTTGGACGCCCCGTCGCCCATCAACTCGAGCATCCACAGCGGATTCACCGGGAGACATCCTCCTCTATCCGGCCGTCCGATATGCGTACGATGCGAGGAATACGGTTCGCGATGGCCGGGTCGTGGGTGATCACAACGAAAGTCCGGCCCTGCGCGTGGAGGTTTGCGAAGATGTCAAAAATCTCGGATCCCGTCTTCGAGTCGAGGTTGCCGGTGGGTTCGTCGGCGAGCACGAGGTCGGGGTCCGTAACCAGCGCGCGCGCGATGGCCGTACGCTGGCACTCGCCGCCGGAAAGCTGGGGGGGCATGTGATCGATTCGGTGCAGGAGCTGGACTTGTTCGAGGCACCGCCGTGCCCGGCGCCGGCGGACGCGCGGCGGCCTATGCTGATAGAACAGCGGCAGCTCGACATTCTCGATGACCGAGAGCTGCGGAATGAGGTGGAAGGCCTGGAAGATGAAGCCGATGGTCTGCCCCCGGATTTCCGAGAGCTGATCATCGCTCAGCGTGCTCATGTCCCGGTCCCGAAAATGGAGCGTGCCGGTCGTGGGCCGGTCAAGCAGCCCCAGGATGTAGAGCAGCGTGGATTTGCCCGACCCGGACGCCCCGAGGATGCCGACGTATTCGTTGGCCCGAATATCCAGGTCGACCCCCCGCAGAACCGTGAGGCCGCCGCCGACCGGGAAGGTCTTGGTCGCATGGCGCAGGCGAATCAATCCTCTTCCCTCCCCTCCTCCTTCTCGGCGGGCTTCGCAAGATGGACCTGGGTGTCGGCCGCCACCCCCTCCAGGATCTCCACGTGCGTCATGGAGGCTTTTCCGATGGTGACTTCCGCTTTCTCGCCGGTCGGCCCGACGGGATAGACGAAGAAACGGTCTTCTTCCCGGAACACCGCCTGCACGGGCAGATACCGCGTCCGTTCGATGGTCTCGGTCGTGATCTCGGCGTCACAGGAAAAGCCGGGCCTGAGGTCCGCGCCGTCATGCAGTTCGATCGCCACACGGAACTCCTTAACGTCCACCCCGCCCCAGCGGCTCTGTTCGTTGGCCACTTCGGCGACCTGACTGACCGTGCCGGGGAAGTACTTCTCCGGTACGGCTTCCACCGAAACCGCCGCCTGCTGTCCCTCGCGCACGTATTGGATCTGGGCTTCCGGCACGTTGACGACGGCCTGCATGGCGGACCGGTCCGGAATCGTCATCAGGACCTGGCCGCGGTAGACGCGCCCGCCGACCACGATTTCGCCGCGTCGCCACGGGTTGTCGGGGTCTCCGTACGTCACGACCCCGTCGGTAGGCGCCTGGACCTCGTAGGCATTCAGAAGCTCGCGTTCCCGGTCGAGTTCGAACTGCGTACGTTCCACGCGCCGCTTGGCCGCCTCCAGCGCCTGGGTCTTGTTTTTCAGGAGGGTCTCGCTGCGTTTACGGGTCTTCTCCAATTCCGTCTCGGCCTTGGCCAGCGCGTTTTCGACCTGCGCTTTTTTCAAGGGCAGCGTGTAGTCCTGCAACAGCCTGATCTCGATTTCCGCCGTCTCGAGTGCCACCTGGCAGGCCTCCACGGCCATGCGTTCTTCCTCCACCTGGTCTTCGGTGATGAACCCTTCCTTGAGCAGGTCGGGCATCTCCGCGTAGCGCCGCTTGCGTCTTGCCAGTTCGCTGGCCGCGGTCTTTACCCGCAGTTCCGCCTGGCGACGTTCCATCGGGTCGTCGCCTTCGAGAAACTTCTCCTGTTGCATGCGGGCGGACTCCACCGCCTGCTCGGCCTGTTTCAGGTTGGTCGCATTGTCGAGCTGCTGGATCTCGAGGTCGGTCCGGTTGCTGTCGAGCTGCGTCTGATGGTCGGTGAGCCGGTGTTCGAGATCCATGATGCGCTGCTCGATCTCGTCGGTGTTGAACCGTGCGATCGCCTGCCCGTTTGTGACCCGGCTGCCTTCGGGCGCCAGAAAGGTGATTTCGACCGACCGTCTTATCTGGGGTTTGATCTTGTTCGGCTTGATGGCCTGGATTTCACCGGAGCCCCGGACCGTGATGGTCAATGGGCCCTCCTGCACGGCCGCGACGAGGATGGAGGAGTCCGGCGGCGTCGCACGCCGGCGCGGGCAGGAGACGAACAGAACGATGGCCGCCAGCAAGACCGCGCCGGCGACAAGGAACGTCTTCTTCATTCGCAGAGGAAACCCTTCCGGACGGATTCTTCGACCAGGCGCTTCGCGTATTCCCAGAGTGCGGGCGAGCCCTGCTCGATCGCCCTGTTCCGGTCCAGCACGTCCTTTTTCCGGACCCCGTGTTTGCGCCAGGCGGCGCCGCGTGTCTGATAATTGTGGAGCATGGGGTGCAGCCGGTCAAGTGCCCCGGCGAACCGGGCTTCGGGCGTGCGGCCGGCCTCGAACTCGTCCCAGAGCGCCCTGACTTCCGGGCCCTGTTCGTGAGGGAGCATGGCAAACAGGCGGTCCGCGGCTTTCTGTTCGCGGGCGGCTTTGTCGCGGTTGCCCGCCTTGTCGTAGCAGAAGGTGTCGCCCGCGTCGATTTCCACCAGATCGTGGATGAGCAGCATTTTGAGTACGCGCAGCGTATCGAGCTGTTGCTCGGCCGCATGTTCCGACAGCAGAATGGCCATGAGGGCCAGGTGCCACGAGTGTTCGGCGTCGTTTTCGTAGCGGGAGGCATCCATGAGCAGTGTCTGGCGGAACACGTGCTTGAGCTTGTCGATTTCGATCAGGAAGCGCATCTGCTGTTCGAGCCGGTCAGGGTTCATCGTGAATGCCCCCAGGGCGGCGCCCCGGTTGTGCCCGCCGCGCCGCGTCCGTCGTCTTGCCGTCCCTGCGCCGCGCGACACCTGGCGCCATCGCACCCGCCTGTCCCGTTGCCTGTGACGCCCGGAAAGCATAAGGGAACCGCGGTGGCGGGTCAATGGTGGATGGACGGCAAGAGGCGCCGCATGCGTTTGCATCGGCGGCTCTGCCCGAGCCGGGCCGCAGGATTCGCTTCTGTATTCAGTCTTGCGAGGAAGGCCCGAAGATCCAGTACGCGTGTTCGGTATAGGGTGATCCCGCAAAAGCGACCCCCTGCCGGACGAGCGGTCTTCTGTCCCGCACGGGATCGTGACTGGCGGCTTGATGCGGCCTTCTTCAGTCTGTAATATCCTGCCGTGAACGGGCCGGGCGGCCGCAGAGGGGTTCCGGCCGCCGCCGGCCGGACGCAGGACGCATCTGTGAAAGAAACGTGGCAGAAGCGGGAGCGGTTTCTGGTATTCGGGGAACCCGATATCGGGGAACCCGAGATCCGGGAAGTGATCGAGACGCTGCGAAGCTGCTGGATCGGGACGGGGCCGAGGGTGGCGCGGTTTGAGAGCGAGTTCGGCCGTTACAAGGGAGTCGAGCACGTGGCCGCCGTCAGCTCATGCACGGCGGCGCTTCACCTGAGCATGCTGGCAGCCGAACTGGAGCCGGGCGCCGAAGTCATCACGACTCCGCTCACGTTCTGTGCG
>JAFGHX010000473.1 GCA_016929905.1 Kiritimatiellia bacterium
GCGCCGGATCTTGAACTGCGTTTCGTTGTCGCTCGTGTCCGTCCACGTCACCTGGATCGACGTCGCCGACAAGGACAGAGCGGCCAGGTTCGCCGGTTGCGCCGGCACCGTCTCGTCGGTCGTCACGGGCGCCACGTTCGAGTAGGGCGAGTTGCCCGCCGCGTTCGAGGCCTTTACCATGTAGTAGTAGTCCGTGTTCGGCGAAAGCCCCGAGTCGGTGTACGCCGTCGTGTTCGCGCCCGGCTCCGCCACGCGCACCCACGTGTCCGTCCCGCTCCGGCGCCGGTCGATCTTGTACTGGGTCTCGTTGCTCGCGTTGTCTGTCCACGACAGAGCGACGGATGTGGACGAAACGGCCGTCGCCGTCAGCCCCGACGGCGCGGCCGGCGTGGCCACGCCCGTCGTTGCAGCGACCGGCGCGGTGTAGGCCGATACGCCCGCCGCGTTCTCCGAGCGAATCTTGTAATAGTACGTCGTGCCGCCGCTCAGCCCGGAATCGGTGTAGCTCGTCGCATTCGCCGCCGGGAAGACCGGGGCGAGCGTGTCCCAGTCCGCGCCGTCGAGGCTGCGCCGGATCTTGAATTGCGTTTCGTTGTCGCTCGTGTCCGTCCACGTCACCTTGATGGACGTCGACGACAGCGACGCGGCCGCCAGGTTCGACGGCTGCGCGGGCAACGATTCGTCCGTCGTCGCCGTTGCCACGTTCGAGTAGCCGGAATCGCCGGCGGAGTTCGACGCCTTTACACGGTAGTAGTATTTCGTGCCGGCGGCCAGACCGGAGTCCGTCCAGGCCGTTGTGTTCGCCGCCGGTTCCGCTACCCGTGTCCAACTCGAGCCGTCCGGACTCCGGTCCACCTTGAACACCGTTTCGTTGCCGCTGTTGTCCGTCCACGTCAGCCGGATCGACGTTGTGGACTGCGCCGCGGCCGCCAGGCCGGACGGCGCGGTTGGCACGGTGACGACTGACCCGGTGACGGTGAACGTCGCCAGGTTCAACGCGCTCCAGGTCGCGGCCGTCTTGTAGACCCGTGCCCGCACCGTGGCCGTGGCCGTAAGCGTCAGCGGCGCCCCGTACAGCGCGGCACTCGCGCCCAGGGCACCGCCCGATTTTCGCGGATCGGAACCGTCCGTCGTGTAGTAGATCTGGCCGGTCGACCCGTTCGGATTGCTGAGCGTCACCTTGTAGCCGGCGGCCACGGTGCCGCCGCGCTGGACGAATTCGGGCGGCTTGATGCCGGGGTAGAACCCCTTGCTGACGCAAATGCTCTCGAAGTCCGCCGCGTTACCCGTCATCGAGTTGCGGATCGCGTTCTTGGCGTTCACCCAGTGCGTGTCGCGGTTGTAGGTCAGGCTGATCCTGTCCTCTATGCAGTCACCCCACCGGGCCGATTCCGCGATCACCGCCTTGTCCACACGGCTGTTCAGGACGTCGAACCGTGCCTTGGCCTTGGCGTCCGTCAGCGCGCCGTCGTGGTGACAGTGTTTGTAGAGCCGGTCGGCAAACGTGGTCTTGAAATCGCGGTTGGCCAACAACTTCTGCCACAGCAGCCCCGAAAGCGAACTGGGTGTTGCCCGCAGATAGTCGTAGTGGATCCAGGCGCCGTCGCTGCTGCGGCCGGCGACATCGATGAAGCAGGATTCGGCATCCCAGACAAAGTACCGGACCGGACCCGCCGGACTGTTCCGGTTCGACGCTCCGTAGTTCTTGTGCGGCCAGTCGCCTACCCCCGCGTACCAGTTCAGAATCAGATAATCCACGTAGTTCTCGACGTCCAGGTACTGCGTCACCGCCGTGTAGTTCGCGGCCACCGACAAATCCTTCTTGCGTAGCGTGGAGTGCAGATAGGCCCACTGCGTGTAGCTGCCGTGATGCGAATCCTGGCTGCGGGTATCGTGCGTGGTCGTGAACCAGTCTTCCTTGTTCCCGCCGAAGTAGTCGCGCATGAAACACGGCTCCGTGCCCTCGCACGGGTTGTACAGGCCCCAGTACACTCCGTTCAGGTACAGGTGTACGAAGGTCCCGTGATACCCGTAGCCGGACATCGCAATCTGCGAATCGCGCACCCACTGATCACGCGTGTAGGTGATGCGCTGCGTCGATGGGTTGAACGCTTCCCAGCCGCCCCACATGTTGTTATGCCCGCCGCGCAGGACCACCGAGTCCAATACCGAGACCGCCGAGCCGGCCTCATTCGGCGCATCGGCAAACAGCGCATAGTTGAGCTTCTTTGGACCATACGCCCCCTTGAACAGAAGCCGGAACGACTTCTTCGCCAGGATTCGATCCACGTGCGACGAGTTGCCGAAGATCCGGATCCCGCAATTGAGCTGGAACTTGCTCGACCCGTCCTTCCCGATCATTTCGACCGAGCATTCGCGCTCGCCGCCAAGCCCCCGCGTCTCGCTGTTCGGATAATGACAGATCCCATTGGCATCGCCGAACAGATCGGCGTAGCTCATCGCAATCGACATGGACGGGATCGCTTTCAGCGCCGGGACCACCCGCGAACTGTACGTGGAGCTGCCGACAATGCTCGGATCCATCTGCGTATTCATACGCGCGGCCGCGTCCGACCAGTTCTCGCCCGACATATAGTTCGGCTGGTTCTTCACCTTGTCCGGGAAGACGTACGTGTGTGTCATCGTGGTTGAGGTGGTGTAGCCGGACTTGCAGCCCACCGCGCGCAGGCAGGTCGTGTCGCTGATCGAAAACGCCCCGCTGTAGACCGTGCCGTGAGACGGAGTCGGCTTGCTGCCGTCGGTCGTGAACCGAATCGTGGCCCCGGAGGTGGCGCACGAGAGCGACACGCTGAACGTGGCGGTGTAGAACCCGCGGGTCTTGGTGAAAGTCGGCGTCGCAACCGTCGCCGCCTGCAAGCATACCGACAGGACAAGCCAAAGCGTGATACCCGAAAGCGGCCCCAAACAGCACCGGCCGGTTCCTCGATTCATCGTATCCCTCCTGCTCCATTTTGGTTCAACGGGCGCCGACCCTCCCTCAGCGGGCTCATATCTCTATGCCCGGCTCACCGCGCCGTGTCACAATTTCGCGCGAGAAAAGCGCGGCCCCAGGCCGGCCACCCGCCCACGCCGCGCCGTCCCCAAAAGCCCCATACAACATATTGGGGAGTAACCGGAAGGGATACCTTGTGCTCGGCCGTTTGGCCCGGGTTGATCGGGACGCAACTCGCCGGCGCCTGGCCATAGGCGGCTCGCGAGGACGCCAGACAATACGTCAGTCGGCGGTCATCGCCCTCACGCTTCCAGCCAAGCCGAACGGTTGCGTTGTGCCGTTTCGGAAACGGAACGGAAGGCAGCGGACGCGCGTGGACCGCGCCCTACGGGCTGCGTACGGGGGCCGGCCTTTCCGGCAAATTCGCCCCAACGGCAGGCTCGCCCGCAGGTGCCGCAGGCGGCGGGAGCTGGGCCTGCTCCTGGCCGGGGTGCGGACCTTTCGCGAAGTTCTCCAGGATCTCGGCCTCGGACAGGGCGCGCGCGTAAATGGCCACCCGGTGCAACACGCCCAACCAGAATCGGCTGCCGTGCGGCGGGGGGAGGTTGTCGAACTCGTTGGCCAGCGCGAGATGGTAGAGGGGGCTCCAGGCCTGGAAATTGCCCTCCAGCATGTGGCCGGGGAAATTGGCGGTGGGCTGCAGGAAGACCGTCGTCTTCTGCGGCTGGCCGTTCACGAAGAACCGGGCCGCCCCGACCTCGTCGCGCGTGAAGACCACGTGCTGCGTCTCGGTACGCACCACCCCGGCCTTCGTCCACAAAGCCGGAAGGCCGTTCAGGTCGGACTGGCTCGTGCGCAGCCGGAAGACGTAGGAGCCCACCTCCATGATTTCCGAGACGGGATCCGCATTCATGCCGAACGTGAAATTCCGGCTGCGTGTATTGGCCGACAGCGTGACGATGCGAGCCGGGCCGCGAAGTCTATCCACGCTCGCCGAACGAATCCACGCTTCCACCGTCAGTTCGCCGCTCCGGACACACGCGTCCATCAGCTTTCCGGCCGGCTCCGTCGAGGCAATCAGGTTCGGCGCCACGACCGCAAGCCCCCCGCCCTTCATCCAGCGGACGGCGTCCGGCTTTGCGATTCGCAGGTGAAGGGGCGGCGCGATTCCGGAGGTGTCGTGCACGACGTCGCCCGACGTCTCGCCGAACGCGTACAGCACCAGCGGCCCCTCCTGCCCGCCCGCGAGGGCCGGCGCGCCGATGACGGGTTCGGCCCCCGCCGCGATGGCCGTCCCCACCACCGCCTTCTGCCCCGCCGCCAGCACGATACTCTCCCCGCTGTACCAGCAGGTCAGCCGCAACTGCCCTTCGTCGAGATCCACATGCGTCGATGCCGCGTCCACCTGCAGAGCCAGGCGCGTGCCCGTCACGAGCGCCTCCGCATGAGGCGTCGTGAACACAATCGTACGCTTGCTCGCGTCCGCGACCACCTCGGCCGCCAGGCTCCCTTTCGACATGTGGACCGCCCACCCGCGCCGCGGTTCCGCCAGCGCGCGGTCCGCGCCCGTGCGGTCCTCCCACGTGATCTGCGTCTCCGCGCCCATTTCCAGGCGCGTCTTGTCCGAAAGCGAAACAACCGCCCGGCTGCCGCGGCCCGTCATCAGATCTTCGCCGGACGCCAGCGTGTGCCCTTGCGTGATCACGCCCCGTACGTTCCCCTTCAAAGCAAAGAGGTCGCCCTCCGCTTCCACCACCGTCGCCATCGCCGGACTGGGCGCCAGCCGCGCCGGCGCCGAGTCAAAGGCGCGCAGCCGCCCCAGTTCCCTGCCGATCAGCAGGCCGACCATCAGGATAATCGCCGCGGCCACTCCGCGCAGCCACCAGACGGAGTACCACCACGCCGCACGACGCGGCCGCTCGCCCGCCACGCCGGACTCAAACGGAAAAGCGTCCGGGAAAGGCTCGAACGGCAACCGCGTGCCCGTCTGGAGCTTGCCCGGCCGGGTGCGCGTTTCGGGGAACTTCGGCCATTGGCCCGTCTTGCGCACCGCCGCCCCGCTCGGCGTCGGCACGACGGTCCTCGTCTTCAGTTTGCCGACCGTGCCGGTCTTTGTCTCCATGAACGGCATCGCCCGGCGACGCTTGCGCCGGCGCTTCCTGTCCGTGTCCAGCGTCGCGGAAAGAACCCGCTCGTTGAACCCGTCCTCCGCCCGCAGGTCCATCACGCGCTTCGCAATCTGTGCCTCGAAATTCTGCCGGTCCAGCGCCAAGGCCCGCGAAAGAAGATCGTCCGATACCAGTTGAAGCCTGAGATGCTCCGCCAGATCACGACTGTTCCGCAACGCAAGATACAAACGCCGCATGTCGGCCTTCGATAGCCCGGCCCGGTCATCCAGAAATCTGGCCATGAGTTCTTCGCTCACGCGTATCCCTCGCCCTCAACGCGCTGCGTCACACAGGTCCGCAGCCAGTCGCGAACCCGCAACAGCGTCATCCGAATGGCAGACGGCGTCACCTGCATCGCCTTGCTGATCGCTTCCGAAGTCAACCCTTCCTCGTACCGCAGCCGTATCACCTGCCGGTTCTTCTCCGAAATCTCCTTCAGGCAGGCGTGAAGCGCCAACAACGCCCTGTCCTCCCCTTGAAGCCGCTCCCACCTTGATTCCACCTTCCCCAGCAGCTCCGCGATGCTCTCCCGCAAATGGAAGGACGCCTGCTTCCAACGCCGGAAATGCTTGTAGGAGAGGTTCCGCGCAATCCCCTTCAGCCAGCGACACGGCTCCACATCGCCCGGCATCTTTTCCATGTTCTTGTAGAACTCCACAAATACGTCCTGGGCCACGTCGTCCACATAGTCCAAGGATACCCCCAACCCCGCGATGTAAGCGCGGATCTGGGCCTGCGTGCCTCTGAGAATCTCCTCGAACCGCTCGTCCTTCGTCATGATCTCTTCATTACCTTATGCCCGGGCAAAAGGATAGTGTCACATTTCTCCCCATTGCAGCACGAGCCGCGACCCGCCGCAATGCCCAATCACGACCACTCTGAGCTTGAATTTCCTACCCACTTATGATAATGGTTACGATTAGCGTTATCAAGCCGGGAGGATGCGTGAGGAAGACACGCCAGCGCGAGGTCATTTTGAGGGTATTGAGCGCCATGAACACGCACCCAACCGCCGACGAGGTCTACCAGAAAGCCCGCGAGCAACTGCCCCGGATCAGCCTGGGCACCGTCTACCGAAATCTGGAGACCTTGGCCGCCCGCCGAATGATCCAGCGTCTCGACGCTGCCGGAGCCCAACGCCGCTTCGACGGCAACGCGGTTCCGCATTGCCACATCCGCTGCACCCGCTGCGGCCGCATCGAGGACCTGCCCGGCAAAGCGCCTGGCCTCGAATGGCTGCAGCAGCATGAATTGCCCACCGGCTACTCGATAACCGGCTATAGCTTCGAACTGACCGGGCTGTGCCCCGTCTGCCGCAGGCAGAAGTAGAACGGCCGCACGGCTACTCCACAACCTCCCCCGAAATCCAGCGCAGATACTCCGGCAGGCCGTCAACCACAGGCGTAACCAGAATCTCCGGCACTTCGTAGGGATGTTTCTCCCGGATGAAGTTCGTCAGACGGCCGGCAAGCGCCGCGCGGGTCTTGGCGATGAGCAATACCTCCGACGCGTGCTCCACCGCCCCCTTCCAGCGGTATACGCTCTTGATCGGCATCGCCTGCACGCACGCCGCCAGCCTCGCCTCCACAATTTCGTCAGCCAGCACGCCCGCCTGTTCCAAATCCGATACCGTCGTGTTCACAATGCAGAAGCCAGGTTCGTCTGTCATCCCGGCAGGCTACCCGCCCCGCCCGCGCACGATCAAGCAGAATCAAGCAGAATTTCTGTTGACATCCATCCTCTCCCCGACCATATTAATAGGAATCATTCTTATCTAAGGAGGCGAACATGCAGCTACAGGGCTCGAAGACGGAACGGAATCTGCTCACCGCGTTTGCCGGCGAATCGCAGGCGCGCAATCGCTACACGTTCTTTGCCAGCAAGGCGAAGAAGGACGGACTGATTCAGATCCAGAGCGTCTTCGAGGAGACGGCGGAACAGGAAAAGGAGCACGCCAAACGCTTCTTCAAATTTCTCAAGGGCGGCGAGGTGGAGATCCAGGCGGCGTTTCCGGCCGGCGTAATCGGCACCACGCTGGAGAATCTGAAGGCGGCGGCGGCCGGCGAGAAGCATGAGTGGGGCATACTGTATCCGGACTTCGCCAAGACGGCCGTTGAGGAGGGCTTCGAGGACGTGGCCAAGGTCTTCAACGCCATCGCCGTGGCGGAGAAGCAGCACGAGAAGCGCTACGCGGACCTGGCCGCGAACGTGGAAGCCGGGCGGGTGTTCAAGCGGGATCGCGCTGTCGCCTGGCGCTGCCGCAACTGCGGCTATCGGCACGAGGGATCCGAAGCGCCACAGCAGTGTCCGGCGTGTGCGCATCCACAGGCCTATTTCGAGTTGCTGGGCGAAAACTGGTAGCGAACCGAGGAGGCGTACGATGGCGAAGAAGATGGACATATTCAAGTGCGAGCTGTGCGGCCATATCGTCGAGTTGATCCACGACGGCAAGGGCCAACTCGTGTGCTGCAACCAGCCCATGAAGGCGCTGACGGAAAACACGGTGGATGCCGCCAGGGAGAAGCACGTGCCCGTCATCGAAAAGACGGACTCGACCGTAACGGTCACTGTCGGCAGCGTCCCGCACCCCATGGAGGCGAAGCACTACATCGAGTGGATTGAACTGATTGCCGACGGCAAGGCGTACCGCCAGTTCCTGAACCCGGGCGACGCGCCGGAGGCGACATTCGCCGTCCAGGCCGGAACCGTGAACGCCCGCGAGTACTGCAACCTGCACGGGCTGTGGAAAGCCTAACGTAGTGCGCGCCGTCATGGGCTCGCGGCGCGAGCGGCATTCTCCAGATGAATGCGCGAGCGAAGCGAGCCAATGGCCGGGCCCGAAGGGCCCACATGACGCGCCGCCGCGGCGCCAATGACGCGAGCGAAGCGAGCCAATGGCCGGGCCCGAAGGGCCCGAATGACGCGCCGCCGCGGCGCCAATGACGCGAGCGAACCGAGGGACGTCATGCCGAAGGCGGAACTGCGCTACGACTGCGTGAGCGGTCTGTGTGTCGACACCCTCCCCGGGCGATGCGGGGTGGTGATCTTCGGCGCATCGGGCGACCTCACGCATCGCAAACTGATGCCCGCCCTCTTCAGCTTGGCGCGCCGCGGGTTGCTGCCCGAGCGCTTCTTCGTCGTCGGATGCGCGCGCACGCGGATGTCCGACACGGCGTTTCGTGACAAGGTGCGCCAAGCCCTGCCAGCGACAACCCCGGCGGACCGGCGGCTGGCGGACAGGTTTCTGAACGCCTGCTACTACCTGCCCGGCAACTATGATGAGCCGAGAACCTACCGCGCGCTGTCCAAACGCCTGACCGCTCTGCATGGCAGGCATAAGACCGGCCTGAACCACTTCTTCTACCTCGCGATCCCCCCTGCCCTGTACGGCGACGTCGTCGCACAACTGAATCGGGCCGGGTTGGTGGACCAGAAGAGCGCCGGTCGGCCCTGGCGCCGGGTAATCGTGGAGAAGCCCATCGGGCGCGACTTGTCCTCCGCGATGGACCTGGACCGCGTTCTGCACCAGCACCTCCGCGAGAACCAGATCTACCGAATCGACCACTATCTCGGCAAAGAGACCGTGCAGAACATCCTCATGTTCCGCTTCGCCAACCTGATTTTCGAACCGCTCTGGAACCAGCAGTACGTTGACCACGTCCAGATCACGGTCGCGGAGGCGATCGGCATCGAGCACCGGGCCGGCTACTTCGAGCAAACGGGCCTGCTTCGCGACATGTTCCAGAACCACATGTTCCAGATGCTGGCGCTCGTGGCCATGGAACCGCCTGCCTCGTTCGACGCCGACCGACTGCGCGACGAGAAGACAAAGCTTCTGCGCTCGATCCGCCCGTTCCCGACCGACGCACTGGACCGTCACCTCGTTCGGGGCCAGTACCGCCAGGGGCGCGTGGACGGCCAGCCTGTGCGGGGGTACCGCGCCGAGGACGGCGTGCACCCGCAGTCCCGGACGGAGACCTTCGTCGCCGCCAAGATTCTGATCGACAACTGGCGCTGGCAGGGCGTGCCCTTTTACCTGCGGTCCGGCAAGCGGCTCCCGCGCCGGGTGAGCGAAATCGCCATCGCGTTCCGACGCGTTCCGCATTCCATCTTCCATCCGCTGGCTCCGCAGCATCTCATGCCCGACACGCTCGTGCTGAACGTTCAGCCGGAGGAAGGCATTTCGTTGACCATCCAGGCGAAATGCCCGGGCGGCAAGGTCTGTATGATGCCGCTGTCCATGGATTTCAGGTACAACCAGGTTTTCGGCGGCAATCCGCCCGAAGCCTACGAACGGCTGCTGCTGGACTGCATGCTCGGCGATCAAACGCTGTTTATTCGGAATGACAACGTCGAGGTATCCTGGGCCCTGCTCACCCCTGTGCTGGAGGCGTGGGAGATGGCGGGCCGACAGCCCGCCCGCGGCAAGCTGCAGGGCTACCGCGCGGGATCGTGGGGGCCCGCCGCCGCGCACCGGCTCCTGGCGCGCGACGGGCGGAAATGGCGCACGCCTGGGAACGCCCGCCCGGCTTGCGTCGCGGGCGAAGCCCGTTCTTGAATGTAATCGGCCGGTTTCGGCAACGACAGATGCGAAAAGGGGGTAAAACCAGATGAAGAAATACGTATGCAACGCCTGCTCCTATGTGTACGACCCGGAAAAGGGCGATCCGGACAACGGCGTGCCGCCCGGCACGGCGTTCGAGGATCTGCCCGACGATTGGATCTGCCCCGATTGCGGGGTCGGCAAGGACCAGTTCTCGCCTGAAGACGAGTAGCCGGGCCGAAGTCGAGCCGGGAGACCTCAGCCATGAAACGCATGCGACTCCTGTTAGGATTGATTCTGATCCTCGCGGCCGGAGCGGGGGCGCAGGATCCGTTCAGCGTCACAGCCGCGCTCGACACCGTTGAGAACGGCGCGCACGTGCTGTCGCTCTCCTTCTCCGTACCGCCCGACCATTACCTCTACGCGGACAGAATCCGCGTGACGCTGAGCGCTCCGCCCGGCGCCGCCTTGGGCCCCGGGCAGATGCCTGCAGCCAAGGAGAAAACAGACCCGTTCACCGGCGAGCCCGTCCAGATCTATTCTCGGGACTTCACGGCGCGTTACGTCTTGACCGGCCTGCACAACCGAACGGCCACGGTGACGGTCGGCTACCAGGGCTGCACCGCCAGCACCTGCTTCCTGCCCGCCACCCACACCTTCAACCTGGCATCGGACGGTGCGCCCCCATCCGGGCCTTCGCCCGATGCCGCCGGCACGCCCGCCGCGATACCTGCCGGCCCGGCAGGCTGGCGCGCGCTGCTCGAGTCGTTCGAAACCGCCGGGACGCAATCGGGCTATCTCCGACCGGCCGCCTTCACCGCCTTTCTCGACCATGCCGAACAGGGCGCACGGAAAGAAGGCCTCGTGGACCGAATCGTGACCGGGAACATCTGGCTCTCGGCATTGCTCATCTTCGTGTTCGGAATCGGGTTGAACCTTACGCCGTGCGTGCTGCCGATGATTCCCATCAATATTGCCATCATCGGCGCCGGGGCACAGGCCGGATCCCGGGCCAAGGGGCTCGCCCTGGGCGCGACCTACGGCGCGGGCATCGCCATCGCCTACGGCGTGCTCGGGCTCGTCGTCGTGTTGACCCGCTCCGCGTTCGGGACGCTCAACGCCAACCCGTGGTTCAATATCGGCATCGCGCTGGTCTTCCTGCTCCTGGCCCTGGCCATGTTCGGCCTGTTCAATATCGACCTGTCCCGGTTCCAGACGGCGGCGCGGCCCGGCACGCGCCGGCGCGGCTCCTTCGTGCTCGCGTTCTCGATGGGCGCCGTCGCCGCCCTGTTGGCCGGCGCCTGCGTCGCGCCCGTCGTCATCGCCACCGTCGTCAGAGCCGGTAACCTGTATGCCGCCGGCCAGAACGCTGCTCTGCTCCTTCCGTTCGTGCTCGGGGCCGGCATGGCGCTGCCCTGGCCCCTGGCCGGCGCCGGCCTCTCGTTTCTGCCCAAACCCGGCAAATGGATGCAGTGGGTCAAGTACGCGTTCGGAACCATCATCCTGATCGCCGCCCTCTACTACGGCGCGACGGGTATCGGGCTCTTTCGCGTCACACCCATTCCCGATCGGGCCGGCCGGGCCCAGGTCGAGTCGGATACGCCCGTCGAAGGCTGGCTTGAATCGCTGCCTGAGGCGCTGGAGGCCGGCCGCCGCCAGCTCAAGCCCATTTTCATTGACTTCTGGGCAAGTTGGTGCAAGAACTGTCTGGCCATGGAGAAGACGACGTTCAAGGACCCCGAAGTCAGAGGGCGCCTTGAAGGATACGTCCGCCTGAAATTCCAAGCCGAGAACCCCAGCGCCCCGGAAACCAAGGCCGTGCTGGAAGCGTTCGGCGTGCGCGGATTGCCCACGTTCGTTATTCTCCGCCCGCGGGCCGAGCCCCCCTCCGATCGGGGGGCGCCTCCTGGCCGTCCGTGAGAGCACCCGGCGCGGGCGGGCAGCTGTGCGTGAGTCCGTGTTCCTGCGGCCCCGGAAAGGCTCGGCCGGAGTCCGGGATCGATTTCTGAAAATCATGCATCGGGGAGGAGTAATGACTGCGACGGACAAACCACATCACCGAATCGCCATCATTGGGTCCGGACCCGCCGGGCTGACGGCCGCCATTTATACCGCGCGCGCCTTGTTCGAGCCCGTGGTGTTCGAGGGGTTACAGCCCGGCGGGCAACTGACGACCACCACCGAAGTCGAGAACTATCCGGGCTTCCCCGAAGCCGTCATGGGCCCGCAGCTCATGCAGGACATGCGGGCCCAGGCCGCACGGTTCGGAACGCAGTTCCGGCAGGAGACGGTCCAGCAGGTCGACTTCGGCAAGCCGCCGTTCACCCTCACGGCCGACTCGGGCGCCTGCACCGCCGATGCGGTCATCATCGCGGCCGGCGCCAGTGCCAACTGGCTCGGCCTCGAATCCGAACAGAAGCTGCGCGGGCACGGCGTCTCGGCCTGCGCCACCTGCGACGGATTCTTCTTCCGAGACAAGGACGTGCTCGTGATCGGCGGCGGCGACTCCGCCATCGAGGAGGCGTCCTTTCTCACGCGGTTCGCCGCCAAGGTCACCATCGTGCACCGGCGCGACGCCCTGCGCGCCTCGAAATTCATGCAGCAAAAAGCTTTCGACAACCCGAAAATCGAGGTCGCGTGGGACTCCGTCGTCGAGGAAGTCCTGGATGTCGCCAGCAAGCAGGTCACCGGCGCGCGGCTCCGAAACGTGAAGACCGGCGCCGAGCAGATCCTTCCCTGCCAGGGCTTCTTCCTCGCCATCGGCCACACGCCGAACACCGCGGTGTTCAAGGGGCAGCTCGATATGGACGAGAAGGGCTACCTCAGCACGAAGCCCGGCAGCACCGCCACCTCCGTGGCGGGCGTCTTCGCCGCGGGCGACGTGCAGGACCACCGCTACCGGCAGGCGATCACCGCCGCCGGCTCCGGCTGCATGGCCGCTCTCGACGCCGAAGCCTATCTGGGCCGGTAGAAGCGGCGGCTCGCCGATTCCCCGGGCCGGAGGCACGATCCTCCCGGCGGCGCCCGGCGCCGCCGGCAGAAAGCGGCGAGACGCCGCTTCTACCCTACCCCCGGGCCGGCTCGCGGTGGATCAGCGAAAGAAACTCGGTACGGGTGGCGGCGTCGTCATGGAAGCTGCCGAGCACCGAGGAGGTCACCATCACCGAATTCTGCTTTTCCACCCCGCGCATCATCATGCACAGGTGCTGGCACTCCATCACAACGCCCACGCCCTCGGCGTCCACCGTGCGCATGATCTCGTGCGCCACCTCCGCGGTCAGCCGCTCCTGGATCTGCAGCCGCCGCGCGTAATGGTCAACGATCCGGGCCAGCTTGCTGACGCCCAGCACCTGCTTGCGCGCAATGTAGCCGATGTGGCACTTGCCGAAAAACGGCAGCATGTGGTGCTCGCACAGGCTGTAGACTTCGACTTCGCGCAGCAGAATCATGTTGTTCGCTTCCGACTGGAACACGGCCTGGTTCACGATGCCGCCCAGATCGCTCCGGTAGCCGGAGGTCAGGAACTCCATCGCTTTGGCCACGCGCATCGGGGTCCTCAACAGCCCCTCGCGTGCGGGATCCTCCCCGAACTCCACCAGCATCTCTTTCACCAATTCCGCCACCCGTTCCGTATTCATCGCCGTATCCTCTCCCTCAGCCTCTCCGTCAACTCCGGCAAAATCGACATGCCCGCCCGGCTCATCCCGTGTGCAATCGCCAGCAGCGGCTCGCCCGTGTCGGCAAGAACCAGGTCGGGCGCCAGTTCCAGCAGCGGCAGCGCCACAAACGCCCGTGTCCGGATGTCGGGATCCGGAAGCGTCAGATCCGGCGTGCGCAGGACCAGATCGCCGTATGCCACGATATCCAGATCGATCGTGCGGTCCGCAAACCGGTCGCCGCCGCGCACGCGGCCAAGTTCCGCTTCGATCGCGCGCAGCACGTCCCCCTTGAGCCGGACGGCGTCCAGCCGCGTCTCCACCCGCCATACGCCGTTCGCAAAATCCGGCTGCCGCCGCCCCCCGGCCGGCGCGGTCCTGTAGAACGTCGACACACCCGTCACCCGCACATGCGCCAGCAGCAGGTCCAACGCCCGCGGAATGTGAATTTGCGGCTCCAGATTCGAGCCGACCGACAAGAATACGCGCTTACCGCTGCGTTCGCGCATCGGGCTTCTGTTCCCGTACGATCTCTACGCCGACACTCCTCGAAAAACGGGCCGCGCCGGGCTTCTCCACCGATACCGTCACCCGCCGAACCCGCTCGTCCTCCAGACAGATCTCGGCGGCCCGCTCCGCCAACCGCTCCACAAGAAAAAACGAACTCGCCTCCGCCATGGCCAGGACTCTCTTCTTCAACGCTTTGTAATCGACCGAATCCTCGATCCGATCCGTCTGCCCCGCCTGGCGCAGGTCGGTGTGCAGCGTCATGTTGATCAGCACATCCTGCCGGGTTCGGCGCTCCTCCTCGAAAATCCCGATCACACACCGAACGAGCAGGTCCTTGATCGCGATCTTGTCCAAGTGCGGCTCCTGCATCGCAGTCCTCCACCGCGCTTTCATGCCGAATTCCAGGGCATAGTGCAAGAACGAAATACGGCGCTTGCGCTCCAGGCCCCGATTCTGCATCATTTTGGACGCGACCGACTACCACATGACCGAAGCGGAGGCCGTCTTATGGACTGGAAGACAACCCTGGCAACCTTTTCAATGATCTTCCTCGCGGAAATGGGCGACAAGACGCAACTGGCCGTTTTCAACTTCGCCGCCAAGTCGCAAGCCCCGCTCGCCGTCTTCATCGGCGGGGGCGCCGCACTGCTGCTCACCACCTTGCTGGGCGTCCTGTTCGGCGGCGCCATCGCCAGGGCGATACCGGCACACGTCGTGCGCTATGCGGCCGGCAGCTTGTTCATCGCCTTCGGCATATGGACCCTTCTGGGCCGGTAGGAGGTGGCGGATGTCCTTGCTCAAACGACTCCTGAGCGCGCCGCTCGTGCGGGCGGCCGCCGGGTTCGAGGATCAGATCGCACAGCTCTACGACCGGGCCGCGAACGCCGTGACGCATGCGGAGGCGAAAGCCCTGTTCGCCGCGCTGGCGAAGGAAGAGCGCGAACATGCCAGGCGCCTGCGTCAACTGCCCGCATCCGAACCGGATGCGCCCGGTCCGACAACCGGCCTCTCGTTCGATATCCCCCCGATCCCGCACGACACCCATGCCGTGCCCGAAGTTCTCGAATGGATCACACGCGTCCAGCAACACGAACAGGCGGTCGCCGATTTCTACGACGCGCTCGCCCGCAAGGCCGTCTTGCCGGCCGTCAAGCACACACTCCGGTCGCTCGCCGAACAGGAGAACCGCCACCTGCAACACCTGCAGACCCTCCGCACGCTGCTCGGGCGAGGACCGGGGGACGGGAGGACAGCAGCGTCCTCTTGATCGGGGGTCGGGGCACGAGGGCTCAGGAGTGTGCCCCGCCCGCCCAATCCACCAACCGATTCCTCAACCTGGCCCCCTTCGAGATTCCGCCCGTCACCTCCGCCATTGCCCGCTTGACAACGCCCGCCCCCACGCCTATCGTGCGCAGGTCTGAACACAACCCGCCATCGGGAAATCGACAAGGACGACGACAAAGACTGCGACAAAGACCAGAAAACAGGAGACGAGCATGAAGAAGAATGCACAGCCGATCACCGGCTGCGGGGAAGGCGAGATTGCCGCGTACGCGTTTCTCTGCGGGGATCCCGGCCGGATTCCCAAGGTGTCGGCGCAATGGGACGATTTCGAAGAGGTCTGCCGCGTGCGCGAATACGTCATTCACACCGGCACGAAGAACGGCGTCCGGCTCTCGGCCGCTTCCACCGGGATCGGCGGCCCCTCGACCGCCATTGTCCTGGAGGAAATGGCCAAACTCGGCGCCCAAACGTTCATCCGCATCGGGAACAGCGGCGCGCTCGCCGACAAGGTCGATTTCGGCGATTATGTGATCTCTACCGCGTCCGTCCGGGACGAAGGCACGTCCAAGAGCTACATCGGCGCGGACTACCCGGCGGCCGCCGATTTCGCCGTTACCGAGGCGCTCGTCAACGCCGCGCGCCAAGCCGGCGCCACCTTCCATACCGGGATCACTTGGTCCGTCGATGGGTTCTACTCCCGCAACAAGGTGCTGGGCCAGGACGGCGGTCTGATCCCCATGAGCTTCAAGGGGCTGGACGAAGACCGCAAGGGCCGCATGGTGCTGGACTACAAAGCGGCAGGCGTCCTCAACGTGGAAATGGAATCGTCCACCCTCTTCACCCTGGCCGGAATCTACGGACTGCGCGCCGGCTGTATCTGCACCGTGTCCGACCGCACGCCCTGGCCCGGGCCCGGCGCCGACGCGCTGACCCTGGACAAGAACATCGACGGCGCGATCACCATCGCGCTCAATGCCTTGCTCGCCCTGGCGTAGGACCCGATCGCTTCGCGCTCGCTTCTGCCCGCGAAAGTGCGCGAAAGGAACGCGAAAGCCAGAGTGCAGCAACTTTGAACTGTTCGCGCCAAGTCACTGTTGTGCATGGCTGGGCCCTTCTCGGCGCGAACAACTCAAAGTTGCTGCGTCCGCCGGGTCTTCCTCTGAAAGGCGCTCGTTGCGGGAATCGACGCTTGCCGCGACGCCCATGAATCGACATGGATCTGCAGACATCGGTGCGTCGCGGCAAGCCTTTCGATTCCCGCAACAACTCCTGGCACACGGACACGCCACGACCAAGCCGTTCAGCCCTTTCGCGTCCCTTTCGCGCCCTTTCGCGGGCAAGTCTCCGCGCTGCGCGGTGCTCACTTGCCCTTGACCAGCCCACGCACGACCGGATCCATCCGCTCCACCAGCGCCAGTCTCGACTTCACGTAGCGGTCCACCCACAGCTTGGGCACGAGCCCCGCGTGACTCTTCGCCCACTCCCGCCCCCGCTCCTTGCCCGCCCGCGTGTATCTGTCCCACTGGGTGCGAACACGCCTGACCGCGCTCGGGTTCACTCTGTCGTGCTCCCCGGCCAACTGGGGGAGGAGTTGCAGGTTCTGCAGATGGTTCGCGAATTGTCCACGCCAGTTCGCGAGCTGTTCCGACGCCGCGCGGCATCGCGCAAACCGATCCCCGGCCAACTGCCCCGCCCGGCCCCGGCTCAGAAAGCCGTCGATCGCCTTCTCGCTCCGCGAGGACCGTCGCCCGTTCCACATCACGACGCCGCCGAGCACGAGCGCGTCGAGCGAAGGCTCCAGCCCCTCGCACGGCGCGCAGAATGTGCTGTATCGGCTCCAGCCCGTCGCCACCAACCCCGCCATCTCGCGCCGGCGCGCCGCCCGACTCCAAGCCGCCATGTTGGCCAGCCGGTTCTCGAGATTGCAAACGTCCACGATCGGCCCGTCGGCGCCCTTGAACGCCGATGCGCCCCAGATCCGAACGCCCGCGCGCGCAAAACGGTCCAGAATCTCAGGCGTGAGCTTCTCGAACGGCGCCGGCCGGTAGCTCCAGCACATCAGATCCGTGCGCGCACCCAGCTCGCGCAGCGCCTTCTGCGGCCAGTCCCGCATCATGTCGTCCCAGAGTATGGGCCGCACACCCCGCTTGGCGACGGCGTCCAGCAACGGCACGATGTGCCGCAGGTAGAGCGCGGCCTTGCCCCGCCGCTGCACCGCCCGTCGGCACGTCGGGCAGGAGCCCAGCGTCCACGCCTCGTCGCCACCCAGATGAAAATGCGTGATTCGACCCTCGTGCGTCCGCAGCACGTCCTCCACCATCGCCAACACGACCGCCCCGCTCTCGGGCCGCGACGGGCACAGATCCCCGACGTGATCCGGGACTTCGCGCAGATGCGCAAACCGTTTCCGGCACAGAACCGTCTCCATGTGCCCGAAGCTCTGCACGAGCGGCACCACCTCGATCCCCAGCTCACCGGCCCGGCGCAGAAACCGGTCGACCGTCGCCCGCGAATACGCCGTGGCACAGCGCAGTTCCGGATACGTCGCCCACGGATACATGTCCTCCCACTCCACCAGCACGCAGTTGATCCGCGCGGTCGCGAGCAGATCCAGCAACTCGATCAGCCGTTTCGGCGTCGGGGGCAACCCCTTCAGATCCAGGTGTATCCCCCTCACCTTCACCGCCGGCTTCGCCGTCTCAAACATGCTCATCCCGTTTCCTCCCCTGACCTTTCATGACAAGTTCCCCTGACGATCCTCTTCGTCTTACTCTTTGTCTTACTCTTCGTCCGTAATCATCGTCCGTTCTCGTCCACCGACCTCGCCGTCGTGCCTCCTGGCTTCCGCCGTCGCTCTGCGAGCTATGGCGGACACGTCGTCGGGCGCGGCCTACTCGAGAACTTGCTCGAGCCCCCCGCCGCGGCGGCGGGGTTCGACAAAGATTACGACAAAGATTGTGGTTGGATGAATGTCACGTCCCCACTCTCTGCCTCTGAAGGCGCTCGTTGCGGGAATCGAGGATTGCCACGAGGCCGAACACGTCGTAATCGACCAAGAGACTACCGCCTCGTGGCAATCCTTTCGATTCCCGCAACAACCTCTGACCCGCGTACCGGCGCAACGCCTTTCGCAGTCTCCCTTTCGCGTTCCTTTTCCGCCACAGGCGGATCTCCGCTGCGCTCCGACGCGTCTTTTCGCGGGCAGCTCTCCTCCGCGCCTTTGCGAGCTCGAGCGCGTCCCCGCGCGGGCGAGAGATCCTCTGCCTTTCGCGGGCCGCTCTACCCCGGCAGAATCTTCGCATAGAACGGATATCTCCCCAAATCCGCCCCCGGCTCGGCATACTTCCACCGCTTATACATCCACATCCACTGGTCCGGATAGCGGCGCACCTGCTCCTCGATCCGCCGGGTGATCTCCTGGGTGAACGCCTCGGTGCCCCGCGGCCCGCCATCCGCCGCCAGGGGCGGGCCGGCAAAGATACGATACGAGCCGTTCTCGGCCGCCAGGCAGAACAGGAACACGAGCGGGACACCCAGTTTCAGGGCCAAGGCGGCCGGCGCGCCGGAAACGGGCACTTTGCGCCCGAAGAAATCCACGAACACGCCGCCCGCCGCCGGCTTTGTGTTCTGATCCAGCAGCAGCCCGACGCGCTCGCCCGCCTTCAGCGTCTTCATCAGCGCGCGCATCGCGCCCTGCCGCGGCACAATCTGCTGGCCGGTCTCCGACCGGAACCGCGCGAGCAGCCGCCCCATCCACGCATTACGCAGCGGGGCCGCAACGCTGGTCGTCGGCGCGCCACGCGCCGCCAGCGCCTTGCCCAGGATTTCCCAGTTGCCCAGGTGTGCGGTGATCACAATGCACGGCTTCGTCGAGAAGTAGGCCGCGGTCGAGCCGTCCCAACGCACGTACCGCGCCAGCCTGGCCGCCGCATCGCGGGCAAACCAGAACGTATCCAGCAGCAGCAGGGCAAAGGTCCGGAACGAGCCGCGCGCAATCGCCGCCTTCTCCGGACCGGAGAGTCCGGCGCCGAAGACGACGTCGAGATTCGCCAGCGCGATGCGCCGCTCCCGCCGCGCCAGCCGGAAGGCCAGCCCGCCCCCCGCGCGGGCCAGGCGCCGCACCGCACGCCGGGAAAGCAACGGGACGACCGACGCGCACAGAAGGCCAAAACCCGTTTCGAAAACCTGTCTGACTTTCCGGCGCAGTCTCATGAAAAAAAGAAAATGGTGAGCCGTGCGGGAATCGAACCCACGACCCTCTGCTTAAAAGGCAGATGCTCTACCGACTGAGCTAACGGCCCACCAGAAAACGGAACCGGCGCGCGTGCGCCTGCAGCCGGGTTGCCTCGGAACCCGGCCGCCCGGCGCGTGATGCAGAGTACGCCAAAGAGCGCGCGCCTGTCAAATCCGAAACCGGCCGCGGCCGCGCCGGGGCCGGCTCAATGCGGCGCCGCGTGTGCCCGCCGCCGCCGCGACGAACGCCGCTCGCCACTCGCCGCGTCGAACTCCACCTTGCGGCGGCCATGCTGGCCGCGTTCCGCCAGCAGCGTGCGCACCACCGCCAGCGCCGCCCGGCTCTCGGCCTCCCGTTTGTTCGGGCCCGTCCCGCGCCCCATCGCCTTGCCGTTGATCAGAACGTCGACCGTGAACACGCGCGCGTGCGGCGGGCCGTGCTGCCGCACCAGCCGATAGACGGGACTCTGTTTCCAGCGCGACTGCGCGATCTGCTGCAGATGGCCCTTCGGGTTCTCCGCCCAAGCGTTCAGAAAATCGTCCTGCGTCTCCGCCGTGAACACCTTGCGGAAGATCTTCTCCACAGCCCTCACCCCGCCGTCGAGATACGCCGCCCCGATCACCGCCTCCAGCGCGTCCGACAAGTTCGACGCGCGCCGCCGGCCACCGAGTTTCTCCTCGCCTTTCCCGATACGAAGATGTTCGCCCAGCCCGAGTTCCTTGCCCAACCGCGCGAGCGTCTTGCCGCTCGTCAGCAGGCTCCTGGCCTGCGTCAGAATGCCCTCCTGGTGCTCCTGCAGCTGCCGGTACAGGTAGGCGCCGGACACAAACCCCAGCACGGCGTCGCCGAGAAACTCCATCCGCTGATTGTCCTCCTCTTCGTTCGGGTTCTCGAACCGGAACGACCGGTGCGTCAACGCCACGCTCAGTAACGCTTTCTTACGGAACGAATAGCCAAGCGCCTTTTCGAGCGCGCGGTACGGATTCCTGCCCCAGAGTCCTTTCATGCGCGGTCTTCCCTCCTCCTGCTCGAACAACGGCCCCTCAATCCGAGTTGGCCCGCAACCAGCCCCAGCACCGGCACCCGCCGACGCTCAGGCGCGGCCTCGGACCTCGCCATCATTCCGACCCCGCCCCCGGGCTACGTCGGGTGCCGCCATCGCCCATCCCCCATCCCCCATCGACCATCGCCATGCGAGGCGCAGCCTCGCATGGCTCTCGCACGGCTAATGCCGCGGATGAAACTGCCGATGCGCGGCAAGCAGCCGGCCCTCGTCCACGTGCGTGTAGATCTGCGTCGTCGCAATGTCGGCATGGCCCAGCATCTCTTGAATCACGCGAAGCGGCGCGCCGTTGCTCAGCAGATGGCTGGCGAACGAATGCCGCAGCGTGTGCGGCGATATGTCCTTGGTGATCCCCGCCTTCCGGGCATAGGTCTTGAACATGTGCCACAGCCCCTTGCGGCTGAAACGCCGGCCGCGGTACGTGAGGAACAGGGCATCCTCGTCCGCCTTCCGCACGAACGCGCCGCGCGCCTCGCGGATGTAGCGCTCGACCCAGCCGCGGGCCGTCCCGCCCACAGGCACCACGCGCTCCTTGCCGCCCTTGCCCAGGCAGCGCACGTACCCCTCCCCGACATGCACGTCCTCCAGGCGCAGGTTCGCTATCTCCGAGACGCGCAGCCCCGTCGCATAGAACAGTTCCAGGACCGCCCGGTCGCGCAGCCCGTACGGATCGGAGCTGAGCGGCGCGTTCAACAGCCGTTCCGTCTCGCGATACGACAGCACCGTCGGAAGCACCTTCCACAGCCGCGGCGACTCCATGCTGTCGGCGATGTTCCGCGTCAACAGAGACTCCTGCTCCAGATAGCGGAAGAACATCTTGACCGCCACCAGCAGCCTCGACACCGAATTCGCGCTGAGCCCTCTGTCCCGTTCGCGCAGCAGAAAATCGAGAATGTGCCGGCGCGAGACGGAGTTGAACGAATCCAGCCCCCGCGATTCGAGATAAGCCACGAAACGCCTCAGGTCGTTCGCGTAGGCCGCCCGCGTGTTGGGACTCAGACCTCGCTCAAACGACAAATAGTCAAGAAATTGGCTGGCCAGTGCCTGCATACGTGACCTCGGCGCCGTGCCTGCGGACTTCGCGCCTGAAATGCGGCAGGCGGCCGGCGCGCTCAAGGCGCGGCGGGCGTCTGCGCCGGGCGGGCGGGCGTGTTGTTGGCGGCGTAGCCGAGCTCGGCAATCTCGAACTCGATGTTCTTGAGGGCAAGCCGCATGCTGTCGTACTTCACGATCACAAGCCGTCTGGCCGTGTCCACCCGTACGTCATGGATGCCCTCCACCGCCGACAACGTCTCCCGAATCTTGCGGTAATCCTCCTCGGACTTCGCGCCCGGCACATGGACCACGGTCTCCCGCACGTCCTGCGTCCGGCAGGAAGCGCCGAGGAGGCTCAGCAAGACCAGACCCGCGACAACCCGCAGGACCCGCATCTTCCTTCCCCTTCCCGGACGGGGCTAGCCTGATCCATTCATCCACTTCGTCGCCAGAGCGACGAACAGACCCGGCTAACGCCCCTCCTCCCTCATACGAAGGACTTCCCGCGCCCGTTCGGCCAGATTGGGAAAATCCTTCTCGTACTCTCTGATCACCACGTTGAATTCCGCCTTCGCTTCCTCCGTCTTGCCCTGCCGGTGAAGCGCCTGCGCCATATTGAAAAGCGGCATCGGCGAGACGCCGTGCCGAAACTCCTTCACCTTGCCGGCCCTGTACAGACGCTGCTCGCCGGTCGGAAACGTCACCCGGTAATCCGCGCCTTCCCGGTCAATCAGGCCCGACACGACCGCCCCGTCAGCCAACTCCAGTTCGTCCAACAGCCAGCGGTACTGGGCCTCCGCTTTCGCAAAGTCGCCCTTCTTGAAAAACGTGTTCGCGTAGTAGGCCCTGACAAAAGCCGCACCCCGCGTGCCTTCCAACAGCCGTTCATACACTTCGATCGCCTGGTCGTACCGCTCGTGCAGCGTGTACAATCTTGCCAGTTCCAGCAGCGCTTCGGTGTCCGCGGCCGGCAGCCACTCGCGGCGAAAGACCAGCGAGAAGAACAGACAACCGGCGACCACGGCCGCGGCCAGCAGGCCCAACAGAACAAAACGCCGCCTGTCGAGCCACAACAGGAAAGCGGAGTGCCGCTTGGACGCCCGCTCCTCGTCGGCCGGCGCATCGTCGCGCCGCCGCGCACCCGGCGGGCTTTCGAAAGGAACTTCCGTCTGGTCTTGCCCCATGAACCGACCGTGCCTCGTCTGTGTCCGTTTCGTTCTTGATTCTTGTCGCGATTTCCAACCATACTACGGAGTCCTGCGGCTGTCCAGCAGATAGCGTGCGCGCGACGGCGATGCGGTCGCAAGTCGGATCCGCCAACCATCCCGAAAGGACCATGCCATGAACAGCGATACCATCAAGAAAGGACTCGAACGCGCGCCGCACCGAAGCCTGTTGCGGGCGACCGGGCTGACCGATTCGGATTTCGGGAAGCCCTTCATCGGCGTGTGCAACTCGTTCACCCAGATCATCCCCGGCCATGTTCATCTCAACGAGGTGGGCGCCTATGTCGGGCGCTACGTCCGCAAGGCCGGCGGCGTGCCGATCGAGTTCAATACCATCGGCATCTGTGACGGGGTCGCCATGGGGCACATGGGCATGAAATACTCGCTGCCCAGCCGCGAACTCATCGCCGATTCGGTCGAATCCATGGTCAAGGCCCATTGTTTCGACGCGCTGATCTGCATCCCCAACTGCGACAAGATCGTGCCCGGCATGGTCATGGGCGCGCTGCGCGTCAATATCCCCACCCTGTTCGTCAGCGGCGGCCCGATGGCGGCCGGGCGCGCGCCCGACGGCACGGCACTGGACCTCATCAGCGTCTTCGAGGCCGTCGGCGCACTCAACACCGGCAAGATATCGGATGCGGAGCTCGACACCATCGAGCGGCACGCGTGCCCCGGGTGCGGATCCTGCGCCGGCATGTTCACCGCCAACTCGATGAACTGCCTCTGCGAGGCCATGGGGCTGGCGCTCCCCGGCAACGGCACGATCCTGGCCACCGACGTCAGGCGGAAGGGCCTCTACCGCCAGGCCGCCGCCCGCATCGTGGAGATGGCCCGCTCGGGCGGACCGACCCCGCGCGAGATTGTCACCGCCGATTCGCTCGACAACGCGTTCGCCGTCGATATGGCCATGGGCGGCAGTACCAACACCATCCTGCACGCGCTGGCCATCGCGCACGAGGCCGGGATTGCCTATGACCTGCACAGAATCAACGAGATATCCAACAGCTGCCCCAACATCTGCAAGGTGGCGCCCTCTTCCCTCTATCACGTCGAGGACGTGGACCGCGCAGGCGGGGTGCGCGCGATCATCAAGGAGATCAGCAAGATCGAGGGGCTCATCCATAAGAACGCGCCGACCGTCACGGGCAACACGATCTGGCATAACGTCGCGCGCGCGAAAATCCTGGGCCCCGATGTGATCCGGCCGCTGGACCGCGCCTACTCCCACGACGGCGGACTCACCATCCTGTGGGGCAACCTCGCGCCGCAGGGCGCGGTCGTCAAGAAAGCCGGCGTCGCCCCCAACATGCTGCAGTTTGAAGGGCCGGCCGTCATCTTCGACTCGCAGGAGGCCGCCTGCGACGGCATCCTGCAGGGCAAGGTCAAGGCCGGCAACGTGGTCGTCATCCGCTACGAAGGCCCGCGCGGCGGGCCGGGCATGCAGGAAATGCTGGCGCCCACCTCCTACATCATGGGCCAGGGGCTCGGGGAAAGCGTCGCGCTCATCACCGACGGCCGGTTCTCCGGCGGTACGCGCGGGGCCTGCATCGGACACGTCTCGCCCGAAGCCGCCGCCGGCGGGCTGATCGGCCTGCTGCGCGATGGGGATATCATCCGGATCGATGTCCCCTATCACACGCTTGAGGCGGCTGTCTCGGAAGACGAAATCGAACGGCGCCGCGCCGCCATGCCGCCGTTTACCCCCAAAGTGACCACAGGCTACCTCAAACGCTATACCGCGTTCGTCACCAGCGCGGGGACGGGCGCCGTGCTGCAGTGAACGCCGAGGCGACCCCATACGGGGCGGCAGTCTCGTTCAAGACGATCGGCTGCCGCCTGAACCAGGCGGAAACGGCGATGCTGCGCGCGCTCCTCGCCGAGGCCGGCTGCCGCATCGTACGCGTCCACCAGCCCTGCGACATCGCCATCGTGCACGGCTGCGCCGTCACCCGGAACGCCGAGCGCGACACGCTCCGCGCCGTCCGCCAGGCCAGGCGCGCCCACCCCGCCGCCTTCGTCGTCCTCGCCGGCTGCCCCGTCGAAGCCCTCGCGCCGGACGCATTCGAACGCGCCGGGGCCGACCTGCTCCTGGACCAGAACGCCAAGTTCTCCGTCGTCGCCGAACTGCGGCAGCGTGGCGTCCTCCCGCCAACCCGTTGTCCACAACACCCCGTTGCGCCGCTGTTCGAAAACACTCGCGCCCTCCTCAAAGTCCAGGACGGCTGCGATTTCCGGTGCGCCTACTGCATCGTCCCCGCCGCTCGCGGCCCCGCCCGAAGCCGCCCCCTCGACGCCATCCTCCGCGACGCACGCCGCCTGGCCGACCGCGGCCATCGCGAAATCGTGCTCACCGGCGCCAACCTCGGCTGTTACGCACACGGGACCGCCAACCTGCTCGACCTCCTCGCCGCCGTCGAACAGATCCCCGGCATCGACCGCATACGGCTCAGCTCCATCGAAATCTCCACGGTCGAACGGCCCGTCATCGACTTCATGGCCCGCTCCGCCAAACTCTGCCCCTTCCTGCACCTGCCCCTGCAGAGCGGCGACGATCAGGTCCTCCGCGCGATGGGCAGACGCTACTCCCCCGCCCAGTACCAAGACGTCGTGCGCTATGCCGTCGAAAAAATCCCCCTGCTGGGACTCGGAGCCGATATCCTCGTCGGATTTCCTGCGGAAAGCGAAGAGGCGTTTGCCGCCACCTGCCGCCTCGTGCGCGAACTGCCGTTCAGCAACCTGCACGTCTTCCCCTACAGCACTCGGCCAGGCACCGCCGCCGCACGCCTGCCCGATGCCGTCCAGCCCCGCGAGAAGAAACGCCGCGCCCAGCTCCTCGTCCGGCTCGGACGCGAGAAACGCGAAACATTCGCTCAACGATTCGTCGGCCGCGAGGTCCGCGTGCTCCTCGAACGCGTGGACGACCACGGCTCCGCTGCAGGTTGGACAGGCGAGTATCTGCCCGCCCGCGTCCGCCGTCCGCGAACCAAGCCCGGCGACATCGTCGCGTTCACCCCCTCACGCACGGACGGGGATGTGTTGTTGGAGTAAACCCGTCAGAGTTCCGCCTTCAGGCGGAAGCTATCAAGCCGCTTCAGCGGCGAGCCGAAACGCGCGCTCGGCCTCGGGCTAAAGCCCGGGCCACACTTCCGCGTAAACGCGGGACTCTGACGACTTTTCTTCCCTCTCTTGACACACTCGATCGATTCGCGCATACTCCCTTGCACGCTTTGCCACTATCGCGAGGATCGAACTATGGAGCTCAGCGCGGAGCAAAAGACCAGAATCGCCCAATGGGCAGGAAAAGGCTGCGCCCTGTCCGAAATCCAAAAAAATCTGTCCGAGGAGTTCGGCCTGGCGATCACCTTCATGGATTTGCGGTTCCTGCTCCTGGACCTGGGAATCGACCTGAAGGAAAAACCAAAGAAACCGGCGGAGCCGGCCGACCTCAGCAACGCCCCCTCGGAAGAGGAGCCGGACGCGGACGAGTTCCCGGAGCCGCCCCTGCCCTCGGCCGCCGACGACCTCGGCGGCGGCTCGGTAACCGTCGGCATCGACACGGTAACCCAGCCGGGTGCGATCGTCAACGGGACCGTCACCTTCAGTGACGGCACAAAGGCACGCTGGGCGCTCGACCAACTCGGCCGCCTGGCCATCGACGCCGGCCGGCCCGGCTACAGGCCTCCTCCTCAGGACCTCGCCGCCTTCCAAAACCAACTCAGGCACGAACTCCAGAAACGCGGGTTCTGAGTCCGTCCCGAGTCGCGCGTGTCAAGACGGAGCATTGGGGCTGACGCCCGCCATGTTCCCGACCCTGACGCGAGCGCAGCGAGCCAATGACGCGAAGCCAATGACGCGAAGCCAGTGACGCGAAGCCAATGACAGCCCGCCTTGTCCGCGGCAGCCACGGAGGGCGAAGGCCGAAGAGCCCCATTCTTCGAGCAGGACGAGAAGAAGCGTTGCTACTTCGTCTCCACGATCACGCATACGTCGTCGGCGTCGTACAGGTTGGGCCCGATCCCGTTGGGCCCAAACGAGCCGACCACCACGAAGTGCTGGCCGCCCAGCTCGTAGTCCGTGTCGAAGAAGTAGTTGTTCCCCCACGGGTCTTTCGGGACGCTCTTCATGTAAGGACCGTCCCAGTGCCGAAAGGCTGCAGTCGCGGCCACGATCCCCGCCGCCGGCAAGGACAGATCCCACACTTCGTTGCCGCCCGAGGCGTTCACCTCGTCCGGCGTCTGCGGACCCGGCCAGTAGCCCGTGTCCCAAACGAGTTGCTCAATCGCCCCGGAAAGGACGGTCAGGTCCCGCTGCGCACGAGTCACACGCGACTGATGCCGCGCTTTCATGAAGGAAGGAATCGCAATGCTGCTCAGCAGCCCGATGATCGCCACCACGATCATGATCTCGACCAGGGTGAAACCCCGGCGGTAGGCACGGCAGGTCGAATCAGTATGCGGTCGTTTCACGGCACAGCACCCCCTTTGCAGGGACGACCCGATACGAGCCATCCCCTTCCAAGAGTGCACCGAGACCCGGCCAGTCTCGTCTCTAACCTACCGGCAGAGAGTCTAACCGAACTCGGCGCTTGTGTAAAGCCTATTCTGCACATCTCCCGCCTTCCGGCCACAACATATTGCGTTATTCCGCACGATGGGTATAGCGAAATTGAGGCTCCACCTCGATAACCGTGCGCATCTCCGGAAAGGCAGCCCGGAACGTCGCATCGATGCCGCGAATCACATCAAGCATTTCCATCTCGTCCAGGCCTCGCGAGGGCACGATATCGAACACGACTTTGCTGCGCGAGGGGACGGACCCGACGACGCGCAGATCGTGGAACGATTGTACGCGCGGTTCTGCCGAGACAATCTCCTGGATCTTCGCCCGTATGGCCGGGTACCACGGGTGGTCCTTGTTGATCGGATCAATGTGCACCACGGCGGTTGCGCCCATGCCCTGCAGGATGGACTCCTCGATCGCTTCCGCCGTCTCGTGGAGTACGCCGGCGCTGACGTGGTCCGGCACCTCGACGTGCAGGGAAACCAACATGGTCCGCCCGTACTTGTGGACGGTGATATCATGGACGCCCGAGACGCCTTCGTGCGCGCTCGCCAGCTCATGGATACGCCGAAGCGTCTCGCGCTTCGGCGCCTCGCCCAGCAACGGGCCGATGATCTCCTGCGAAATGCCGTAGGCGGAATACGCGATGATCAGCGCCACGCCGACCCCCATAATCCCGTCCAGCCGGGGCCAGCCGAAACGGCCCGCGATGAACGCCACGACAACCAACGCGGTGGCCCACACATCACTCCAGTGGTGCATCGCGTCGGCTTTCAGCGCCTTCGAGTCGATCATGCGGCCCAGCTCAAAGGCAAAGCTGCCCAACCAGTGCTTGACGACTATCGTCAGGCTTATGGCCAGCACCGCCACCCAACCCGCGGCAACGGCCTTCGGGTCGATAATCCGGCGCACGGATTGCTGCAGGAATTCGGCCGACACCACAAACAGCAGGACCGCCACCACGAGCGAGGCCACCGCCTCCATTCGCCCGTGCCCGAACGGGTGCTCCCGGTCGGACGGCTTCCTGGCCACCTTGAACCCCACGATGATCACCGCCGAGGTGGCACAGTCGGACAGCGTATGCACCGCATCCGCGGTCAGCGCGACGCTCCCGAGCACCAACCCCAGCGCAAACTTCACCGCAAAGAGCACCGCGTTCAACACAATGCTGACCCAGCCCTCCAGCAACCCGTAGCCCAGACGCACCTTCAGATCCTCGATCTGATCGTAATCCGGTATCGTCCTGGCCACTACCCAGTGTGTGAAACGCTTCATCATTCTGATCGTCAGATCGTCAACCGCCGTATCGGTCAAAGCAATCAATGACCGTCTTGAGGTCGAGCAGCATGGTACCCCGGTACGCGGGCCTGACGCGGCCCTTTCGGCCCTTCATCAGCGCGTCCACGACGCAGCGCAGGACCTCCGGCTGGTTGTAATGGCCAACAATGAGCTTCACACTGGACCGAAAATCCGCATCGGATTCGCCGCCCAGATAATCGAGCATGTCCGCGTTGGCGGCGTCCACCCGGTTCAAGGTCGCCTCATCGACGGGTTCCTCCGGCCCGCCTGGCGCGCACATCGCCTGCCAAATCACCACGCAGAGATACAAGAGGACTTGCCGTTCATCCTCCTCATAGACGTCCTTGCCCACGGCCAGCACATAGGCCAGGATGATCGGTTGCTGCTGGCCCATGTCGCGCACAAGGCCCTCCAGTTCCGCCGCCGGCATGCCCGCCAGCCTGCCGGCCACCGCTCCCACTTCTTTCCCGGAAATCGTGCGCATGAGCGGCCAGTATACGGTAACCGTTGCGCCATGGAAACAGATATCGCATACTCTCGGCCATGGAACCCTCCGAACGACAGGCGCGACTGGCGCGATTCTGGAAGAAGTACCTGCGGCTCACGCGCGCCGGGGTCCCGGTTCTGCAGACGCTCGTCGTCATGGGAGAGGAGGAGCGTGATCCGGACTTCGCGCAGGTGCTGAAGACCCTGCACAAGGAACTGCAGGAAGGGCACCGGCTCAGCGAAGCGCTCGGCCGCTTTCCCGACCGCTTCTCGCTCTCCACCATCGAGCTCGTCAGAACCGCGGAGCGGCGCGGCGCCTGGGACGAGATCCTCACCGAACTCTCCGACGGGCTGCTGGAAGGCACCTTCGAATAGGCTTTCTTCCCGTGCCGCGCGGGAACGGCCGCTTTCACCGCGAAAAGGCGCGATGCGCCTTTTCGCGGGCAGAAGAAACGATCGAGTCGCTAGCGAGGAATGATTTGCTCCGGCACGACGACGGGATACCGCCCGCCCTGCACCCAGTACTCGCGCCCGCGAATCAGCAGTTTGCGGCCGAGCAGGTCGTGGAGCTGTTCCTCGTTGCCCCGCACATAGCAGACCGTCACGATCTGGCTGCGCTCGTAGGTCACCAGCCGATAGCGGCTCGGCCGCTTGATGACGAACCCCGCCTTACGCAGGACCCCTTCGTAAGATACGGTATGCCCCTGCCCCTTCAGCGGGACGAGGTCCAGATCGGGTGGCGGCGGCTTGACGGCCGGCACAGACGCGGCGTCCGCCGGCTTCTTCGGCAGCGTCACGCGCGCCGGCGGCTTCGGCTTGGGCGTTGCCGCCGGTTCCGGCGGTTTCGGCGGCCGAATATACTCCACGTACTCCAACGCGACCCACAACGAGGTGTCCGGCGGCGGCGCGATCTTGACCCAATCGGAAAACCGGCCTCTGACCTCGACCTTCTCCCCCTTCGACACGCGGCCCACAACCTTGTAGTTGATGCCTGGGCCCGCGCGCACATTGACCCGCGCGCTCGTGATCGTGCCGTTGTCCACAAAATCCCCGTAGACGGCGAACTCCACCTCGGGCGGCGGCACGATTTCGAGCCACGTGTTCGTCACACTCCTGCCAATCAGCACAGCGTCCTGATCGACTTGGCTGACGACTTCCGCCTTCAGGGACGGCGCCGCGCGCAGATTCACGCTGTCCGCCTTCACTCGGTACCGGTGGACCTGGCCGGCCTCCGCACGCAGCACCAGCCCGATCACGCAGCAGGCCGCGCGCAGAACGAGCCGGGCAAACGGGGCCCGCGCGCCGCGGTCAACCGCAACGCCTTTGCGCCAGGCTGTGCCCACGCACCTCAATACAGTCCTCCTGCCGGGAACGGGGCGGCCCCGCTGCCCGCGCGTTACTGCTCCGACTTCGTCTTCGGCAGCCCGTACGCGCGGTCGCCCGCCTTCCACTTCCCGCTCTTCTGGAGCACGTCGATCCGTTCGAACCGCTTCAAAACATTGCGCCTGGTCACGATCCGATTCGCGGATTTCAGGCTTCTGTGCTGTGTCATTCTGTTGATTCCTCCACCTGTCTCCGGCGGAGTATGCCGTAACCCGGCCTCCGCCTCAAGGGAAAAATTGGGTGGACACGGACCGGGCACATACCGTATACACACCTTTCTATGCATGATCTTCAGGCCAGGCTGCAGCTCGACAGGCCGCTCGCGGTCTTCGACATCGAAGCCACCGGGACCAACCCGCGCGCCGATCGAATCGTCGAGCTGGCCATCGGGAAGCTGCCCCCGGACGGCGCCCTGGAATGGCACGTCTTCCGCGTGAACCCGGAAATCCCGATCCCCGCCGGCGCGACGGCCATCCACGGCATCCACGACGCCGACGTAGCCCAATGCCCCACGTTCCGCGAGATCGCCGGCCGCGTCCTCGAAATCCTCGACGGCTGCGACCTCGGCGGCTACAACCTGTTGCGGTACGATATCCCGATGCTCGTGGAGGAGTTCCTCCGCGCCGGGCTCACGTGCGATCTCACCCAGCGCCGCGTCTTCGACGCCCAGCGCGTCTTCCACAAACGCGAACCCCGCGACCTGACTGCCGCCGTCGCCTTCTACTGCAACGGCACGCACGAAAACGCGCACGGCGCACAGGCCGACGTGCTCGCGACCATCAACGTCATGGCCGGCCAGCTCAGAAAGTATCCCGACCTGCCCGCCAACATGAACGGCCTGCACGAATACTGCGCCGTGCGCAAGGAAGACTGGGCCGACATGGCCGGCAAACTCAAGTGGGTCGACGGCCAGATTGTCCTCAATTTCGGCAAAAAACAGGGCACCCCGCTCCGACGCATGGTCGAGCAGGACCCCAAGTACTTGAAATGGCTGCTCAAAAGCGATTTCGCCAGCGATACCAAACAGATCGTGCAGAATGCGCTCGAGGGCAAGTACCCCGATCCACCCTGACCCAACAACCCATGCTTCACCCAACAGTATCTTTGTCGTAAGCTTGGTCGTAAGCTTGGTCGAAATCTCCGTCGCAAACAGCCCTTGCGTCATACGCACGGGCCGGACACAACCGATGAAGTCGAGCCAGAACCCGAGACTCCCCCTCACCCGGGCCAGCCGCCTGGTCATCAAGGTCGGGACACGCGTCCTTGCCCAGAAGTCCGGCCGCCCGCACGTATCCCGGATCAAGGCGCTCGTGCGGGAGGTCGCCGCGCTGGTCCGTTCCGGCCGGGAAATCCTGCTCGTGTCGTCCGGCGCGATCGGCGCCGGGATGCAGGCGCTCGGCATGAAACGCCGCCCGACCAGCCTGCCGGACCTGCAAATGGCAGCCGCCGTGGGCCAATCCCGGCTCATGGCGCTGTACGACGAACTCTTCGCCAAAGAAAAACTGCGGGTCGGCCAGATCCTGCTTACCCACGACGATCTGCGCCATCGCGAACGGCACCTGAACGCGCGCAACACCATCGCCAGGCTGCTGTCGACCGGCGTGGTCCCGATCATCAACGAGAACGATGTCGTCTCCGTGGACGAGATCCGGTTCGGCGACAACGATCTTCTCGCCGCCCTCGTCGCCTTGCTCGTGCACGCCGAACTGGTCATTCTGCTCACCACCACCGACGGCGTGCGGGAGCCTGCGGGCGCAGGCCGTTCCCGGCGCTTGGCCACCCTGCGCGCCGTTACCCGCGAAACCTACGCCCTCGCCAACGGCAAGGGCAGCGACCTTTCAACCGGCGGGATGCTCACCAAGCTGCAGTCGGCTGAGGAAATCACGCGCGCGGGCGGCACCGTCGTGATCGCCAACGGCACCATGCCGCGCGTGCTCGCCCGGATCGTGACCGGCGAAGACGTCGGAACCGTCGTGCTGCCGCAGCGGCCCGTCGGCGGCAGCGCCATCAAGGGCCGTAAACGCTGGATCGCCTTCTTCCACCGGGCGGCCGGCACCATCACGATCGACGACGGCGCCAGGGAAGCCGTCCGGAAAAAGGGCCGCAGCCTGCTGCCGCGCGGCATCACGGCCGTCGAAGGCCAATTCGAGGTGGGCGCGCTCGTCAACATCAAGAGCGCCGACGGCACGCTGATCGCCCGCGGCCTCGTCGGATACGGCAGCGACGATATCCGGACAATCCAGGGCGCGCGCACCGCCGACATCGCCAGACTGCTCGGTAGAAAAGACTATGACGAGGTCGTCCACCGTGATAATATGGTCGTGCTGGGCTCCTGACACCGTGTCGTAAGCGCCTACCCGGAGAATACCTATGGACTTGCACCAAGAACTGGCCGAGATGGGCGCCCGCGCCGTGGCCGCGGCCCGGCAACTCGCCCTGCTCGCACCGCGCCGTAAGAACACGATCCTCCAGGCCATGGCCGACGAGCTGGACGCACGCCGCGCACGCCTCATGCAGGCCAACAACGAGGACATGCAGGCCGGAAAGGATGCCGGGCTCTCCTCCGCCATGCTGGACCGGCTGTGCCTCACCGACAGCCGCATCGCCGACATGGCCAAAAGCCTTCGCGACGTCGCCGGCCTGAAAGACCCCATCGGGGCGCGCATCAGCCGCTGGCTGCGACCGAACGGACTGGAGATCGTCAAAATCCGCGTGCCGATCGGCGTGATCGGCATCATCTACGAAGCGCGCCCCAACGTCACCTCCGACGCCGCCGCGCTCTGCTTCAAGGCCTCCAATGCCGTGATCCTGCGCGGCGGCAAGGAAGCCATCCGGTCCAACACCGCCATCGTCGAGGCCATCCAGGCCGGCGGCGAGAAGAAGGGCCTGCCCCCCGACAGCATCCAACTGGTCCGCACCACGGAACGGCAGGCGGTCACCGAACTTGTCCGGCTCGAGGACTATATCGATCTGATCATCCCGCGCGGCGGCGAGACGTTGATCCGGGCCGTCGTCGAAAACGCGCGCGTGCCCGTCATCAAACACTACAAGGGCGTCTGCCATACCTATGTCGACGAGAGCGCCGACCACGAGATGGCCCTGCGTATCATCGAAAACGCCAAGTGCCAGCGGCCCGGCGTCTGCAACGCCATGGAAACGCTCCTGGTCCACGAAGCCATTGCCGCCGAATTCCTGCCGAAGGTCGCCCAACGGCTGCAGCCGCTCGGCGTCGAGCTGCGCGGCGATCCCGCGGCGCGGCAAATCGTGCCCGCCATGAAGGAGGCGACCGAGGCGGACTGGTACGCCGAGTACCTGGCCCTCATCCTCGCCGTCCGCGTCGTGCCTTCGGTCCAGGCGGCCATCGAACATGTCAACACCTACGGCTCCCAGCATTCCGACGCCATCGTCGCCGCCGCCGAGCCCGCCCAGAAGGCGTTCACCCAGGAAGTGAACTCCGCCACCGTCTACATTAACGCCTCCACCCGCTTCACCGACGGCGGCGAGTTCGGGATGGGCGCCGAGATCGGAATCAGTACCGACAAACTCCACGCGCGCGGGCCCATGGGCCTCGAAGAACTCACCACCTATAAGTACGTCATCTACGGAAAAGGCCAGATCCGGGAGTAGCAAAACTCGATCGGGAACGTTGTCGGGGAACCCTCGGCATGAAGATCCTCGCGGCGACCGGCTCATCGCCGACACTAACGCCGCGCCCCGAGACCGCCCCCGACCTATAGCCGGCCCGCGGCACCCACCGGATGGCGATAGTCCAGATCGAGGAGAATCGGTCTCCATTGCGACGAAAAGTTGGGAAAAATATGGGGAAGCATGTTCGGCCCGGGAACGTTCTCGCCGCTTGCCCATTGATCGCGCGTGACGCGCAGCCAACCGCCGGGGAATTGAGTTGTCACGCCACGCAATTGAGTGGTATAAACACTCAACATGAACCGCTTGGCCGAGATCGTCGGGTCGAAGATCAGGGCGGAGATCTTTCGGTTGCTGTTTGGCGGCCCGCCATGCGAACTGCACGTGCGCGAGATCGAGCGTCAGACTGGGTTCAACGACCGCGCGATCCGTCAGGAGTTGGCGAAATTGACGAGGCTGGGCCTCGTCAGTGCGCGTCGCGCCGGCAATCGACTGTACTATTCGGCACGGCGCGACAGTCCGCTCTTCCCGGACATTCGGAACCTGGCGCTCAAGACGATCGGGTTGGCGGATGTGCTCGGGTCCGCGCTCCAATCGGACAGAATTCGAGTTGCTTTCGTGTTCGGTTCGCTGGCACAAGGCGCGGAGCGACCCGAGAGTGATGTGGACCTGATGGTGATCGGAGCACTGGGCATGCGAGAACTGACCGGCCTGCTCTCGGGCGTCACGGAGCGGATCGGGCGAGCGGTCAACCCGCACGCATTGACCGTCGCGGATTTCGCGGCGAAAGTCAGGGCGAAGGATCACTTCCTGATCGCTGTTCTCGAGGGGCCCAAGTTGTTCGTCAAGGGTGATGAGCATGAGCTTGCAGAGCTGGCACGATAACGGCTGGCTGCGACCGCACAGCCCGACGCGGGAGGAGATCGCCAACCTCTTCGCGATTGTGGAGCGCGATTTGAAGGATGCCGGCGTGCCCGGCGTATCGTCCGACTGGCGTTTCGGGATCGCCTACAACGCGGCTCTGAAGCTTTGCACGATACTGCTGCACGCGGAGGGGTTCCGTCCCGAACACTCGCTGAACCACTACCGCACGATCGCCGCGCTCCCACTGATCTTGGGTGACGACCGCAAGGCGGACGCCGACTATCTGGAAACCTGCCGGCGGAAGCGGAACGTAGTGGAATACGACCGCGTAGGCGATGCATCCGATGCCGACGCCGGGGAACTGACGCAGTTCGTGGCCGAACTGATAGTGCGCGTGCGCGTCTGGCTGAAGGCCCATCACCCTAGCCTGACATAATGCCAAACGATACTCGAAACCCGATACAACCCATCCCGCCCGGTACGCGCCCCTGAGTCCCGGATCGCGATCTTCGCCCTGTTGGTCAATCTGCCGACGTGCTCCTCCAGCCCCTGCCTTTCCGCCGAAGAATTGGAAAAAACATGGGGAACCCCAGAACCGGGTTCACAGAGTGCCTGATTTCACGGGCTTTTCGCGTCCGCCCGCCTCCCCTCTTTCGCTGCGAGGAGGCGGGCCTGCCGCGCCGTCCTGTCGCGTTACAGCCCGACCTGTCACGCCGTAGCCTTGGGCCAAGGCGGAAAGGGCGACGGCGGAAGCTCTGAGCGCAGCGAAAAGGTGGGCCTGCCGCGCCGTAGCTCTGAGCGCAGCGAAAGAGCGAAGGCGGGAGCGGGTGACGGGAATCGAACCCGATCGGGCCGTTTTTGGAGAATCGGCGAAAACTCGAAGAAATCCGCGAAAAGCCCCTGCCCCATTGGTTGATCCGCCGATTCGCTCATAGCCCGCCATGACCCGTTATGACCCCCGATAGCCCTCCTTTGCGTCGAAAAGTCGGGGAACATATGGGAAACGGCATTCAGGCCGGGAACATCCTTGCCCGTCGTGCCGGAGATCCGGCCCGGGCGTGCTCCAGGGCGTCACGGGACCGGGGGACAAGAATGCCAAAGTATTCGCCTCCCTGGTGGGTGTCACGTTAGTGAAGAGTTGGGAGCTGCCGGTGCCCGGTAGATCTGTTTGTTCTGCGGGGTTCAGGGGGCAAATCACTGTTGCGGCGGGTCAGGAAGGAGTCCAAGATCGGTCATGGCCTTGACGGTCGCTTCAGCCTCTTCTCGTGAATCTCCCATGGCCATCAAGGCGTTGATTGCTGCTCTTTGCCGAGCCTCGATTGAGTAGCCCGGTTGTTCCGGCTTTCGATTGATCTTCCGACCCATTTCGATCTTCACGTCGTCGATCGCGTCGTCCAGACGTGAACTGCCTTCTCTCAAGGCCTCCTCGGAGTATCCACGCCTCTCAACATTGCCGATCACGTCATTGAGAGTCCTTTCGGCGTTGCGATAGGCACGCGTATTCTCGATGCCGCTCGAACTGTGGACCTCAGAGTCGATCCTTGCATCGGGAGGTGTCCGGCGCTTGCCCCGCAAGACGGCCTTCCAACTCTCGGCCCCGCGCACTATCTGGATCTGTTCTCCGACCACGCGTATCTGCCGTGCAGACCAGATCCGTTTCCCGTCCTCATATTTCTCCAGAAGAGTGACTCTGCGGTGGATCTGGCCATTGCCCGTGCCTTCGACCTCGAAATAGACCGCCTCATCCCCTCGTTTCCACGCCAGATTGTCGAGGTACTTCCCCACCAACCAGCCGGCGGGCACCAGGAGTTCATGTAACTCGCCCATTGTCGGGTTCACCTGGCGCATGGGTTGAATCGTTTCGGGCTTTTCTGTGTGTTGCGCAACCGCCGCCGGCCGCGACAGGTCTCGCGCTTCTTGCGGGTTTTTTGAAAGGGCGCTGTGAACAAACGCGGCATCTTCTTTCGACAGGAACGAGCGGCTGATCAGGTGGTTTCTTCCCGCATCGTCACTGAGTTTGACGAACTGCCCAGTAACCGACACCAGCTTCGCTCGGACCCCTTGCGGTGGCCCGCCTTGATAGAACCAGGTTCTGAATTCGGATTCGACGGCTGCCTCTGCCCACACAGCCGCACCCAGGAAGATGAGCATCCATTTTCGCACGGTCCTCTCCTCGTCGGGTTAGCGCCTTCCGACCTTCTTATTATAACCCAAACGCGGCCCGAAGTCGAGATCATTCACATTCTCTCATGCCCGCGAATCTGGGGCGATGTCGGAGCTTGGCGACGACGGGGCTGTTGGCATTCTGACTGAAGGCGTCCACGTTCTGGCCGAGGCCAAGCCAGTGGTTTTGCATGGGGCTTGGCGAGCCGCCGCGGTCGTAGGGCTACCTGGGCGTACCGAAGTAGCGTGCCCCAAGTTGGGAATGCGGCTGGGCACTGATAGGATCTTCGCGCCGATGTTCCAACACGATCACTGCGGAGATACAGACATGAACGGCCACGCACAACGCCCAAGTCCATCTTCCCCCCAGCCGGCACCGAACGCCATACCTCCCCGGACAGCCCCCTGCTCTCCCCACTACATCCCGAGGCTATCGAACGCCTGTTGTCCCTGGTCGTGTCGCCGCGCGCAATCCTGGACGCCGGCATCGCATTGCCCCTGCTGGTAGTTGTTATCCGCGAATGCGGGGCGGGCACATCATGCAGACTCACCTATCGGGACATCGCCAAGCAGTGTGGGGTGGCGTATCCAACATTGAAGATGTGGGCCCGGAAGATCGAGGATGGGGGATTTATCACCAGCAGGACCTTGCTTGGCAGTGGCGGTGTAGTGCTCGAGTTGAACACGGACAAGATCCCCAGGCTGGGGCTACTGGACGCACTCACCGGCTGTCTGAGCGAGACGGATCAATTGCTGCGCGGTATACGGACTACAATCGGCGGGGCGCTGAATGACGGGTTGTGTGGAATATCCAGATACAGGCGCACGCTCGGCGTCGAGCACGGCTTGCCAGAGATCGAAAATAACGCACGGGCTGCAGGTCCGGTAGCCAATAGGTAAAAGAAGGCGCCAGCAATCGCGGGCGCCCGGAGGGACAATAGTGGAGTATCAACACTCACGTTTGCCCCGGAGTAGCCGCTCCAGGTCGGTCAGCCGGATGCCGTATAACCCGCATAGGTCGTATGTCTCCAGTAGGTCCAACCTGCGTTCCCGTGTTTCGATTTTGCTTAGCGTCGACTTCGCCCAGCCCATCTTTTGGGCTACCTGGGCCTGCGTGAGTCCGCTCCTTCTGCGGATTTGGCGAAGCTCGGTGATCAAACGGGTGTATCGCCTATCGTGTATTGTCTTCACGATAGTCTCCTCCTATATGCTGATCTGCCGTGCCGCGACGACGCACTTGTTCGTTTTTCGCGCACGCGCTGTAGTTCACGGCGCCCAATGGGCGCCTGTGTCACCCCAGTTCAATACGTCATGACATTTTTGGGACCCGAAGTTGTCATATCGCATGGAAGAGGGATCACTCAGCCACCTGGACTCGCTTGATCCAGTCTAATTACCCGCGACGCGAGCAGGGATCGGTGATTGCCCGATCAATGTCTCAACACACAAGATGTTGGCCCTGCCCCCAAGATCGTCATGATGGTACGCGTCCGGATGTGCCCCGTGGAAGCCCTTGCGGCCGTGGTCGAGGGGCATTTTCGCAAGGAGTAGCCCGGGATCGAGAATCCCGGGCTACTCCGTTTGAACTACGCCGCAATTCTGCGCCCCTTGGCATCAGCATCCGGCGTTGTCGCGGGGCGAGCGCGCCCCTTCGCCCAACGCCGCAACGCGGCAATCTGTTCGCCC